>CAZIGB010000074.1:0-5826 GCA_964539005.1 uncultured Gammaproteobacteria bacterium | reverse complement strand
GCGATTCTTTTCGATATAGATAGTGATCGGCGTTCCTTTGAAGCCGAACTTTCTCCGGAGCTGATTCTCGACAAAGCGGACATAAGAATCATGGACAGTATCGCGGGCCCCGATCTTTAATGTGAATTTGGGCGGACAAACCTTGGTCTGGAAGAATTTGTGTACATAAGGTTTTTTCGTGCCTTTGTTCTTGACTGGCCGGTGATGGGAAATGACTTGTTTGATGAATTTGGAGAGAATATTGTCATTGAGCTCGATGTGTCTCTGTGTTTCGATCTCGAGGGCCAGATCCAGGAGTTTCTCGACCTTTTCGCCGCTTTTGGCGGAGATAAATTGGATGGGCGCCCAAGTGGCGTAAGGAAAATGGGAATAGATGAGCTCAGTATAGGCTTTGGTATTTCTTTCGGCGACTTTGTCCCATTTGTTGGCCACGATGATGAGACCGCACTTGTTATTGGTAATCGCCTCAGCGATCTTGGCTTCTTGCTGGGTTATTTCTTCGGAGATATCGATGACGAGCAGGGCGATATCGGCATCATGCAGGGTAGAAAGGGATTTGCCGATCGAGAGGCGTTCGAGGCTTTCTTTTTCGCGGGTACGTTTGACGCTTTTTAGGCCACGCTTGTGCATGCCAGCCGTATCGATAAAGAGAATTTCCCGATCTTTCCAATTGATCTCGATATCTTTTGGTTCGCGCGTAGTGTGGGGGAGATGGCTGACAATCTGTCGATTTTCGCCACAGAGCTTATTGATGAGGCTCGATTTGCCAACATTGGGTTTGCCGATGACCGTGATGCGAAGCGGGGTTTTCTCGGTAGGGGCGGGCATTTCTTTTTTCTCGTCTTTGAGACGCTCATAAATCAAGTCGAGCAGGTCGCCAGTGCCTGATCCAGAAGCAGCCGAGACTGGGACTGGTTCGCCTAGACCGAGTTTTTGGAATTCATGGGTCTCACGGCGGATACGGGGATTGTCGGCTTTGTTGGTGACCAGGATGACACGGTCCCGATATTTTTTTTGTAGCCCCTTGGCTATTTCCTTGTCTTCGGGCAGGAGACCATCGCGCGCGTCACAGACGAGTATGATGACCTTAGCTTCTTTCAGGTATTTTTTGGCTTTGTCTTGGACTTGTTTCTCGACGTCAAAGACATCTTTTTTGAAATTAGCGCGCATCATCTTCTCTTCCATGGCTCCAGCCATATCGACGAGATGCATGGTCAGACCGCGCCATTCCATGAGGCCGTCATTGGCATCGCGGGTCGTGCCGGCGATATCCGAGACCAGGGCGAGCCGTTTTTCCATCAGGCAGTTATAAAGGGTGGATTTTCCTACATTAGTGCGGCCATAGAGAACGACCATCGGATAGGCTTCTTTTTTCTTATTGTCCATTTTCTTGCTTATTATCATTATTATCGGGATTTTCTGTTCCTGAGCTGGTCTTGTCCGCATCCTGGCCGATGATGAGGAGAAAGTCAGGTTGGACAGGATTGGTCTCGTCTTTCAGTTCTTGTTCCATTTCGGTAATCAGCCAATCCGGCAGGCCAAAGGAGACATTGGCACCGGTTTTTTCACGCAGAATAGAAAGAGACTTTTCTTTCTCGCCAGAAAGATCGAAGATGACGGATTTCTGGAAGTTTTGTCGGCTTGAGTTACCGATGCGGATGACTTCGAAGCCGTATTTCTCAAGGTCAAGAGCGACCTTGGAGGCCAGACCATTGATCCAAGTGCCATTGCGGACTTCGATCGTTGCTTTTTCCGTATTGACTTCGCCCTTGGTCTCAGCCGGAGCTTCCGCAAAAATGTTGTTGACTAGATATTGGATCTCGGAAAAGTCGCCGCTCTTCGGCCCGAGGAGATAAGCCCCGTCGGCCGAGCTGATCTGCATGAGCAGGCCATTGGCGCTATTATCGAGGACCTTGTTGGTGATTTTGCTCTTGTCTACCCCCTCTAGCATGTCTTTTAGCTTCAGGATTTCCCAGATCTTCAGATTGGTGCTGACGTGCTCGGAAAGCTCGCTGATGATGCCGGCAATCATGGTCGGCTTGAGGAGATTGGAGGCCTGGAAGGCTTTTTCTTTGACAGCTTGGATAATGAGCTGCTGTCGCTTGGCGCGGGCAAAATCCGAGCCTTCACCGCCGACACCATGGCGGGAACGGGCAAACTTGAGAGCGAGGCTGCCATCCATGGTCTGGGGTCCGACTTCGACGTGCAGATGTTCATAGCGGGAATTCCAAGGTCCGTCTTCTTGGCCCATGACCGGATAGGCATAGTCATCGAGAGGATTCTCGACATCGACCTCGATACCCTCGAGCTTATCAACGATGTTGATGAAGCCTTGGAAATCGACCCGGACAAAATAGTCGATCGGAATATCCATGAGATCGCTGATTGCTTGGCTAACGGCTAGCCCGCCTGAGCCTGGTTCTTCTTTTTCCGCAAAAGCATTGACACTGTTTACTTTTTTCCAACCCATACCCTCGATCGGGACGGCAAGATCACGGGGGATCGAAATCATAGCGACTTTTTGGGTAGAGGGTTCGATGCTAACTATCATTATCGTGTCGGTCAGATAGCCGCCATCATGATTCTTGCCCCCCATGCCGAGGAGTAGGATATTGATTCGGTCTAATTCTTCACCCTTAAGATCCTTGTCAGCGCTCTCGGCCAACTGCTTGATCTGTTTGAAAATAGGCAGTTTTCCGACCCAAGAAGTAGAACTCTGTTTTGAGACCAAGATCTGACTGCCGAAGGCGATCGAGGCTACGCCCAAGAAAATGGCGAAATAGATGCCGATTTTGAGAATCAGGCGCCGTTTTCGGCCTTTTTTCTTTGGTTTTTCTTCGATATTAGCTTGTATATTATCCTGGACTGCCTCGTCCATTTTTTCTTCATTCATAAGTATTTTTTTGCTTTTAAACAATAAACAAGCAATACGACGGTATTGCTGATATTTCCTAGGGATTATACAATTTATTCTTTATAATTGCAAGTCAGGGAATATTTTGGCTTTTTTGAATAATCCCTACTCGCTTGGCGTAGTAGGGAATACTGGACCCGTTTTTAGGACTTGATTTTTATTTATATTATTGTTATATTATTCAAAGGCTAGAGTGAGCTAGCCATTTAGATGTAAGAATAATCAAAAAGGCGTAAATACGCCTATTTTATTGCTTGCACTCAGTTAACCCCATGAAAAATTTCTTTCTTTTCCTTTTTGAACTCGTGAAGATCGTCGTGATCTCGCTGGTAATTATCATTCCGATTCGTTATTTCCTGATCCAGCCTTTTTACGTGAAGGGCGCTTCGATGGAGCCGAATTTTTATGATCACGAGTATCTTATCATTGATGAGATCAGTTATCGTTTTAATGCGCCGAAAAGAGGTGATATAATCGTCTTTCGCTATCCCAAGGACCCGCAGGAATTCTTTATCAAGCGTTTGATCGGCCTACCAGGCGAGACTGTCCAGATCAAGGACGGCCAAGTAATCATCTATAATGCCGAGAATCTCCAGGGTTTCGTGCTGGAAGAGTCCTATCTGCCAGCCGATCTGCGGACTTATAGCAATACGGATGACAAGATCGAAGTCGGAGAGGACGAATATTTCGTGCTTGGTGACAATCGGAATTCAAGCAAAGATTCCCGCAGTTTCGGGCCGGTTAACAAGAGTTTTATCACGGGCCGGGTCTTGTTGCGCGGTTTTCCTTTTGATCGGATGACTTTTTTCAACACAGAGGAGTATACCGAGAGCTCCATGTCTAATTAAGATTATTTAACATAAGAAAATGCCAAGGAAAAAGATCGCTCCCAAGGCAAAGGCGGGAGCTAAGAACCAGGATGCTAAAAAGAAGAAGATCCAGCGCATGCATCGTCTCCGTGGCATGAAGGATGTTCTCCAGAGTGAGCAGAGATACTGGGAGCTGGTTCAGCGCAAGGCGCGGGATCTGGCCAATGTTTACGGATTTCACCCGATATCGACCCCGATTCTCGAATATAGCGATCTCTATGAACGTTCTTCGGGAGAAGAGACGGATATCGTCTCCAAGGAGATGTACAATTTTATCGATCGGAGCGGCGAGAAAATCGCTCTCCGGCCCGAGGCAACGCCAGGCTTGGTCCGGGCTTATATCGAGCATGGGATGTTCAATCTGCCCCAACCGGTCAAGATGCTCTGGATGGGTCCTTTATTCCGTCACGAAAAGCCTCAATCCGGCCGTTTACGCCAGCACACCCAATTCGATCTCGAAGTCTTTGGTGATGATAGTCCGGTGGCTGATACCCAGCTTATCCTGATCGCTTACAATTTCTTTTCCGAGCTTCAGATTCCGGTCCAGGTCCAGATCAATTCGATCGGCTGCCCGGACTGCCGCAAGGATTATGTCGCTAAGCTAATCGCTTATTATAAAGAGCGGGGGAAACGCTCCAAGATGTGTAAGGATTGCCAGAAAAGGCTTACGAAGAATCCGCTCCGTATCCTTGACTGCAAAGAAGAGACTTGTCGGGTGCTCCGGGATGATGCGCCGCAGATCGTGGATTTTCTCTGTGACGGTTGTCGCGATCATTTCATCAAGGTGCTTGAGTATCTGGATGAACAGGAGGTTCCTTATAATCTCAATCCTTTCCTTGTCCGTGGTCTCGATTATTATGTCCGGACAGTCTTTGAGCTTACGCCGCTTGATGAAGACAGCGGTACTGAGGTAGATGAAGAATCCGGCCAGACAGTTCCTAAACGCCAAGCTTCGCTCGGTGGCGGCGGTCGTTATGACGGCTTGGTCGAGCAGATGGGCGGTCGCCCGACGCCGAGCTGCGGTTTTGGGATCGGTCTCGAGCGCGTGATCATGAAAATCAAAGAGAAGAATATCCCGCTCAAGGAAGACGAACAGACTATCGTTTTTCTGGCTCAGCTCGGCGAGCAATCCAAGCGCAAGATGATGGTCCTCTTCGAGGAGATGCGCAAGGCCGGATTCTGCGTCCGCCAGGCCTTTACCAAGGACAGCCTGAAAAATCAGCTCGAGGAAGCAGACCGGCTCGGAGCCAGATTCTGTCTCATAATGGGCCAGAAAGAATTGCTCGATGGCACGATCATGGTCCGAGATATGGAATTCGGCACTCAGGAAGTCATCGATTTCAAGAAATTATATGTCGAGCTCGCTAAACGGCTCGATCCTAAGAAAGAATAAACTGCGCTTGCCAGATGGCTGTGTCTCCTCCTTTCCCGAGCGGGAAAGGAGGGACCAGAGCCATCTCGGATGGCCAGACTACTAGGAAGGAAGGTGTTAGACCCTTATGGAATTCAAGAGAAAAAAGAATGAAAGTTTCGAAGCGTTTCTCCGACGTTTCAATCGGGCTCTGATCCGCAGCCGCAAGCTGCATGAAGTCCGTCAGAACAAGTATCACAAGGACAAGATGAGCAAGAACAAGCAGAAGGATTATGCTCTGACCAGCATGAAGATGCGCGAGAAGAAAGAATATTTGAAGAAGATCGGCCGGCTCAAAGAAGATACCCGACGCAGCTGGTAAAGCTTAAAGCGAACTATATGCCATTTATAGACCAGATAAACGAGGACTTGAAGAACGCGATGCGCGAAAAGCGCGCTGACGACCTCTCTATCCTCCGTATGCTTTCTTCGGCCCTGAAGTACAAGAAGATCGACCTTGGCAACAAGGCCGAGCTCACGGATGAGGAAGCCCAAGCCCTTATCAAGACCGAGGTCAAGAAACGTAAAGACTCGATCGCGCTCTATACAGAGGGCAATCGACCCGAGCTTGCGGCCAAAGAGCAAGCCGAGATTGATTTTCTCATGAAGTATCTTCCGGAAGCTCTGCCTGA
>CAZIGB010000073.1:4653-5844 GCA_964539005.1 uncultured Gammaproteobacteria bacterium | reverse complement strand
GATGCCTGATATTAGGGCAGATAACCGTCCTATTTTACTGGTCAAGACTTGATTTGTCAAGTCAATTTTTGTCCTTATATTTTTTGATGGGCAGATTTTACATTTTTTCTAAATTATTGTAAAATAATAGGGATTAAGCCAGAACCCATGCCTACAAAAAAAAGAAATTTTACGATAGCTAACCGGCTATTTTTTATCTTGACCGCTTTTGCGGTTTTTATCCTGCTTTTTGCCTATTTTTTGTCTGATGCTTCTTTTTTCGATTTCCTCATGCTGGCGGGTGCCTTGATTTCGGTCTCCTTGGCTGCGGCTTATTATGTGGAAAAACAAGTTTCTCGGCGGGTTGTCGATATCATTTTCCGGGTCGAAGAATTGGCGGCGGGCAATTTTTCCAAAAAATTCCCAGCGTCCACCGATGATGAGCTTGGGCAATTGTCTCACGCTTTAAACGAGCTGGTAAGCCGTCTGTCGACCGGGATCGCCCAAGATGTCTCCAAGCACCATGAACTGTCTCGGGCTAAGTCCGATTTTGTCGCTTTGGCCTCCCATCAGCTCCGGACACCGCTCTCGATCATCAAATGGTATGTCGATTTCATCGTTTCTGGCGATGCCGGTCCACTGAATCCGGAACAGCACAAATTCCTCCAGGAAGTATACACGAGCAATGAACGATTGATCGAGCTTGTCAATGCGCTGCTTGATGTTTCACGGATCGATGTCGGCACTTTTTCGATCGATCCGGAGCCGACAGTCATCACAGACCAGGTCGAGGCGGCGCTTCTGAAGCTAGAAAAAGAAATTAAAGTCAAGAAGTTGGTCATCAAGAAGAAGTTTGACGAGTTGCCCGAGATCAATCTTGATCCGCGGCTAACCCGTATTTTCTTTGAAAATATCCTTTCTAATGCCATCAAATATACGCCTGAAGCCGGTTTGGTTCAGATCGTCATTCGCAAGACGGAAAATGATGTTCTGATCAAGATATCCGATACTGGTTGCGGGATTCCGCGTGAACAGCAGCCCAAGATATTTACAAAGATGTTCCGGGCTGATAATGTGAGAAAGATCGAATCGGTCGGGACTGGCCTCGGTCTTTACATTAGCAAAGCGATCATTGAGAAAAGCGGCGGCAAGATCTGGTTCCAATCACCGAGTTTTGATTTATTGCTTTCGCCTGAAAATGAACACAAAGAT
>CAZIGB010000073.1:3079-4553 GCA_964539005.1 uncultured Gammaproteobacteria bacterium | reverse complement strand
TATGTCAACTGAAGAAAAAAAAATCCTGATCGTGGAGGACGAGGATGCGATGCGCCAGGCGCTGGTGGAAAAATTTAAGCTGAGTGGTTTTGTGGTTTTTTCGGCCCAGGACGGAGAAGAGGGTCTAGCCCTTGCCAACAAGGAAAAGCCGGACCTGGTCATGCTAGACATCCTTATGCCCAAGATGGACGGCGTGAGCCTGACCAAGAATATCCGCGAGTCTTCGAACTGGGGCAAGGAGGTCCCGATCATCATGCTGACAAATCTTTCGGATCCGGATTCGGTTTCGGAAGTGGCCGACTATGGCGTGTTCGACTTTTTGGTCAAGACGGACTGGCGGCTGGAGGACGTGGTCGAGCTAGTCAAGAAAAAGTTAAATCTAGTCTGAGAATCTTATGCTAATCGACCCAGACAAGATGGGAAAGTCATTCGCAAAAATACTAGCAATATTATTGCTAGTACTCGCGTTGATAATCTTTTTGTCTTATCTGGTCTGAAGCTTTTAGGCTTTGCTCACCGTTTTCAGACACTTCGTGCAGATCTTGATCCTGCCGCCCTCGATATGCTTGGATTGCAGGTTGATATTCTGCCGCTTGTGGGTCCTGATATTAGAGTGGGAGCGGGAAGCGCCTTTGGTAGAACTGCGTCCGCAGACATCACATTGTTTGGCCATATGCTTTATTTTTTGCTAATAGGTATTGCAGGGATTAACATAACATGATAAAAGGAAAAAGGCAAGAGCCACGCAATTTGAAATTTTCAATTTGAAATTTTCAATTTTCAAACAGTTTCTCTATCTTTTTAGTATCATTTAAGATAAAAGTCAGAAGATTGAAAATTAAATCATTCAAAATTGTTTTCAAATTGAAAATTGAGGATGATGCGTTTTTCCTAATAATACACCGCCCACTATGTCCACTGAAATAATAATCTTCCAAGTAATCGTCCTTATCTTTTCCGCTATCATCCATGAATATATGCATGGCTGGATGGCTGATCGACTGGGGGATACGACGGCCAAGGATCTTGGGCGTTTGACCTTGAATCCGATCCCGCATATCGATCCGATCGGATCGATCCTTTTGCCTTTCCTTTTTATTGCCAGCGGATCCGGTTTTGTGCTCGGCTGGGCCAAGCCAGTCCCCTATAATCCTTATAATCTGCGCGACCAGCGTTTTGGCGGGGCCAAGGTGGCGATAGCTGGACCACTGGCCAATCTGGCTGTAGCAGTTTTTTTTGGTCTTCTGCTCCGTTTCGTGCCCTTTGCTTCCGAACAGCTTGTCTACTTCATCCAGATTATCGTCTTTATCAATGTTCTGCTCATGGTTTTTAATCTGATGCCGATTCCGCCTCTGGATGGCTCTAAAGTTATTACGCCTTTTCTGCCAGCTCGTCTCCAGGAAATCTATCAGAGTATCGAGCCTTATGGCATGTTTATCGTTTTTGCTTTTGTTTGGTTCGGCTTTGGCTATAT
>CAZIGB010000073.1:0-2979 GCA_964539005.1 uncultured Gammaproteobacteria bacterium | reverse complement strand
AAGTTTTTGATAAATTGGAATAGCATTTTGATGATCACCCGCCAGAACGGGTTTGTTTTATTAACTGATAATCATACATAGAAATCAAGCTAAGAAATTATGTCAACTATCAATCAGCTTGTTAAGAAAGGCAGGACAAGCAAGAAAAACAAGGTGAAATACGCAGCTATGCAGACCACGCTGGATACTTTGCATCGCAAGCGGACCATTCTCCGCAAGGGCGCCCCTTTTAAGAGAGGTGTCTGTCTGAAAGTGACCACGACTACGCCAAAGAAGCCGAACTCCGCTCTCCGGAAGATTGCCCGTGTGCGTTTGTCAAATGGTATGGAAGTGACCGGATATATCCCGGGAGTAGGACACAATCTTCAGGAGCATTCTATCGTCATGCTCAAGGCTGGACGAACAGCTGATCTGCCTGGTGTGCGCTACAAGATCGTCCGCGGCGTCTATGACACCAGAGGGGTGGCAAACCGGAAGCAGGCTCGTAGCAAGTATGGCGCTAAGATCGAGAAGAAAAAGGCATAATTATCCATTATATATACTAGATAGATAAACTGTTCAAAATATGAGAGGCAAACAAGCTCCCAAAAGAAAGATCGAAGGTGATGTCCGCTACAATGATGCCGACATCTCCAAGTTCATAAACTACATAATGCAGGATGGTAAGAAGGCAACAGCCCAGGCTGTGGTTTATGAATCTTTCGAGATTATCAAGAAAAACACCAAGCAGGATCCACGCCACATCTTTAATAAGGCGCTCAAAAAGATCTCTCCTCTCCTCGAGGTGCGTGGTCGCCGTATCGGTGGTGCCAACTACCAGATCCCTTATCAGGTCCGTGGTGAACGCCGTTTTGCCTTGGGTTGCCGCTGGCTGATCGAGGCTGCTTCTTCCCGCAAGGGCAAGCCGATGAGCATCAAGCTGGCTGATGAGATCCTGGCTGCTTCCAATGGTGAAGGCGCTGCTATCCGCAAGCGTGAGACCATGCACAAGACCGCTGAAGCCAACAAGGCTTTTGCCCATTTTGCCCGCTAAGCATTTCACATATTGCCCTATGTCGGTAAATAAGGAACAAGGAGGTTATGCGATGCTCGTCGGGCTCCTCATGGTGCTCATGATCATCGCTATCCTTTATTTTACGGATTTTTTTCATCAGAAAGAAACAGAAAAACCACTACCCCAGGAATACGTCGAGACTAAGATACAGGCCGAAAAGGAAATAAAGGGGATAGAGGATCGTATTAGGGCAAAGCAAGGAGATATTGATAAATAAATTTTCAATTTGAAATTTTCAATTTTCAATTTGAAAAAAATATAAAGATTTGAAAATTTCAAATTGTGAATTTCAAATTGTGAATTAATCTACGTATGTCACGAGAATACTCACTTGAGAAAACTAGGAATATAGGCATCATGGCTCACATTGATGCTGGCAAGACCACCTTTACGGAGAGGGTCCTTTTTTATACCGGCAAGAAGCACAAGATCGGTGAGACTCATGATGGAGCCGCTGATATGGATTGGATGGAGCAGGAGAAAGAGCGCGGCATTACTATCACTTCGGCCGCCACGACCTGTTTTTGGAAGGACAATCGTGTCAATATCATTGATACTCCAGGTCACGTCGATTTTACCGTTGAAGTAGAGCGTTCGCTCCGCGTGCTCGATGGCGCGGTGGCTGTCTTTGACGGTGCGGCCGGAGTCGAGCCGCAGTCCGAGACTGTCTGGCGCCAGGCTGACAAATACAATGTTCCCCGTTTATGCTTTGTCAACAAGATGGACAAGCTCGGCGCTGATTTCAAGATGAGCCTCGATTCTATCCGTGATCGTCTCAATGAGAAGGCGGTTGCTATCCAGCTGCCGATCGGAGCCGAGGATGACATGCGGGGTGTGATCGATCTCATTACCATGAAGGGTTACCGTTTTGACGGTGCTTTCGGCGAGCAGATCACCGAGGTCGAGATTCCAGCCGAGCTTTTGGATGAGGCTAAGAAGTATCGGGAAGAGATGGTTGAACGGGCAGTCGAATGCGATGAATCAATTATGGAAAAGTATCTGGGCGGTGAAGAAATCTCAGTCGAGGAGCTCAAGCGGGCGATCCGCAAGGGTGTGATCGCAACCGAGCTTTTTCCGGTCATGGCTGGTACGGCTCTCAAGAATATCGGTGTCCAATTCGCCCTTAACGCGGTCATCGATTATCTCCCGTCTCCGCTCGATGTGCCACCTATCAAGGCAGTCGATATCGATGACGAGAGCAAGGAGATCGCCATCAAAGCTGACGACAATGAGCCCTTTTCCGGACTCGCTTTCAAGATCGCGACTGATCCTTTTGTCGGTAAGCTTTGCTTTGTCCGCGTTTATAGCGGTAAATTGGAATCCGGTACCTATATATATAATACTACTTCCGGCAAGCGCGAGCGCATCGGCCGTCTCGTCCGTATGCACGCTAATTCTCGGGAAGAGATCAAGGAAATCTATGCGGGCGATATCGCGGCTGTAATCGGTCTCAAAGATACTATTACCGGCAATACGCTCTGCGATGAGAGTCGCAAGCTCTATCTCGAATCGATCGTCTTTCCGGAGCCAGTCATCAAGATCGCGGTCGAGCCAAAGACCAAGGCTGATCAAGAGAAGATGGGTGTTGCTCTCCAGAAGCTGGCCGAAGAAGACCCGACTTTCCGAGTCGAGACCGATGAAGAGACAAATCAAACTCTTATTTCCGGTATGGGTGAACTGCATCTGGATATCATCATTGATCGGATGCGTCGCGAATTCAAAGTCGAAGCCAATATCGGCCAACCCCAGGTATCATATCGTGAGACTATCCGCAAATCAGCCGAGGCAGAAGGAAAATACATCAAGCAGTCCGGTGGACGCGGCCAATACGGACATTGCTGGATCCGGGTCGAACCTCAGGAAGAGGGCGCTGGCAGTATTTTTGTCAATGAGATCAAGGGTGGTGTGGTCCCAGGTGACTATAT
>CAZIGB010000072.1:0-5881 GCA_964539005.1 uncultured Gammaproteobacteria bacterium | reverse complement strand
ACAGAGGCCAGGCCTCATTTATTCATGCTAAAATAAAAAAGAGGGAAAGATAAATCTTTCCCCCGTTTGTTGGTGACTCGAATGATTCGAGCGTCTAGTTGTTCAGCACAAAGAGATGATCCAGAATGGCTTTTACCCGATGATTGACATAGCTCATCGTGGGCGGGCCGAATTTCTCGATCATAGACTGGAACTCCTTAAGTCCCCGGTAAAGATCTTCTACGCCCTGGATGCAGATTGCTTTGTCCTTCTTGGCAGAGGATTGATTCAAGCGATCGATCAACTCATCGATTGTTTGCTTGATTTTTTTATCAACCTTTGCGCCATTCAGAAAGGCTTTTTCGAAATTTTCTGATTGCTCAGTCAGCATTTGATGATAACAGAAAAAAATTGCGTGCTTTTCTTCTACAGCCAACACCTTTTTTCCCTGCAGGTATTTCTGAACATCGATCATTGCAGACATCTTCTTTTCTCCTTTTTCTTTTTTATAGTACCCCGAGATTGGGACCAGCTAAAAAACCAACTAAAACTTATTTGGAAAGAACAAAAAAACCGGCTACCTTTTAGCCGGTCCTGATTGATTCGAATTATCCTTTTCTAATAATTCCCACAAATCAAAACCGGCCGTCTAAACCAGAAAGCGTAAAAGTAGCCGTAGTTATTGATTTGGAGTGAATTTCCTCTCATATGAAAATATATTAGCAAAAAAATTTTTTTTCGTCAAGATAAAAAAACGGGAACCGAGGTTCCCGTGTTTATAGGATTATAAGCCCGAATTTCAGGCAAAATAGCTCAGCCCGATGCTGTTAAATGCATAAGGGCGCTCATGTAGATCCAGCCAGGAAAAGAGGATCCGTTTCTGATCCCCTTTGTAGCTGTTCATACTCATAACCATGGTCCGGCTCTCTTGCATGGATCTTTTTCCTCGCCAAGAAAAGGCCCCCATACCGATATGGACGGTATCGAGACTGCGGAAAAATACCTCCGGATACATGATTCCAGCCACGAGCGGACAATAGCCGCTCAGGCAAAAACCAGGCGGCAATTCCGACAATGCGCGAAGAGCCGCATCAAGACTGTAGCCCTGCAAAGCCAGCGGGAAAAACAAGCCAAGCTGCCCTTCTTCGGCCTGCTCAGAGTTGATAATGTCTTCATAGGCACTATCGACGCGCAAGCTGGCCTCATTCGTCCAGACCGGATTAGCGGAAAAACCGCCGACATTGAGCTTGCTCGTTTCACCAAGCGCCAAGACATAGCGCAGAGCCTCTTGACCGATATCCAAACTTTTTGGCGGTGGCTGATAGATGGGAAAATAGGGAGCTCGCAATATGTTCCTGATCGTGGGCCAATCACCCTCATAATCATAGATTTCTGCGGCCAAGGAAACGCTTTTCATGAGAAAAACATCCTCATGAGGCACTGTCTCCAACCCCAAAATATCCTGCAAGCGTTGCAAACGCTTCGCGCAGATATAGTTTTGCAGATCCGGCTTGAACAAGCCGTATTTCGGATCGGGCAAGACAATGCCTTCCGACTTTTCCCTTTGCAAGATAAGATCGCCATCGGCCGTAATATAGCTGACATCGCTCTGCGGATAATTATCCTCAAGCTTGATCCGCTTGCGTCCCTGGATCACGAGATCCCACTGCTTCGTGCCACCAAGAGCTTTTATCATCTGTTCTACCTGATAATTCAATTGTCCCGGGTTACCCTGGCGGCTCAGCTCCATTACCTGATTGATACTCATCTTTTCCTCCTGACTTTTTTTAGATTTAAGAACAATTCTTTCCCCTCTGGAAAGATTTTTCACTCTAACACGAAGAGAAGTAAAAGTCAATGATTTTAAAAATAAAAACTAGCTAAGATTCTCGACAAAAAGCTTGCTTTTTAGCTTATTTTCTAGTTTTTCGGCGATAAGAATCGCCTCTTCATACCTTCCCGAACGAGCTTTTTCGCGAGCCTCGATGAAGGTTTGGAATTCTTCCTTGGTAATTACTTCAGAAATCTTACCCTTTTGCCCGAGCAGACGGCGCCAGGTATCATAATCGCCATTTTCGAAGCTCGTCAAAATCATTTCTTCTTTTTCGCCTTGACTACGGCTATCCCGTTCCGCTGTCCTGGCTAGCCCTACGGTAAGCCCTCCAGAAAAGACAAGAGTAAGGAAAGCGATCGCTAGAGCGGCTTGTTTGTATTTCTGCATATTTTTTATTTTTATTATACTACTTACTAATACGCTTCTAATCTGTTTTTTCTTGCGGGTGCTAATATTAAAGACTAGACTTATTTATTCGCCTTCTTTTTGGGCTTCGATTATTTTTTCCAATTCTCGGAAAGTCTCTTCATCGACTTCATCAAGCACAAAACCGCCTTCTTTTAATCGCTTGATTTTTTCGCTCAGCTTTTCCAATTCAGCCTCCAGACTGCGCATCAGTTCTGGGTCAGCCACCTTGATATTTTCTCCAATCTTGAAAAGTCTTTTTCGAATCACTTTCCGCTCAGGTAAGGGGCCAAAAAGCTCTTCGATTACCTCGATTGGCGGAGTATAAACAAGTTCTGGCATCTCACCGACCGATTCAGACCTGGGTTTTCCGGTCAGCTTGTCATGTCCGTGCATCACGCTCGCTATCCGTTGTCCACCCTTTGCCCGATCCTCGAGAACGGCCTGGAGACCATCAGCAGTAAGTCCGTTTGGCCAACCTTCATATGTCTGAAAAAGACCCTGAGTCTGGAGAATCTGATAAAGAGCCATCTTTTCCTTGCCCCGAGCGGCCGAAGAACGATGAATATAATCCCGCATGACCACTTCATCCAGACTGCGACTAAAACCCTCTTTTTGCCATTCTTCAAGCAAGGGCAGAAGATGGCGTATCGACAAAACGTTTTCCTGAAGAAGATCCTTGAGCTTTGCGCGCCCGCCTTCAGTCGGGTCCTCTATCTCTGTTTCTCCTTCCTTTTTTTCTGAATAGGCATTCTGAAGAATCCGCGCCGATCTTGCCAAACTGCGAAGCTTGGGCAAGGTGTCTTTCGGTGCCCAAAGTCCAAGCGTCGGATCCAATAGCTTTGCCACCATAATATCAAGCAGCTCACTCTCGGCTTTCTCTCTTCTTTTTGACTCAGGATCAGTCTCGACCGTCTCCCCGATTGTCCGATTCGGCAGATAATCATAGCCTACGATACCGAAGCGGGAAAGAAAAGCGGCATCCAAGCCCTGACGACCGAAATAATGTTTTCCGTCTTCAGGCTTCCAATTGCCAGTCGCAATCACAGAAAAGCCTTCTTTCAATATGAATGGCTCTAGATTCGAGATTATCGGATTGACTCTGTCCCCTGGCCTAAGGGTCAGATAATCATTCAAAGCGATCAATGCGGTGTGCGGTATGGCATTCATCTCGTCAAGGATCAGGGGCTTGCCTTCTTTCATGGCCTTATAAAAAAGACCGAGATAAGGCTTAACTTCCACAAAACTCTTAAAGCTCTCCTTATATGCATCGCGAAGGTCCTTTTCCTCCTCTTTTTCGAGCTGACGGCCCTGTTCTTCCCGCTCCTTTCTCAATCGATGGATAGCGGCGTCGATTATTTCTGCCTGCTCCTCAGGTGTTTTATTCTCTTTGGCCTGAATGCTTTTCCCCCCGAAAAAAATATCAATATCGATGTTCTTGTTCCCTGGTATGAGATAGAAGGGATTGGCTAGGTATTCTTCCCGTTCTTTCTCCCAAGCTTCGATCTTTTCCGGATCTGCAGGACGAGGGTTTTCCTCGTCCCAACGTCGGATAGCAGCCGGAGCGCATCTGGTCCGGACATAGTGCTTGGCCAACTCGCTCTTGCCACTGCCTAGCTCGCCATGAATAAATATGTGACGACCGCCTTTTATCTGATAATCAATCAAGCTCAAGGTCTCTTTGACATAAGGCGTCTCCACTATTCCGCCCCTACCATCAAAAACGTTCTTAGCCTCAAGAAGCCGATTGCTCGCTTCATAAAAAAAGGCCTCTGGAGAAGATAGCGCCGCCTCTTCATATTCGGCCAGTTGTTTCTTGTATTTTTCATTCCAAAGCTGGACCTTCCGCCAGTCGCCCTTTTCCCGAGCCAGATTGATCGCTCTTTCCGTTTTTTTGATTGCCAGATCTCTTTCTTGTTGTTCACGTCTTTTCTGCGCAAATTCCCGCAAGACGAACCATTTATAAGAAATGAATCGCTTCTGCTCTGGTTCCAAATTATCGAAATTGATCCGCTTATCAGCGGCCGTGCATTGTTCTTCCCAGCCTTCAAGTCTGTTTAGGCGATAATACTGATTGATCGCTGCTGTTATCTCCTCTTCAGCCTCCATCAGATCTCCTTCTTTTTCCAGAGCGATCTCTTCACTGTCGTCCTCCTTAGCTCTGAATCTTTCCCGTAAATCATCAAAAAGCTGACCGCTTTCATAGAGCGGAATCAGCTCTTTCCAACCCATAATATGGCCATCCTTTTCGCGGGCCAGATAAGGCTTGATCCGCTCAAGATGAGAAGCAAGCTCAGCCTTCTCGCCAAATAAGCCCCTTACTGCTGTTTCCATTGTTTTTTGCACCGCCTGTTCCTCTTGGCTCAAGCCGGCTACTTCTGTTTTTTCATTCAAGCCTTTTTTCTCTGAGTTTTTCATATTTTTTCATATCCGATCAAAAGCCGGAAATTAATTATTATAATTATTTATCTGTTATTTTTTGATCTCGCTTCTTCTTGCTTGCGCTTGGCGATTAGGCGCCAGACGAAGGTTGTACCATCGCCAGAAAGGCTTGAAAATAGTGAATAAAAATCGTCTGTAGTATCAAAAATATCTTCTCGGAAAGACCAGGACTGGCTAGAGTCAAGACCAGCCAATCCCAAAGCGACTATATTTTCCTGAACCCCATCTAAGAGCATTCTCTCTCGCATTTTCCACGCCCGATCAGAGTCAATGCCTGCCAAACTTATTGCAATGCTTACTCGATATTTATCATCGGAATAGAATTTATCCCGATAATCCCAGGCCTGCGCTGAATCGAGTCCAGAAAGACTGACAAGAAAATTATTAACATCTGATCCTGATAACAATAGTCTTTTGCGCATTTCCCAAGCACGTTCAGATTCTAAGCCGGCCAAACTTGAAATAATATAAAGAGATAATCCTTTATCAAAGACATATTTCTCGCGGATAGACCATGCCTTTTCCGAATCCAAAGCAACCAAGCTAAGTAAAATAGAATCTGGAGATTTTTCCTTATCTATTGCTTCTTGACGAAAATCCCAAGCGCGCCTAGTGTCTAACCCAGCAAGAGATTCAAGAATAATCAAATCCTTTATTTCATCACACCCCTTTTCTTGTTCGCGCAAAAACCACGCTCGCTCAGAATCTAGCCCCGTAAGACTCCTTATAACTTTAATATTTTCTCCTTCATCCTCGAGAATTTTTTTTCGTATCTCCCAAGCCCGATCTGAATCAATACCAATAAGACTCTCGGCCATACGACCGTTATCCGGAAAAACGTCATACATTGTCTCTAAAAATTCAACAACTTTTTCATCAAACTTCTCCAGATCAATCACTTCTGAACTTCCTCCTGGTTTCTTTAGAAGCTCATCCATCTTTGCATTAGCTCGCTGGAGAAGGGCTAGTTTCTGGCTAGTCGTTTCATTATCACCCTCTTTACCGCTCAGACTTTTCAATTCTTCCACAATAGGAGCAAGAGACTTAGCAGTCTGGGCTAGCTCCTGATTTGGGGCTGTGTCCGGCTGACCTAGGTCGGGATGGAAAAGTTCTTGTTTTCCGATTTGATTATTCATATAGTTGTTGGTTGTTTTTTCTTTTTTGCCTCTTCTTGCTTGCGCTTGGCGATCAGGCGCCAGACGAAGGTTGTCACATTGCCAG
>CAZIGB010000071.1:0-6051 GCA_964539005.1 uncultured Gammaproteobacteria bacterium | reverse complement strand
GCAGATCATCTTCGTTGTACATGTCGCCGGATTCCTTGGGGCCGAGGACCATGAGACCAGCGATCCGCTCCTTGATAACGAGAGGAAACATCGCTTCGATCTTCATCTCGTGCAAGAGATCAAGCGCCTCTTTGATCCGTGAATCTTTTTCAAAAGCCCGAGCCAGAGAAATGATAAGATAGCGGTTGCCCGCTTCGAAATAATTAGTCAGCACATCGTGCCGGCCAAAGACTACCCGCCGACCGATATTGAAATCGATATTAAATTGGGTAAGGAACTGCTGTCGCTTCTCGTCATAACGCAAGATACCAAAAGATTTCACATGCATCGCTTTATCGAGCGAGCGATAGATAATGTCATAAACCTGATTGATATTGATGGTTTCGCGCAATCGCTCTACAACCTGGGCGATCACCTGCTTCTTATCATAGAGAGAAAAGAAAAAATAACGGTTTGCAAAACGTCCGACAAAGAGCTTGACTGGCGGATAAAGCCAAACAGATAAAAAGAGCAGACAGACATCGACCAAGAGACTCTGGACCAAAAGAAAGCGATTGAAATAATATTTGACCGTCAGGGTCGGCATGAGGACCAAAAGCAAAGACAGGAAAGCGACAGTATATTTGCGCATTACGAACTTCACGTCCATCAAGCGATGGCGAACCATGGCATAGGCAAAAATGATCGGAAAAGCCGCCACCAAAGGACTGCCGATCGGCTGCCAGATATCGATTCTGAACATGAGCAGATAATTGGTCGAGCCGCCCAAAAAGCCGATCAATGAACCGATTAGAACCAAAATGATCTGAGATCGATGATAAGCTCTGCTCTGCTTCAATTGTCTAAAAAGCAGAATGCTACTATAGATGATCAAGGAAATCCAGACACAAACGATAAAAAATGCATAGACTGGACCGGCAAGGGGCCAATAAGGAAAATTAAAAACCGGATAAGTCCCATTGATATACAAAGGAGTAAAACTAAAAAGGGCAAAAATAAAAGTAAGGACATAAAAAAAGGCTAGGGTCTGTTTACTGTCCCGAACCAAGATATTCGTCACCCAATGCAAATAGAGAACCGGGATGAAGGTAGCGGCCAGATTGAGCGCCCGGGCAAAAAAAAGTCCAGCCTGAGCATTGTCTGAAAGAAGCCAGATACTATACAAGAAACTCCATGCCGCCACACAGAGAGCCAATAAACTAAAACTGATATTCGTCTTATTTTCCTTACCTCTCTGATAGACCAGGAGACCGAGAACCAAGGAAATAAGACCTGTAAAGAAATGGGATAATATGTAAAAATTTAATCCGAGCATAAAAAAAGAGGGCGAGCATCGTATAATATCCTATTATACAATTTTCACCCCCTGCTGGCAAATCACTGGAATGCATTTTTGACCTTCTGTAAAATGTTGGGCTGACGAGCGATAGTCATTCGATTGTAGCCGAAACTGTCATCGAAGAAACTCTCAGGCACCAGACCGGCGGCGCGGGCAATCTCATTCGCCTCATCTTCAGCTTTGAATGCCATCTGCCAACCAGCCAGACGCATGACCAGATCACATAATGGGTCGCCATGTATCATCCGCTGCTGGACAGTCGAGAAAATAATAATGCCTTTTGGACCGAGAAATCGCTTTGCGTCCATAACGATCTTGGCTCCGAGACGGCCAGAAACCGGACATAGGACCCCGATCAGCAAGCCGATGTGAGCCTCGCGTGATTCGACCTCACGACTATCTGCGCAGACAAACTCGAAACAGGTCGACAAGCCGAGTTCAACTACCATCTCCTGCGCCCGCCTAAGACACTCCGGATCATTATCGATACAACGGAAATGGACACGCGAAATCAGATCGGGCCGCTCGATAAGCAAACAGATTGATTCGAGTGCGTCTCCACTGCCGATGTTATCGATTAAAACTTTCTGATCCGATTTTAAGCCCTGGCGTTTTGCCTCAAAGCTGATAATCCGCGGTAACTGCTGACAAAGGGCGATCAAGCGCTTATGGATAGCTTGCGCGCTGCGGCACATCAAGAAAAAACGATCAAAGTCATTGACTACCGCCTTTTGTCGGTAAAGATAATTGAAGATGTAAGCATCAGAAGGACGAGCCCTGACGCAATTAAAGATTTCAGAAGCCTCAGATAGCCAAGCCTGAATAGTAGAAGTATCTTCGGGATAACAACCCGACATGTAAATATAGAAAAACTTCTCCCAGACCGACGGCGGCATAATCTTCCTGAGATATTGGCCAGCTGCCCCCTCCAAACACTTCAAACGTTCAGCCTGGCTAATATCAGCAAATGTCATCTTTTTTGACCAAAGCTTCTTTGACTCCGGTAACGCAACACCCGTAAGTAGTACCATGATATCCCTCCCTAGGAATTAGGATGTAATGATCGAGAAATTTTTCTGACCCGAGGGGGTCAAAACTAATTGCAAACTACACCATTTCTGCTATTTTGTCAAGAGGAAGGAGCAGAAATAAGAAATTTTTTATTTTTTATTAGCCAAATATAATTTATCTTCTTGGATAAGTGTTGCCACCAAAACACGGATCAAGCGAGCTCTGACATGGTGCCGGCCAAAACGCTTAATAAGTTCGCTCCTCGTCTCCCCTTCAAAGGCATAAGAAATGAACTGACCATCCAGCCGGGTTTCAGCCGAAATAAGACGGCAATCCGCCTGTTCGCTCTCACCGAAGCTAAGCGCCCTAGCCCGACTGAGTGAAGAAAGAGAAAAGACGCGCTGATTATCAGCATTAAGGATAAGAAAAGAGTCTGGACGGAGCGATCGAGCCAGATCAGAGTACTCACCCAAGAATTCATCCAAACCGGAAAAACCTTCGAGATAACGCTGCGTGATATCAGACACGATCGCGATTCGCGGCCGCACGATACTGAGCAGATAGCGCATATCGCCCGGATCAGACGAGCCGAGACTCACCACCAGAAAGCGAGGATAGCTTCGCTCAAAAAGACGCATAAAAGCCTGGCGAATGACCGGTAGCCAGCGCCGAAAAGAGTTGTAACCGCTCGGCAGATCCAGGATGGCGAGCGGAAGCCCGATCTCGGTATTGAAGTTCTTCGGACTGGAACGGACTGTTTCACCCTGCGCAAGCAAGAAATCCTTTATCTCCTTCTCGATGAAATACTTATTTGCGCTGCCCGCCACTGCGATCACGATCGGTCGCCGCCAAGCCAAGACCAAAAGACAGATCAGCTTGAGATAGAGGCGCAGGAGCTGGCGAAAGAGACTTTTCATATTTCAAGCTTTAGGAAAATAATTATCAAAACGATCAAAAGCTTCCTGGATATCGGCCTGACTGCGACCAAAGCTGAGACGGAGATGGCTCTCGCCATTCGGACCAAAAGCCTGGCCCGGCACGACCGCCACATGAGTATTGTCAAGTAGCTGCAAAGCAAAATCCCAGGCCGACTCAGTCCCCTTGAAACGAGGAAAGACATAATAAGAGCTCCGCGGATAGACATAAGAAAAAATATGAGACAAAGAATCCAGTCGGCGGCAGATCAACTCACGGCGCCGCACATATTCGGCGTTCATAGCCACTAGGTCAGTCTCGCCCATCTCGAGCGCGCCCATGGCCGCATATTGCGAGATCACCGGCGCGCAGGTTACGAGGCTGTCATGAACTTTGAGAATCTCACGGATTATCCGTTCGGAGCTATGGACATAGCCGACTCGCCAACCCGTCATGGCATAAGCCTTGGAAAAACTATAGATTCGGATCACTCTTTCCCGGAACTCCGACCGCTCCGCCAGAGAAAAGATCGGCTGTCCGTCATAGATGAAATCCTTGTAAACCTCGTCCGAGATAATGAATAGATTATGCCTATCTGCCAGCTCATAGAGAGCGAGCTGCTGTTCGCGCGAATAGATCGTGCCGGTCGGATTGTTCGGATTGCAAAAAAAGATCGCCCGTGTCCGCGGCGTGATCGCCCGCTCATAAAGAGCAGGGTCAAAAGCCCAGCCCCTAGTCTCGTCAAGCGGAACGAAGACCGGCGTACAAGCAGCCAAATTGATCACCTCTTTGTAACTCGTATAAGTCGGCTCGGGAATAATAATCTCATCACCTGGTTCCGTAATCGCCAAAATAGTGGCCGTGATTGCCTGGATACTACCAGCTGTCACGACTATCTCCTTTTCCCAATCATAATACATGTTCTCCTTCATGAGCTGGATCTCGATCAATTCGCGAAGCTCTGGCAAACCAGGGGACAAAGAATATTTCGCTACCACCCCGCGCCGGAGCGCTCGCTCTACTCGTCGCTTGATGCATTCCGGGGTATCGAAACTAGGGATACCCTGAGCGAGCGAGATAGCGTCTGGAAAACGGCTGGCCCGGAGCTCGATCTGCTTGATAACTGAAAGACTGATTTTTTCCGTTCGACTAAACATAGGCTTTATCCAAAAAAGAGGCACAGCGCGTAAGCTGTGCCGAAGAAAAAGAGCTAAGAAGCCCAGACAGAGAGTTGGCTACCCACCAGAAGGAATTGGACCCGGGGATAATCCTTGATGAATTCACCACGGAAAGTCTCGATAATGGACGAAGCATCTATTTCACTCACGATCTTATCTGTGAGGATTATACTGGCCTCGCCATCCTTTTTGAGGTCTGAGCCGATTGTCTTCTTAGCGGCATTCAAAGTTCTTTTCACCTTCACGCTTGAGCATGACATAAGGCTCCTCCTTGTTGTTTTTTTAATTTGTGCAAAACTTGATTCTTAATAAGATATTAACATATAGCTATCAAAAAATAAAGCAACCGCCCGATTAAAGGCGGCTGCTTAGTTTTCCCTAGTGAGTTCTAACTTGCTAATTGGTTAAAACACCACAAGAAATAAATCACTTATTCATCTCTTCTGCTGTCTTATACTTATAGATGTATTATAGCACTTCAAGAACTTTTGGCAAGACCTTTTCGATAAGATAGATTTTGCTTAATACTACCAGAAAAAGAACTATTTTTTTGGCTCCGAAGATAGCGCTCAAGCCCTTTGGAAACGCCTTTCCACAGACTAAAAAAACACTTTGTCCAAATTTTTCCCCAAGAAAAAAGCTCTAGTTTTGCCTTTATGACAATGCTAGAGCTTTCTTTGAATGTGGACAAGTCGCCTGTTCAGACCCGTGGGGTCGGCTGGCGAAGCAGATTCTTTTTCCAAATCTGGCTATCAACCATCTGCTTGAACTGATTTTCCACCTTGAGGAGCTTGGATTCGAGAGCTTGCAGCTCCTGGTCACTGAGCCTGTCTCTCTCTTGTTCCAATCTGCTCTTTAAGCCGTGCTGCTTCTCCACAACACGATAAAAACCAAGGACAAAACCTTCGCTACTGCCGGTCGAACTGTACATAAGACCTCCTTGATTGGTTTAAGGAAGATAGCAGGTCGAGAGACCCCTTGTCGCTTTTCAAAGATCGAGCAAAAAATAAATAAACCGCCCTAGTTGGCGGCTTTTCTTGTTATTTTAGATTCACCGCCCTTTTTTCTAGACATAGCCAAATACCAGCATTACTAGAATGCTGTTAATGACAATCAGATTGGCACGGTATGAAATACGCATATCCCCATGATAAAATATTTTTTAAAAGTAGTCAATACAAGGAAAAAGAAAAGGCCGGATCTCTGCTCGCAAAGCTCCGGCCCCGTATATAAGCAGGCTGATTATTCTTTGATCCCGTCCAGATTTACATCATAGAGAATGCGCTCGTGCAAATGAGTGTATTCGAGCAACTCCTCGGGCTGAAACCAGATCCCGATCTCCTGAGCAGCTTCCTCGACCGTGCCAGAAGCATGGATGAGATTACGCACACTGCGGCCATCTGCATCAGCCAAGGCATATGAATCGAGCGTAAAATCGCCGCGGATCGTGCCGACATCAGCCAGAAGCGGAGCAGTGGCGCCAGTCAGCTTGCGGACCAGCTCGACCGCGGAAGCGCCCTGCCAGACCATTGCCAAAACCGGACCAGAAGACAGATACTTGGCATTCGCCTGGAGCACAGCCATTCCGTTCTCCTTATTAGTTGCATA
>CAZIGB010000070.1:0-6066 GCA_964539005.1 uncultured Gammaproteobacteria bacterium | reverse complement strand
GAGAATTGGCGGCGATCGCCGAAAAACACGAACTCCCGATCATGTCCGACGAGATCTATGAAGCATTTGACTACGACAAGAAATTTTTTAGCATTGGGTCTATCTATAAAAACACGATTACTGTCAATGGTTTTTCCAAAAACCTTGCCATTACCGGTTGGCGATTGGGCTATGCGCATGGTCCCAAAGAAATTATCGAAGCGATGAACAAACTCCAAATGTACACCTTTGTCTGCGCTCCAAGCTTCGCTCAAGTAGCAGTCGCCCGCATCCTAGATGAAACACTTGAAATTTTCAACTACAAAGAAAATCGTGATTATCTTTATACTGAACTAAAAGATCATTTCGAATTCAGTAAACCAGAAGGCGCCTTTTATGCTTATCTCAAAATTCCAGAAACTCAAAGCGATTTCATTTCTACTCTTGATAAAAATAATCTCCTCGTGGTGCCAGGAGAAGTATTCTCAAAGAGAGACGACTTTTTCAGGGTTTCTTTTGCTGTAAACAAAGATATATTAAAAAAAGGGGTCGATATTTTAAAAAATATGCGCTCTTGACTTCCAAACCATTTCATAGTATAAATACAAAAGATAATAAAAGGACTAACATAGTCGCTTATTTAGAGGAAGCGATTTTTTAATTGTATGGAAATAAGAAATATTGCCATTATTGCCCACGTGGACCATGGCAAAACCACCCTTACCGATGCCCTGATGCGCCAGACCGGGATGTCAGAAGAAGGAGTAAGCATGGATAGTGACAAGCTCGAGCAAGAACGCGGCATCACCATCTATTCAAAAAATACCTCAGTCTATTATAAAGACACCAAGATAAATATCGTGGATACCCCAGGACACGCTGATTTCGGCTCTGAAGTCGAACGTGTGCTTCGCTCTATCGATTCGGTATTACTCTTGGTCGATGCCCAGGAGGGGCCGATGCCTCAGACCAAATTTGTTTTGAAAAAATCACTGGACCTTGGTCTTAAACCGATTGTCGTAATCAATAAGATCGATAAGCCAGCCGCCAGACCGGACGAAGTAAAAGAAATGGTCTATGAGCTCTTTCTTGATCTTGGCGCAACTGATGAGCAGCTCGACTTTACTACAATCTACGCTATCGCCAAACAAGGTGTTGCCAAGCGGGAGCTAAATGATGAATCGACAAACCTCGACCCCCTGCTCGATACCGTACTCGAGCTCGTTCCGGTCGCCTCTAGTGCTGAAGCAGCCACTCTCCCCTTCCGCATCCAGCCTTTTAACCTGGCTTATGACAATTTCCTCGGCCGACTCGCGATCAGTCGCGTCTATGAGGGCACGATAAAGAGCAGTGACAGTGTCTTGATCAAAGATATCGAAGGTAAGATCCGCACAGGCAAAATCACTAAGCTTTTTACCTTTGAGGGCCTGAAGCGCAAAGAAGTCGAATCCGCCCAAGCAGGTGATATTATCATGACTGCCGGCCTGCCGAATATCTTTATCGGAGAAACAATTTGCAAGGAAGAAAGCCAAGAGGCATTACCAGCGATCAATATCGACGAACCTACTATCTCTCTCACTTTCCTCATCAACAACTCCCCTTTTGCCGGTAAAGAAGGAAAGTTCGTGACCAATAGACAGCTCAAAGAAAGATTGGAAAAAGAACTGGAAGTGAATGTCGGTCTCAAGATCGATTTTAGCTCAGTCGACCATTACAAAGTCTATGGTCGTGGTGAGATGCATATTGCAATCCTCCTCGAAAATATGCGGCGTGAAGGCTATGAACTTCAAATTTCCCAGCCTCATGTCATTATCAAAGAAATCGATGGCGTAAAACATGAGCCGTTCGAGGAAGTAACGATCACTATTCCAGACGAACTTAGCGGCACCGTCATCGAGAAGCTAGCCAAACGCCGTGGCACAATGGTCGAGATGAAACCAGAACATGGCCATACGCGTATTATCTTCGAAATCCCGACTCGCGGCCTCCTCGGTTATCGCAATGAATTCGTGGTCGATACTCGAGGCGAGGGTATCCTCTATACCCGTGTCATCGGCTTCAAACCATACGTCGGCAATATCGAGAAACATGAAGTCGGCTCCATGGTCTCCATGGCCACCGGCAAAGCTCTCGGCTTTTCTCTCTACAATCTGCAGGATCGCGGCACACTCTACATCCCGGCCGCTACCGAGGTCTATGAAGGCATGGTGATCGGCAACGTCTCGAAAGGCAACGATCTATCAGTAAACCCAACCAAGGGCAAACAGCTCACCAATATGCGCGCCAGCGGCGCTGACGAGGCCATCCGCCTCACCCCGCCCCAAGAACTATCGCTCGAACGCGGTATGAGCATCATGTCCGATGACGAATACCTCGAAATTACACCCAAGGCCATCCGTCTTCGCAAACAACTCCTGACTGAGACTGACCGTGTAAGGGCTGGAAGAAAAGGAAAATAATCTCATCTCAAATACAAAAAAATATCGGGCCGTTTGGTCCGATATTTTTTTATTTGAATGAGATTTAATATCGCGACTTATACTTCTTTGCTCCTCCCTTGGCGTTATATTTATTGAATGGCTTGCGTTTGGCCTGGTAGGACTGTGGTTCATCATCACTTTCAGTGGCATCTAATTTCTTACCCTGAAATTTGAGAGTCTTGAGACGCTTTAGAACTGCTGAGAGATCGTCTTTCTCGATACCGAATACCGAATAATCAGGCATCAAACTGATACGACCGATCTGGACCGTCTTCAGCTCTTTATCAGAATTGAATATCGCAAAGAGGTTCTTGACCGTAAAGCCCTGCTTTTTGCCGATGCCAAGGCGGATATTTGCGCTCTGGCCGCTCATGATCTTGTCTCTTTGCGGCTTGACGCTGGCATTGATATCGGATTCTCTTGCCTGATCCTTTAGTATCCGGCCAAAACGATCAATAATCAAGAAGCGGATCAATTCTTCCTTTTTTAGCTTCTTCAGACGATCCTCGACCTCTGTCATCTTTGCTTCGCTTATCATTTTGGAATCATCAGCCTCTTTGATCTTTTCACAAAAGATATCAATCTGGTGATTTAAAACGTCGGTCAAACTTGGAACCTTCTTGTGCTCAAAAGTTTTGCCGATAATATTCTCGAGCTCACGTACCCGACGGACCTCACGCGGGGTGAAAATCGAGAGCGAAATACCGCTCTTCTGAGCCCGTCCTGTCCGACCGCTCCTGTGAGTATAGACCTCGTTCTGATCCGGTAAATTATAATTGATCACATGAGTCAGGTCGCTCACATCGATTCCACGAGCCGCCACATCGGTCGCTACCAAGAGGCTGATATAGCCCTTCTTAAAACGATCCATGATCTTGGTTCGAGTAACTTGAGAGATATCACCATGCATAGCTTCAGCATCATAGCCGGCCTGCTTGAGTAGATCAGCTACTTTCTGAGTCTCGATCTTGGTCCGGCAAAAAAGGATGCCATAGACATCTGGGAGATTATCGAGAATGCGCTTCAAAGCTTCGAAGCGATCCGTTGCATTAACAACATAATATTGATGAGTCACATTATCTGCTCCCTTATTCTTCTCTCCCATGCTGATCTCATGAATATCATGCATGTAATTATTAGCGATAGCGCGTACGCTCTGGGACATGGTCGCTGAAAAAAGCAAAGTTTGGCGAGTAGCCGAGGTCTCTTCAAGTATTGCGTCTAAATCATCCTTGAAGCCCATATCGAGCATCTCATCCGCTTCATCGAGCACCACCCAACGCACCGAAGCGAGCTTCAGGACCTTGCGGCGGATAAGATCAAGCACGCGGCCAGGAGTACCGACGACGATATTGGCGCCGCTGCGGAGACCGCGGATCTGACGATCGATACTTTCGCCACCATAAACTGCGACGGCATTAGCCTTGCCATGACGCTTGGAAAAGCGGACAATATCTGCATGAAGCTGGAGACAGAGTTCTCTAGTCGGACAAAGAATGATAGCTTCGAGCTCTTTTCTCTCCCCTTTCATCTTCTCGAGAATAGGCAGCGCAAAAGCTGCAGTCTTGCCCGTACCGGTCTGAGCGAGGGCGATCAGGTCTTGATCGCTTTTTAGTAAAAATGGAATAGCCTTCGCTTGGATCGGCGAAGGCATGATGAATCCTAGTTCATCGAGGCTCTTGATAATCTCAGGCGACAGGCCCAAGTCCTTGAATGTTTTCATAGTTTAGAGTGTCTTCCGAGCCGCGATTTATCTTTATTTTTGTTTATAAATTTGACAGCCCAATATTTAGATATGTTTAAATATTAGCATTATTTCCAAATTTTGTCAAAGTCTATGGCTTCGGGTTCATCACACAGCGAAAACCGGTCGCTCCCCCTGCTTCAGCTGGCGTTGAAACGATGTAATGAGCGTATTGGCCGGCCTGCTCTTTGTTATTCCAATAACCGCCGCGCGCGATACTGCGTGATTTTGTCGCTTTTAGCCAAAAGTAATCTTCATTGTACAATTCATCGGGCAGAGCTCCTGTTTCAGAGGGCATCCCATCGCTCGGATCAATACTATTCACAAATCCATCCTTAGGAAGAGGTCTATCATTGAATACCCCCTCACTTACTCCTCCGTCCACCCATTCCCAAACATTACCGATCATATCCATGGCACCAGAATAAGACTCACAATTCAAGCCACTGCCAGTCTCTCCTGGCTGACCTGCCCAATTGCTAGCTACCTGGCAATCATTCTCATCCCAGTCACCAGCTGGATCAGGCGTACCAAGGGCCGCCTCAGACCATTCTGCATTAGTAGGCAAACGTTTGCCATCCTTTTTGCAAGCCAACTGAGCCTGATTTTGAGTAAGATTTGTCCAAGGAACACGACCAGATAAAGAGACTAGTTCGCATTGCGGATTATCGATATTCTGTTTCGAATCAGTTAGGCCAGAAGGCACCTTATAAGGACAATCTTCTCCAGCTGAAACTTCATAGATATCGATACAAAAATCCCCCTGGGCGTATTCAACCAAGACCATATCGGACGGACAGGGACCCTCTTGCTCGCCAAAAACAAGCCGACCAATAATCGACTCCGATAGCTGGTCCCGCTTGTCTACGGCATCGATCCCGATCGTACCAAAAAATACGATAAAAATACCGGCAAAAAGCGCAATTCCAATTTTTGTAAATATTTTTTTCATAGACTTATAGCTCTTTAGATTATATCATAATCGAAAAAAGAGACCAGTCATCAGATAAATCAAAAAACGCCACCAACTGCTCAATCCCAAGTTAATCGTCCGTCGCCACTGAGATCGATTTTATCACCCAGGAAAAGCGGTTTGCTATTCAGATTAACATTAAAAAATGCCTTGAGACGAGCGAGTACTTCCCTTAGCTCCATGCGTTCTGCTCCTGCATAGGACTGGAGATCTGCACTCTGTCCGCAAGCCTTGATCCCGAGTCTGTCAGCGATATATAGCGCGCGTGGCAAATGGAAATTTTGCGTAACGATTATCAGAGAGGAGGCGCCAAATATTTCTTTGGCCCGATAGACACTGTCATAGGTATCAAAGCCCGCATGATCAAGAAATATGTCTTTCTCAAGAACTCCCCTTTCCAGAAGGTATTCCCTGGCTGCATTCACTTCATCATAATCAACTTGACCATGGTCGCCGCTGACTAAGAGCTTTTCTACTCTCTTGGCCTGATAAAGAGCGAGGGCTGTATCGACCCGATCCCTAAATATCGGACTCATTCGGCCACTGTCATAAACCCTAGCACCGAGTATAAGTGCAGATTGAGCAGTATCATTTGCTGTACAAATATTGTCTACATAGCTTTTAATGCTCTGATTTATGATTAGAGTTGCTACTAAGAACAAAACAAATAAGCCAGCAAAAATTTTTAAAATATTCCTTTTCATCTATCCATTATATCACATCCTGAAAAAAAACAGAGGCCAGACCTCGGATGTTTCCAAGGCCTGACCTCTTATTCAAAATATTTGATACATCAAAGCTTGCCTAAATCGAGATAATCATTGATCTTTACCTCACGAACGAATTCATCCATATGGCTGATCAAGATCAAGGCCCCTGGATAAGAATTT
>CAZIGB010000069.1:0-6348 GCA_964539005.1 uncultured Gammaproteobacteria bacterium | reverse complement strand
TCGGATTCTTGGGGCCATAATATTCGGTCAGGGCGTCATTGTGTTTGGCTTCTTTTTCGCTGGGTTTGATTATCTCCGGTATTGTTTTTTTCAGATTCTCGTATTCGTGCTTGAGAATACCGCTACTGTGACGGAGGTCGTTGTGCAGTTTTTCGCGGATTTCCATGTAATAAGCCGGCGCGGCAAAGGTGCCTAAGCTTTTTGGATCAGCCGGATCGAGATAGGTGCCAGGCTCAGGCGCGTAGTCGGGCAGATAGGCTTTTATCTGCTTGCTGTCTGGGAGATTGACTCCCTCATAGGTATGAGTCAGAACAAAGCCGTCGACATTGACCATGACCGGGAGGCGGAGCTGTTCGGCCACCTTGTAGGCGAGGATGTGCTGTTCGACTGCTTCCTGGTGATTCTCGGCAAAGAGCATGATCCAGCCGGCATCTCGGACCGACATGGCATCTTGGTGATCATTCCAGATCGTGATCGGCGCCGAGATCCCGCGATTAGCGACAGTCATTACGACTGGCAGGCGCATGCCAGCGATATTGTAGATGACCTCGGACATGAGGAGAACTCCTTGGGAGCTAGTAGCTGTGTAGACTCGAGCGCCCGTCGCGCTGGCCCCAGCTACGATCGAGGCGGCCGCGAATTCGCTCTCGGCGCGGATATAGGCGTACTTGGCCTTGCCATCTGCCTTGAGCTTGGCCAGATCCTCGACGATATGGGTCTGGGGTGTGATGGGATAGGCGGAAACGACGGCTGGTTTGATGGCATTTATCGTTAATGCGATGGCGTGGGAGCCTTCTAGTATTTGTTTCATAGTGGGAAATTTATAATTTTCAATTTTCAATTTGAAATTTTTAAACAATTTTTAATTCTAAAATTTTTTAATTTTAAAAAATTGGATTCAGTTATTAAAAATTATTGAATTGTTTGAAAATTGAAAATTTCAAATTGAAAATTCTTTTTCGTGCTATTTTTTATCAAGTGACATTTTGATCGCTTTGACCGGGCATTCAGCCGCGCAGAGGCCACAACCTTTGCAATAATCATAGTCGGTTTCCGGTTTGAGGCCGACCTTGGTCATGTTCATGGTAATACAGCCTTCCGGGCAGACTTTGGAGCAGAGTGAACAGCCGATACAAGTTTTGTGATCGGTAGCCGGAATATAGGTGCGCCAGGAGCCGGTTTTGTTGACTAGGGTCGAGGCGGGATTTACGGGTTTATCAATTTTGTCCATATTTTTAGAATTGCTCGAGGGGCGAGCTTCTTTGTTATTTAACGAGCGTAGGCTTCGGTAATGGCCTGAGTGTTTTTTTCGACAATCACTTTGTCTTTCTGGCCGAACTTTTCCTTGATTGCGGCCTTAAGACTATCGAGGCTGACCGCATCGATATGTTTGGCAAAGGTGCCGAGAATGACGGTGTTAACGATATTCTTGCCAAGGAGGCGGAGGGCGATCTCGGTCGCATCGACGGTATAGATGTTGTCAGCAGGCAGAGAAAGACCGAGCTCTTCTTTCGGGAGGGAGGTATTGACAATCGCGACAGTCTTGTCATTGCAGCCTTTGGTCAGATCGATCGCGCCGATCAAGCTGGCGTCTTGGATAATAAGGACATCAGGGGAATAGATCTGCTCGCGCGTTCGGATTGGTTTGTCATCGATGCGAGCATAGGCTTCGATCGGCGCGCCGGTGCGTTCGACGCCAAAAGCCGGAAAGGCTTGAGCTTCATGTCCGGCTGAGAAAGCGGCCATTGCGATTAGTTCTGCCGCGGTGACAACGCCTTGTCCGCCTCGGCCATGGATACGTATCTGGTACATATAGTGTAATTTTCAATTTGAAATTTTCAATTTGAAATTTTTTAAATAATTAAACGATCTTAAAGAGCTAATTTATTAAACAATTATGTAATTTGAAATTTTGTCATTATAAGTTGTTTGAAAATTGTATGAAATATTAAATACCTGTAAATAAATTGATTTTATTTCAATTCAGTAATAATCCTCTCAAAAGTCTCTAAGGGTATCTCTCCTTCTACTCGCTGTCCATTGATATACCAGATCGGGGTGCCGATCTCGAGGAGGCCGAGGGCTTCGGCGTCGCTGAAATCTTTCTGGATTTTGGGTTGGAACTTTTGGCTGTCATAGCAATTTTCGAATTCAGGCAGTCTGAGGCCGGTCTTTTGGGCGAGCGCCATGATGGCAGCTCGGTCTTCGGTATCTTGGTTCTGGAAGAGGCGATCGTGCATATTCCAAAAAAGGCCTTGTTCGCCCGCGCAGCGCGCAGCCAGGGCCAGGTGAGAGGAAAAGCTGGTGACGATCGGGAGATCGCGGAAGACATAATGGATATCATCAGGGTAGCGAGCGACCAGCTCTCTGATCGTCGGGTAAGCTTTGGCGCAGACCGGACAGGCCAGATCGGCGAATTCGATGATCTGGATCCGGCCTTTTTTAGAGCCGAGACTGTAATTAGTGCCGTCCCCCAGAATGAGCTTGGATTGTTCTTCGTTTTGGAGGGGGAGCTTCTGGTCGGTCGGAGCAGCCAGCTCTTTTTCATTGAGCCGGCTGTAGTCGACTTCTCCAGCTCCAAGCTTCTTTTCCATGCGGGAAAAGGAAAACAGAGTATTGAAAATCAGCATGGTTAAAAAAAGCAAGAAGAGAGCGAAGAGTATTTTGCCGATCCGCTTGAGGCTCGGCAGGACTTCATTTGTCATTGCAGGGGCTTTGTCTTATAATGTGAGTAAGGGTAATTGGCGGCCAAAGATATGCACATGCCGATATTATAACATTTTTCCATGAAAAAACCAAACAGTGATCAGGCGGAAAAAGCGCTCTTGCTCCGGCTAGAGAAGAAAGAAAAAGCCAAAAAAAGAAAAATGAAGGTGGATGGCGCGGCGAATAAGCGCTTGGCTCATATCATCAAGGCAAAGTCTTAGCTTGGCCTTTTGCTCATATTTTTATGAAAAAAATCAGTTTACTTGTCTTCTTGTTCTTGTTTTGGTTCTTTACCCCGAGCGTTCGGGCCGAAGAAGTCAGGGATTTTTCGGAAACTATCCGGATCGGAAGCGACGGCGACTTGTTTGTCAGTGAGACCATAGTCTATGATTTTGGCCAGGAAAAGCGTCATGGCATCTATCGCGAGCTTCCCTATGAGTATGAGCGCAAGGGGATGAGCTATAAACTGCGTCTTTCTGATATCGAGGTCAAGGATGCGAGCGGCCAGGACTATGAATTCAGCCAGTCACGCAGCCAGGGCAAGCTGCGGCTCACAATCGGTGATCCGGATCAGCTGGTTTCCGGACAGCTGACTTATATTATCTCTTATAAAGTCGGCCGAGCGATCAATTTTTTTGACAAGCAAGATGAGCTTTATTGGAATGTGACTGGCACGGATTGGCCGGCGGATATCCGGCAAACGAAAGTAATCGTTGATCTGCCGGCGCTGGCGGCAGAGACTGAGACCAGTCTGGATTGTTTTAGCGGCCTGCCCGGCAGTGAAACGACTTGCGTTTCTGAGCGTTTTGTCTATGAAGGGGCAGGCAAAGTCAAGCAAGCTGTCTTTATCGACGATATCTTGCCCGCCGGTAGCGGCTTCACGATCGTGCTCGGTTTTCCTAAGGGACTAGTCAGTGAGCCGACTGTTTTTTCGCGCGGAGCAGCCTTGCTTTGGGATAATCTGATCCTCCTTCTGCCTTTATTGGTTGCTTTTGGATTATATCAGCTCTGGCGGAAGGAGGGACGCGATGCCCGAGGTCGGGGCGTGATCGTGGCTCAGTATGAGGCGCCAGCTTATCTCTCGCCCATGGCAGTCGGTACTTTGCTGGATGAGCGGGCGGACAATAAAGACTTCAGTGCCAATCTGATCTCATTGGCTGTCAAAGGCTATCTCAAAATAGTCAGTTTAGAGGCAGATTCTTGGTTCAAACGGTCTGATTATGCTTTTGTCCGCCTGTCGGGCGATCAGGCTTTGGCCGAGAGCGAAACCAGGGTTCTCATGGCGCTTTTTAAGGATCAATACATCGAAAAGGATGAAGAAAAGCTTGCCAAGCTGGCCGAGGTAAGCGGCTTGTCCTTGCCTTTGACGGCGGTCTATCTGTCTGATCTCAAGAATTCTTTTTATCAGGATCTGCGCGAGCTCAAGAAAGAGGTTTATAATGAGCTGACGGCTGGCGGCTATTTCCGGGGCGATCCGCAGATCACTCGGACTGTTTTTATTACGATCGGGATCGTGGTCGGATTTCTCGCTTTGTTTTTTGAAAGATTCGGTCTGGCCTGGGCGATTGCCTTTGCTCTGTCGGGCCTAATGATCGCTTTGGCTTCTTTTTTTATGCCGGCGCGGACAGAGAAAGGTGTTCTTGCTCGCGAACACATCCTCGGTCTCAAGGAATATCTCAGCGTGGCCGAGGCGGAGCGTTTGAAATTCCACAATGCGCCCGAGAAGAAGCCTGAGGTATTTGAGAAATTACTGCCTTTTGCGATGGTGCTCGGAGTCGAGAAAGAATGGGCCAAGCAGTTCGAAGGTTTTTATGAAAATCAGTCTCCAGCTTGGTATAGCGGCGCGCCAGGCCAGCATTTTTCGGCCCTGGCTCTCGCGGATAATCTGGGCGGTTTTAGCGACAAGTTGAGTAGCACAGCTGCATCTAGTCCCTCCTCAGCTGGCTCCGGTGGCTCCGGCTTTTCTGGCGGCGGCGTAGGCGGCGGCTTTGGCGGGGGTGGAGGAGGGTCGTGGTAATTTTAAATTTGAAATTTTCAATTTTCAATTTTCAAACAATTATCGATTCATTTTGTTGACACTTTTTTTGTAAATTTCAAATTGTAAATTTATTCCATATGCGTTTAATTTCTTGGAATGTAAACGGTATCCGGGCGGTAGTAAAGAAAGGTTTTGTCGATTTTTTGCGGACAGAGATGCCTGATGTTTTGTGTCTTCAGGAAATAAAGATCTCTGAGACAGCCCGGACCAAGGAGGAATTCGATTTTGCGGGGTATCAGGAATTTTGGAATTCAGCCCAGCGCCCCGGCTACAGCGGGACAATGACTCTGGTCCGGGAGGGGATCCAGGCGGAAGCTTTGCCTCATTTTGCTTGGGATGATGAGGGGCGGGCGCAGATTATTGAGTTTGATGATTTTTATCTGGCCAATGTTTATTTTCCTAATGCCAATCATGAGCTTTCCCGTCTCGAATTCAAGATAGCTTTTAATAATCGTCTGCTCAAAGCAATCAAGAAATTGGAGAAAAAGAAGCCTTTTCTTATCTGCGGTGATTATAATGTCGCCCACCAAGAGATCGATCTGGCCCGGCCCAAAGAGAACGTCGGCAGTCCGGGCTTTACGCCCACTGAGCGGGCCTGGATGAGCTCTTTTCTCAGTCAAGGTTTTGTTGATTGTTATCGCCAGGAATTTTCCGAGCGCGTCCAATATACTTGGTGGAGCTATCGGGCTGGAGCCCGCGCTCGGAACGTGGGTTGGCGGATCGATTATTTCTGCGCTTCCGCCTCCTTGGCGCCTAAAATAAAAAAGAACTTCATCAGGGATGAAGTCCTCGGCTCGGACCATTGTCCGGTGGGGGTGGAGATTTAAGGTCAATTGTTAAAATCCATTGATTTTAGCATTTCGTCGAAGATCTGTTCGTGTTGGTCGTGGTTGCCGGCGGAGAAGAGAGTGGCGATTATGAGCTGGCTTTCGCTGGCTTTGAGATAGACAGTCTTTTCCAGGCTGTCTGTTTTGCTAAAGGTGAAGGTCTCGGCCAGGCTCGGGTGTTGGTTTATTTCGGATTCTTGGCTAGCGATTTTTTTGCCGCCTTCTTTGCTATCGATCTTGAAACCGGATAGATCCTTGAGATTGTTTATCTTGGCGGAGGAGACAGTCATGACGGCCTTCTTTTCCGTGAGGACATCGTCTTTGTAGTTGCGGAGAAAAAGCGTTTCTCCTTTGCCGGCAATATTGCTCATCAGCCAGCTAGCCGGATAAGTGACACGATAGCCGTAGGCGGTGTCTTTGTAAGTTTTTAGATTGCCGTTCGTGCTGATCTGGGCGGGCATCTCATCGGCCTGGGCCAATTTTTCGAAGCTATCGACCCGAGCCAGGTCTGCATCCGTGATACCGAGGCCGGTCTGGCGCATGACGCTGAGGGCATCGGCTGGCCGGCCCAGATAATAGCGCTTTTTGTCTCCGGGGTTCAGGTACCAGGCTTCGCCGTTCTTTTCCGCTTGGATCAGGATATGGCCGACTAATCTATCAGTCAAAGAATTATCGATTTTTAGAGCGCCACTGCCAGTCGGGGAAAAGCCTTTTGTTAATTCCTCTTTGTCGGGGTAGCCGTCCTGATCCGTATCTGCCTGGGTCTTGTCGGTGCCA
>CAZIGB010000068.1:0-6573 GCA_964539005.1 uncultured Gammaproteobacteria bacterium | reverse complement strand
GCCACACCAGCCGATTGGCGCCCAGGCGATGACGTGATCGTGCCGACTGCCGGCTCCTGCGGCGTTGCCAAGGATCGCATGGAAGGCAAAGAGGGTGTCACTTGCCACGATTGGTTCTTTTGCACCAAGCCGATTGCCAAGGAGGAAATCGAGAAAAACCTCAATTAATATTCGAGCGTTTACGGTGGTAAGAGGCCGCCCCGATCGGGGCGGCCTTTTTTAGTCTATTATTTAAATCGTATTTTTATTATACAGCCAATGCTTAAAGTGATATAATTAATTTTAATCTGGTTTTTTTTATTCTTTTACTTAAATCCTCTATGCGTCTAATAGATCGTCGTGACGGTTGGAAGGATTATCTGACCCTGCGTTCAGTGAATCCTATCATCCGCATTCTCATTATTTCCGATTTTTTGGTATTGACTGCTTTCGGTCTCTTCGGCCCCATTTTTGCGATTTTTATAAACAATAGCATCAGCGGCGCCACGATCGAGATGGTGGGAATTGCCGAAGCTATTTTTCTTTTTTCCAAAGGTGCTCTCCAGATACCCGTCGCCCGCTATATCGATAAGCGCAAGGGCGAGCGTGACGATTTCATGGCTTTGTTTTTAGGGTCTATTGTTTATAGCCTTATCCCTTTGCTCTATATCCTAATAGACACTCCGATGCAACTCTATGCAGTCCAGGCAATTTACGGAATCGCTACTGCTTTCACATTGCCGAGCTGGTATGCGCTTTTTACCCGCCATGTCGACAAGAATCACGAAGGTATCGAGTGGGGCATCTATCGCACCTATACCGAGTTTGGCTCGGCTCTGGCCGCATCAGTCGGCGGCTTCCTGGCCTTTCGTTATGGCTTTGATAATCTTTTCGTAGTCGTAAGCATTCTCTCTATGATTGGCGTCCTTTTTTTGGCTGGCATTTACAAACACACCAAAAAGCGTTTTGGGATTTTTTCATAAAGGTGCTATTGACAATTTTCCGAAGACTTGGTATTTTAGGCCTTGATGTTCATTTATTATCTTTTAACAAGTGGAGGAAACAATGGAGCGTAAAGGTTTGTTTTTGTCGGTAGTATTGGCTATTTTTTTTCTTTTTTGCTTTTCTGTCGAAGCCCGGCCTCTGCCCGAGGTGAGCAAGAAAGCGAAGGCTGAAATGCTGTTATCTATCAAAGTCAGCAAGGAGAGCCAGGGAAAAGTCAAATCAGGGCAAAAGGTAGCTTATGACTACCGTTTCCAGATCAAGTTTCTCAATCAAGGCAACAGGCCTCTTTTATGGGACAATTGCTTGGGCCTGATCATCTGCGAGCAAGGTGATTCCTTGGTTCTCCGGATGAGCATGCAGGCTAAGCCTGGAGAAGAAAAGAAAAGACAAGGGATTGGCCCGGGTGAAAGTTTGGAATTTGCTTTTAGCACCAAAGGCTATACTGACAAGTTGGTGGCGAATCGAGGCAAGGGTAAAATGTTTTTTGCGATTGCCTTGGAGCAGGGAGGCGAGGCTGCCTTTGGTCCGAGTGGTGTCTTTGTTCCGCGGCTCGAAGAATTGAATCCAAAAGAAAAAGAGCGTGTTCTGCCTCTTGTAGAGATCCAGCAGTCAGAAGTCCTCTAAAAAATACACCGACAGCCAGATAGCTGTCGGTTTTTTTATCCAGCTTTAAATAATGCGAAATATGTGCTAGGATAAAGAGGTAAATAAGCTAATATATGAAAAAAAAAGAAAAGAAGAATAATCTTAATGAAGAGCTGAATGAGCTATTCGAAAAGATAATAAGCAATGGAAGCAAGCGTTTGCAGAATGTCGAGGAGCTACGGCGCGGTCTCATGGCCAAGCTGGATCAGGAAATATCGCGGCTCTATGCCAAAAAAGATTTTCTGGCCGATATCTGGAATCGGCGCGAAGAGCTTCGGCTCGAAAAGATCGGAGTCTGGTGCAAATTTCGTCGCACGCCTTGGCACTGGTTTTTCCGTTATCTTATTTCGGCGCCTTTTATCTATATGATGATGGTGCCGGCTCTCATCATGCACTTTTTTCTAGAGCTCTATCATCATATCTGTTTCCGTCTTTACGGCATCCCGCTCGTGAAGCCGCGTGATTATTTTATCTTTGACCGGCGCTTGCTTCCTTATCTCAACTGGCTCGAAAAGTTCAACTGTTGTTACTGCTCATATTTTAATGGTCTAGCCGCTTATACCAAAGAGATTGCTGGGCGTACCGAGCGTTACTGGTGCCCGATCAAACATTCCCGTGCCATGAAAGATAAGCATAGCCAGTATGATAAGTTTGTGGACTATTCGGATGGCAAGGAGTTGCGAGAGAGATGGAAGGAGCTCAGGAGGTTTTAGAATTTTCCAGCCCAAGGCTGGTCCGCCTCGGGCGGACAATTTTCAGTTTATAATAAAATGTGGCTAAGCATCGAAAAGGGCATTTCTAGTCGTTCACCAAAGCGAGCTAATATTCTCTGGCTGTCTTTAGTCTTGGTCATCTTAAGTACGGCTATTGCCTTTTATCCCAAGTCGCTTTCGCTTGTCGATCCGGATGAGTTCAGTGCTAGCTTGTCCGTCGCAACTTCATCGGAGACGGTTCAAGATGCAGATGAGGAGGTGGTCGTGCCAGAGATAGTGAAGAAGCCGCTTGTTGAGCCAAAGAAGATTGTGTTTGTTGATAATGAGGTGCCTTTCACTTCTCAGGCGCCCTTCGGTGACTGGAAAGATCAGCGCCAGCAGGATGGCTGTGAGGAGGCGAGCGCGCTCATGGCCGTGGCCTGGGCCAGGGGTGAGGCCTTGGATCTGGCTCGGGCTGAGAAGGAGATCGAGGCGATGTCTGATTATCTTCTAGAGGAGTATGGTGAATATCGGGACCTGCACGTGGCGGATGTGATTGAGTGGATTTTTTCTGATTATTTTGATTTTGGTGGGGCGAGCTTGATTGAGAATGCTAGTCTCGAGGATATAATTCTTGAGCTTCAGGCTGGTCACCTCGTACTTGCGCCGGCTGATGGTCGTGCGCTCAAGAATCCCTATTTTACCCCGCCCGGACCGGAACGACACATGCTCGTCCTCCGAGGCTATGATCCGCTTAAGAAGGAATTCATTACCAACGACCCAGGCACTAGGCGAGGTCGAGCCTACCGCTATGATCAGGATCTGCTTTACGCCGCCATCATGGTTTATCCGACCGGCTATCATGAGGCGGTAGAAGGTCGACCTAAGGATGTAATCGTGGTGGGAAAATAAGCTTAAGTCAGTAGGGGTAAATAAATTGAAGAGATTTAATATTAGTTGTTGACGAAGTGAGGACTGTTTGAGCGATAGCGAGTTCCGCAACGAGGAAATAACTAATATTAAATCTCGCTTCGTACGTATTAAGTTATAGTTAAAATAGATTTGCACCACGGGATAATAAATGTCATAATGGGGCGACTGTGCAATAATTTTCTATAATAGAGCGTATAAGAGGGCACATAGATAAAAAAGATTTATGATCCTGGACGCAAACCCTGTCCACCCGAGCCAAGCTGGCGAGGACAAGAGTGATGAGGAAATCGTGAGGCTGACGCTCCTGGATCAGGAGTTTTTTTTGCATATCATCAAACGCTACAAGGATAAGCTCTTTCGTTATGTGCGGCGCATCTCGAATCTCGATGATGAGGCAGCCGAGGATGTGCTTCAGGAGGTATTCATAAAAGTCTATCAGAATCTGAATGACTTCGACGACTCGCTCAAGTTCTCCTCCTGGATCTATCGCATTACTCACAATCAGGTCATTAGCAATTTTCGCAAGCTCAAGGCACGACCGCAGAAAGCGGGCTTCGATCTCGATGATGACATGATCAAAAATATCTCATCCGAGCTTGATCTGGTAGCAGAGCTAGATGCGCGTATCTTGGCTGAGCAGATCGGCGAAGTCCTGTCTCGGCTTGACACAAAGTATAAAGAAGCCTTGGTTCTCAAATTTCTCGAAGAGAAGAGTTATAATGAGATTTCGGATATCATGCGCAAGCCGATCGGGACGGTCGGTTCGATCATTAATCGGGCCAAAAAAGATTTTAAGAAGAAATACGAGCAAGTGCTAAAAGAGAAAAAATCTTAAAAAGATATGGGAATCGGAGAAAATTTCGAAAAAGAAATATTAGACGGTATCAAGGAAAAGCACCTGAAGCCGAAAGCCCGTTGGACTTTCCTGCTCAAGGATTATGTAGTCTGGGCTTTGGGTCTCTTTTCGCTTGTTCTCGGCGCAGTTGCCTTTTCGGTCGTTATCTATCTTGTTCTCAATAATGATTGGGCGATCTATGAGGAATTGACTGGGAGCTTGCCGGAGTTCATCTTCCTTACCATGCCTTATTTTTGGCTGATCTTTTTGGCGCTCTTTATCGTGGTGGTAAATTATAATATCCAGCACACCAAGCAAGGTTATAAACTATCTTTGCCACTTATCATCCCGGTGAGCATCGGTTCGAGTATGCTCCTAGGCGGACTTTTTTATGGGGCTGGTCTTGGTCAGGCGATCGATGATGTTTTAGGAGAAAATATTTCTTTTTATGATACGGTCATAAATCCTCGTATCCATCTTTGGGATGATGCAGAGAAGGGGCGCTTGACCGGTTTGCTTATAGATCAGATCGAAGCTGGGCGTTATCGTCTTATTGATATTGGCCAGCGGGAATGGCTGATCGATATGAGCGGGGCGGATTTGCCACCAGATTTCGAGATCCGGATCGGTCGGCCCGTCAAGCTCCTGGGTGAGCAATCTGGTAGCTCCTCTTTCATTGTTGAGCGGATCTTTCATCATGAAGGACCGGGCCGGGGGATGATGATGGAGAGGATGAGAGGATTTGAGCGCTCAGGATCAGGGCCGGTTTTTATGGAGATGGGGCATGAGACTTGTGGCATGGCCGCGAGCGGATCAGATAGCGGAATCTGTCCGATGATGGCTCCATAGCCCCTAAAAAATCCGTTTTTTAGCCAGTTTTTTCTTTTGCAAGAAATTTTCTTGCGCTCGCGTAATAAGAAGTGACGACGTCGAATTAACAAATTTAAAATTTACAAAAATATGAAAAAAAGCAATATTATCGCCGGGGCGGCTGCCCTGGTAGCAGTTATCGGAATCAGTGGTCTAGCCTTTAGCTCTTTTGCGGCTGATAGTGATACGGCTGTAAATACAGCTAATCGTGGTCGTGGCCTGATGGGGCAGGCTAATCTCATGGGGATCGAGTTGACTGATGAGCAGAAAGCCCAGCTCGAAGCCAAGCGGACAGAAATGGAAACAGAACGTGAGGCAAGAAGGACTGAGATGGAGGCCGCCATGGATAAGGGGTATGAGGCTTGGGTGGCGCAGATTAAAGAGGAATTTGGTGATGAAGCGCCGGTTCTAGACACTATCAATGCCAGCAATTTTGATCGCTACAAAGAGGGTCATAACTTAATGGAGCAGGGTCGGGCTATTATGGAAGAACTTGGGGTAGAAGGCAATGGGCTGAGAATGGGCAAAGGAATGGGTAAAGGTGGCCGCGGACATGGAGGAATGGGCGGTGGCACTTGTCCAATGATGGATGCTAGTGCTAACTAGTAAATATCTTTAAAAATAAAATATTATACCGCAAGAAATGGCTTATCCTTGGATAGGCCATTTTTTGTTACTCTTGACTTTCGTTTTTTGTTCGTTTATAATTTGAATAGGACCTAGGGTCTTGGTTTGATATAAAAAATATGCATGAGAAATTAGACGAGCCGATCGAAGTGGTAGCGCACTTCAAGGCGGACAAGATCATGCCAGCTGCTTTCCGCTGGCAGGGCCGGGTTTATCATATCGTGAAGCTCAATATGGTCCACAAAGAGCGGGATGGTCGTGACACGATCTATCATTTCAGCGTTTCTGACCAAGCTAATTTTTATCGTCTCAGCTTTTTTACGCGGGATCTCGGGTGGCGGATCAGTGAGATCTATGGTGATTAGCGAGCTATAAAAAAACAAGTCTAGTTCGACTTGTTTGGTGGGTGATTTTATTCAGCTTTAGATGGTTTCCGGTGTGGTGACCCGGGTCTTTAGCGTGATAATTTCAGTATCCATACGGTCGTGGGCGGCTTGATTTGAGGCCAGTTCAGCTTGGAAGTCTTTGACCAGCTTGGTGAGACCATCAACAGCAGTGAGAATTATATCTAATCCTTCTTTGTACTCTTCTTTGCTGATCATGTCTGATCTTAGGTCTTCTAAGTCATCCTTGGTGGCTAATATATTGAATTGTTCTGGTGTTAGCATATTTTTTCCTCCTTAATTTATTACAATCATATTGTAGGGTAAAAACTGTTTTTCGTCAAAAATTCGACTTGTTCTTGTTTAGGTTTTTAAGTGTTTGCAGGCATAAAAAAAGAGGCTGAGCGTATTTGCCCAGCCTCGGTGCGAGGTTTATTCTTTAGAAAGCGACGATTTGTTTTTCTACCAGCTGGCGGTAGGTCGGGCAGTTTTCGATCAGCTCTTCGTGTTTGCCCTCGGCAATAATGCAGCCTTCTTCCATGACAAAGATGCGGTCGGCATTCTTTACTGTGGCGAGGCGGTGAGCGATCGTGATGACGGTCAT
>CAZIGB010000067.1:0-6811 GCA_964539005.1 uncultured Gammaproteobacteria bacterium | reverse complement strand
CTCGTGATCGTCGGGGTGTGGGCGTCGACTCCGGGGCGGTTGACCGTATCCGGCGTAACATAAGCGCTAGCCACATTAGCAGCGGCATCGACAAAGACGAGATTGACTGGCAGATCGTCGTTATCACTCCGATCCGTATCCCCTTCTGTGACCGTATAGGCCAGACGGTATTGGCCACTGCCGATTTCCGAAAAACTGGCCAAGATGTTCTTGCCGTTGATTGTCCCTGATTGGAGACTCGCCCCGCTATCATTATCCGCGAGCGTAATAGTCGCGGTCGCAGTCTGGCCGACTCGGAGCAGACCGGAAATAGGCGCAAAAACCAGGCTAGAAATTTCCGGATAATTGGCATCGACCGAAGCCGTATTTGCGTTCACAGCCGTAAAAGCGACATCATTCTGCTGGCCGAGCTGATCGGCAAAAACGAGCGAAACCGGAATAGTTCCGGCCGCCCGATCAGTCTGGCCATCAGCAACTGTGATACTGAAAGTATAGGTACCACTATCGAGACGATTGATATTGCCAGCCGTCACGCCATTGATTGTCGTGAGGCCAAGGCTGTAGGTAGCCGGGTCCGGCGTGACACTGGCTGTCACCGTAATCGTTTCTCCGATCTTATAGGCAAGGTTCGGGATCGAGAGGGAAAGGATTTCCGGCTTATGGGCGTCGATCGTTGCGATATTGTTCGAAGGCGTCACAAAGGCCGCATTCTCATTTCCATAAGTATCCCGGAGAATGATGGAAACCGGAATCGTATTAGCACTGCGATCCGTGTCTCCTTCCTCCACTATATAGGTAATTGCATAAGTCGTATCGCCATTTCCGGAGATGCTTGAAATCGCCCTCCCATTGATCATCGAGCCACCATCACTATAATTATTAGCATCCGTATCTACCACGGCATTGACCGTATCACCGATCCCGTAATTATCATTGGTGATAAAGACCGTAGAAACGACCGGACGATGGGCATCGAGCGAGCCATTAGCCAGATTGCCAGCATAAACCGTATTCATATTTCCATAACTATCTACCAAGATAATCGAATAAGGAATAGTACCGCTCGCCCGATCCGTATTACCCTCGGCCACCAGATAATCAGCTTCATAGGTAGTCGCGTTTATCCGGCGCAAAACCGAAAGGGCAACACCATTGAGATCAGAGGTGCCTAGAGAGTAATGATCCACGTCCGAACTGACTGTGAGAGTCGCCGTTAGGGTGTCACCGATACCATACATCAGATCAAGAACCGAGATGGCCGAGATAGCTGGAGCATTGGCATCAAGTGATCCAGTTGCAAAGCTTCCAGTCGAACTGGCGCTCTTGTTGCCATAGCTATCGACCAAGACGATTTCATAAGGAATGGTGCCACTCGCCCGATCCGGATCGCCAGAGACGATGGTATAATCAAAAGTAAAGGTCGTATTGTCCACCTTCTGGAGATTGGCAAGCGACACACCGTTTATGGTCGAGCCAGATCCGAGCGTCAGAGAGCCGCTTTCCGCTGCTACAGTCGCAGTCGCCCGGAGCGTATCGCCGATCTTGTACATCTGATCAGGAATGGTGATGCTAGAAATAAGCGGGTCGGTATTATCGATATAGAGGGTCGTAGTCGCAGCTGGCAATTGGTCGTTCGTCCCATCATTAGCTGTGAGCCGGAGACAATAAGTACCGTCAGCGCTCGAAATATCGACCTGGCTCTGCCAATCAAACTGAAGTGTCGTCGTCCCCCAGCTCGTCACTATCCAGGCGCTCGACGTGCCGATCGGATAAGCGCTCGCATTATCGATATCCGGATCACCGTAAGTCGCGACCGTATCGGAATCGACCGGGCTGATATAGGCTTTGGCCGGGGAAGAAAAAGCACATGCCGTGCCGGCTTCATACTCCAGCTTGACCCGCAGATCATCCAGATCGCGATCGCTCATACTGGCCGAAAGATCGATCACGCCGCTTCCATCTGTCCGGAAATTAGCCGAATCGATCATGGCATAAGGCCGGTTCAGATTCTTGAGCCTGGTAGAAAAAGCGGCCAGACTGACCTCGTCCCCCACCTGGCTCGAATTCGGTACCTCGATAGCATCCAGACTAATGGTTTGTCCAGTCGAAGGGATATTGGCTAAAGCGACGACATTATTAGCCAGTTCTTCTGTGCTGTCGTAGCCAGTCAGATAGTTTGCCGGAGCCTGGCCCCAGCTCCAGCCCGTCGGCACAGTCGCCGCGTTTACTTGCAATCTCGTATCGAGCTCATTCGACAAAAGAGTCAGATCATTTATAAACGATGAGAAGATGAGCTGATTGCCGCTGGTCTGCGGCGTATAATTACCCCCGACATTCAGTGTCCCCATCGTAGTCCAGGTGCCATTTATGCCCGTAGCGATATCTGCATAATAAGTCTTGAAACTCTCGAAGCGATTAAGGTTGAGAGCAAAGACTCGGCTCTTGTCATGGCGGTTGACTGTATTATTACTCATCCAATTCCGGATACTAAGAGCAGTGTTGGTAGCTAGATTATCATAAGGCCGATAAAGCACATGGGGGATCAGCTCGCCCACCAATTCACCCTCCCGGGTCATCTGCATTGAAGCAGCTGAACCATTGTAAATGTGACTATTATACTGTCGGGAATTACTAGTAATCCCGATTTCGGCCATGGCAAAGACTAGCCAATCTTTTGCTCCATCCGCAATATCCAGGGTTAAACTCGCATCAGCCGTAATGGTCGTAGTCAGACTGCGAGAAGTGGTATTTAAGGCATATTTCCAATCTGAGGTCTCCAGATTTGACAGATTGATCGCATAGATCTGAGCATTGAGGACATAAGAAGTACCGGTATTTGTCCGATAACGCAAGATAATGTCATGGGGAATAGCCGCCTGGTCCATGACATCGAACCAGCTGATCTGGGCCGCATCATTCGCCTGATCACCAGAGGCCTCGATCAGGCCAGTGTACTGGGGACTATCGCCATAAAGGATCTCGAAATCAGAATTGCCAGAAAGCGTATCCGAAGAAAAGCCAGCTGTCACATAGACAAAATATTTCTGATTAGCGCTAAAGAGGCTTGAAGTCGCCTTGACTGCTTCTGTCCAATTGACCGTATCAGTCGTTCCCGCACTGATACCGATCTGCTCCGCGACGATGATCTGATTATCTCCGTCACTCGCGATCTGCCAGCTCCGACCCTCCTCATAGCTAATATTCTCACCCTTGAAATTAAGCGGGCCCAGGAGATAGAATTCTGGAAAGACATCAGGCGCATCGAAGCGGTAAACGATTTCAGCAGTCTCACCTTTTTTGAGCGAGATGTTTTCCCAGGTCAGAAACTGTTTTGAATTTTCAATTTGAAATTTACAATTTTCAATTTGAAAATTCTCTTTCTTGCTTAATTTTGCATCACTTACTTTAAAGCTTTCAGGAACTGTCTCTCTTATATTACCAATAAAATCTTCTTTCGCTTCAATCTTTATCTTTACTCCATAATCGGCGTGCGGATTGATACGAGTGGGTCCGCTGCGCTCGATGACGAATGGCTCATTATCACTGACCCGTACACTGTCTCTTATCTCCCAGCTGCCATTCCTAGTCTCAGCCCGGACGATAATCGCATAATCCCCATCTTTCTTAAACACATGCTTAGCCGAGTAGTCCGGGGTCATGATGATATTATCTGGTCCGCATTCCGGGTTACGTATTATGCTTCCATTTTCAGTCGAGAGACGAGCATTCCGTCCTGGCCCACTGATCTCGACCTCGAGCTCAGCATCGCAAAGAGTGTGTCCATTTTCATCGAGGACGCCGAACTGGAGCCAGGCCTCATTCCCTGGCGAATAAACCGCCCGATCGGTATTAAAGGCCAGTACCCCCCAGCTAAAATCCTGATAAAAGACCGCTTCCGCCCCACCTGTCATCTCGCTATCCTTAACCTTTATCATTACTCGCTTCTTACCCGGCTTGGTCGTCTGTCCCTTGGGACTGGCAGACACTGTAAAACGGCCCTTCTTGTCATAAGCGACACTGGTCGTGATATCGTCCGCCTCCACTGTCTCCACGCTGATCTCAGTCTCTTTCCACTCATCCACAAAAAATCCTTTAAAGAAGGTTCCGATCGAAGCCAGAATGCCCTCGTCTTTAGCAAGCTCAAAGCCGATCTCTGCGTCCTTGTCCCCTTCGAATGCCAGAGATTCCGTAGACCGCTCGAGTCTCACTCCCTGCTCGACTCCCACCTCCCCATTCCCCGCCCATGCGTATTGGAACGAAAAGAAAAAGACAGCCATCAAAAGAAAACCAAGAAACAAATATGAACTAATTTTATTTACTAAAAAATTCATGCTAATAAAATAGTCAAAAGTCATTACTGCCCACCATCATCATTTCGCCAGCGATAATGCTTCTGCTCGAGATAAGGCACCCGCACCTGGTAAAAATCGCTATATAAATCATGATCGGTCAAAAAGCTATCGTTGCCGCTAATAAGTTCGGCATCGAATTCGACACTCGAGCTGATGATATCTTTAGAGAAAACCAGATTAAAATCAAGCGTACAGTAATTACCCGCGCAAGAAGCTAAAGAGGAAGGATGAAGGGAAACGAGTGAACCGCTGTCTGCCCCGATCTCCGTGAATAGCCCCGTACTCTGATCCCAGCTGAAAGCAAAATCGTTATATGGCAACTCACTATCATTCTCGTTTGCCAGCCGAAGCGTCGTGCTCGCCAGCGCCAGATAACCGTTCGATTCCTTGACGACCGCCCGGAAGGTCCAAGTCTGACTCCCGGCCACCGCGATATTCTCGACAAAACCATAATCAATCGCATTGGCAAAAGAGAGGGACTGGTTTGTCACGCTCGCATCGGTCTTGATCGCAATCTCGGTCGCGGCCGCTTTATTGCCATAAGCATCATAAGTCCAGATATTGAAAACATACCAGCTATTCTCTAGTAGGCTACCGACCAGCGTCGAAGTGGCCCCATTATAATTATAAGCATCCAGATCCGTCCGGTCGATCTCGGTATCCGTCTCGCTTACCCCGCTCGTGCCCTCTTTATAATAGATGCGATAAGCATTACTTAATGGCGCATTAGTATCGCTGCCGGGCTGAGTAGTCGCATAACTGATCCGGATACTGCTCTCGTCAACGCTGTATTTCGTCAGATTGCCAGTGGACAAGGGCGCGATATTATCAATCGTCAAGATACGGGTCGCGATATTAGCCTGATCATCAAAGGAGTCATTGGTAAGGAGTCCTAGGCAATAAGACCCATTCCCGGCTGGCAGATTGCTCTTTGATAACCAATCGAACTGGATCGTATTGGAGCCAGGCGAAGTCAGTATCCAGGCCTCATCGGCTCCGATCTGGAAATCAGCTCCATTGGTGATAAGCGGAGAACCGTAGTCAGCCTGGATATTAGCCGGATTCTCATCGAGCCAAGGCCGAGCATTGTCCGCAAATGTACAATCAGTGCCAGTCGCAAAGAGAAGACGTGCGCGCAAGAGATCGCTATTATTATCATCATCCGCTTCGATCGAGATATCGACTATGCCCGAACCGTCATTGCGCTCCTCGGCCAGATTGAAAGAGCTGATCGGGGCGTCATTCGTGATGATATCGACCCGGCTCGAGCTGGCCTTGTTCCCGTACTGGTCATAGGCCCAGATCGCGATACTATAAGTCACATTCCCCTGAAGCCCGCTGATCGAAGTCGTCGCCCGAGCCCCATAAAGCCGATCGCCCAGATCAGGAACCGTAGAAGAGGAAACAGAAGCATCAGTCTCGGTCGGATCACTGCCATCATAGAGCTTATAGAAGATCTTATACTCTTTGAAATTAGTCTCAATCGCCGCAGTTCCAAAATTGAGGATCAGCTCATTGCCCGTCCGGGCCGAGAGCGAAAGAGCGCCTGGAGCAGTCGGATTCTTGGTATCAATATAGACGGTTGTCGTCGCTGGCACGGTCTGATCGAGCCGGAGATCGTTCGCTGTGAAGCGCAGGCAATAATCACCCTCGACATCGCTAAGGTCAGTCAAAATCAACCGTATTCGTGCCTGAGGCCGTCGTAATATAGCCGTCCGGCGTTCCGACCTGATAAGTATTATCATTCTCGATATAAGGATCCTGATGGGTGGCACTGATACTACTGTCTGTCTCATCGAGACGCGGATCAGCCCCGCCCCCGCTAAAATCACAGGCCACACCAGCTACATACTCGACCTTGGCCCTGGTCTCATGCTTGTCCGCATCGGCTACCTGCCAAGACAGATCGACAATACGACTGCCGTCCCGTCGATAGACAGCGCCGGTCGAGCTCGAGATGGGCGGTGCATTAGTCCAGCCATAAGTATAGACTAGCTGGCCATTTACCCGCGCGACATCAGTCGTCCGGGCCGTATCATCATTCGCGATACAAGTATTATAGACCTGCCCATCGACTGTATTCATGGCTCCCTCGACATTGCGCATAAGCTCGGTCTGCATATTCTGAGCGTCTGGCAAAGCCCGATAAGCCGGTGTACAGACTGGCGTAGCAGCCGAAATATTCGTATCGAGGAGATGGACGACCGTGCCCATATTAGCCGCTGTATCTGAGACCAGATAGTTTGCAAAATAACCGCCCGCCAAAACGCTCTTGTTGGCCGTTTCCGGAAAAACCGCCGCCGCCGTAGTCAGGGTCGCGCTGGTCGCCGGGATACCGCTCGCTTGACCGCCAAAGAGTGAAAGACTGGTCAGATAACCGTGCGCTTCGTCCGAATAAGTATAAGTCAGCATGAGCTCGGCCGAAGCGACGCTAAAATTAACATTGTTATAAGTAAGAT
>CAZIGB010000066.1:0-6963 GCA_964539005.1 uncultured Gammaproteobacteria bacterium | reverse complement strand
AGGATCATCTTCTCGTGCGGCTGGATACCGAGCATTTCCCGGACTTTCTGGACTCGCGGATCGCTCTTGTCGATCGGATGTACTTCCTTGGGGTCAAAACCGATCGGCAATGTCATAAAATTCTTGGTGTCGACTCCGTCCCGCTTGTAAGTCTCAGTCACCCAATTACTGGTCGTAAAGACGAGTGGCAGCTCGCTGATCAGTTTATGATAATTGGCCACCCAACCATTAGCGACAAACCACGGCACAGGCGTAACGCCATTGTTCTGCGGACTGATAATGATATCATTGGCATAAGTCCAGCAACCGACACCGATCGCAACATCTGGCTTATAAGCATCATAAACCCATTGTTTCTGAAAAGTTGGCGCATAATGACAAGGCATGACATCGACACCATTCTCTTTTAAGCCCTGATAGAGCAGATTGCCCTGAATGCTGAGTCCATCCGGTTCTGGCGGATAAGCGTGAAAAACTGCGATTTTCATAAGTTTTCTCTCTGGGCGACAGGCAACGGACTTTCGCGTCCCCTCTATCCACCCTCATTTCATTAGATAATTGGAAAAACATCAATGTTTGCTGAAACATTCCGGATCAGTGCAGAGTCCGACATCGATACCGTCATAGGGATAGCCATACATTTCCGCGACGATCCGTTTCTTTTCATTCAATATTTCTGCGGGAAGCGGAATCTTGATCTGGGTTCTATTTCCGGGCAGCATGAGCGGCTCGAGGCCCTCGACATTCCTTTCGTAATCAAAATAAAAAACCGCCCCCGGTCTTATTATCCCACCTCTTATAAGATTGTCAACTGCTTCGCGCACAACCACATGCCCTTCATGGCCGTATTCCCCGTTCTTTCCATGCGTAAAGACATAATCAAAATAGCGGCCATGGATCTCTTCGTCGATCAGTCCTTCCGCCTCTTTGACAGCCTCGAGAAAATCCAAGCGTCCACCATCTTCACCATCCTTAATGATCGCCTTGGCGCCGTAGAGAGCGCAGACTTTCTGGAATTTTGGCTTCCGATCCAAGTCGCTCGCCCGGCACACAGAAAGGATCGTCCACTCCGTTTCCGGATTCATGAGAATGGTTCCACCCATCCAGATCGTCTCATCATCAGGATGAGCGACGATTATGATGGCCTTTTCGCCTTTAGCCAAGCCCGTATCTATCTTTGACATGCTATTTCTTCTTTGGTAACAAGATTTCTTTCTCAACATCATCGATCTCCTTGCCGATGAATTCTTCCGATATATCGAGAGATTCCTGGAGCTTCTCCTTGACTCTCCGCTCGGACTCCGAAAGGCCGGCTTTTTTGTCAGCTAATTCCATCAGCTCATCCACTTCCTCGCGCAAAGCGTAGAATATCTTCCCCATCTTTACTTTCAGCTCCTCGGCCTCCCGCTTGATCCGGCGCCGTTCTTCTCCAAACTTCTTCTTGAGATAAAAGACATAGGCAACCAACATCAAGACAATGAGGATCAGGCCCAGAATTATCCAGAGACCATACTCACAGATGATCGAAGGCGCAACCACGATCAGGACCTTGCTAGTCGATTCAAGACTCATCGCTCCGCGTTTGTCAACGACGACAGCATAGACTTCATAGGTCCCTTTAGCGAGACCACCCTTGTGGACATAAGACCAATTACCGCTCTCATCCGTCTCCGCCTCGCCGCTTATGTCATCCTTGCCCGTCTGGGTAATATAGATCTTTATCTTGACATTAGAATAGAAAGAAGTGCCCTGGATAACGAGATCGTCTTTCTTGCTCAAGGTCTCGGGAATACTGGAAATAATCGGCGCCCGGAGCGGTTCGACGGCAAAACTGAGACTAGAAGAAGCTGTGTTGCCCGCCTTATCAAAAGCCACAACATCTGCCAAATAATCGCCTGGCGTCAGAACCTTGGTCTCGAAATAGCCTTGTTTGACAGCCTCGAGCGTCAGCTTGGTAGTCTCACCGTCGATTATCACTTCATACCGGTCCAGACCAGAGGTCTTGTCAGTCGTAAAGAAGACCAGGTGCGGGGTCGGATTCGTCTCATCGCCGCCATTATCAAAAGTCAGCTTAAACGGCTCGGGCGGAGTCGCGTCAATCATAAGCTTTTTGTGCGCGATCTGGCTCCAGCCATACTGATTCTGATATTTGAGATGGAAATACTGGACACCGTCTTTGACATTCTCATATTTTTCCGTCTCGATAATCCCCTTGTTCTCGTTTCCTGGGTCATCGGTCGGCTTGTCGGTGATGGCATGGCTGACTCCAGAAAGATCAGCCAGGACTTTCCAGTTGAACTCCGGATTATTATCAGAATACCAGAGCTTGTCATCCGGATGGGTCTTGGAATTGATTTCCGGCAAAGGCGGCAAGAGTCCTTTTGGCTTCTCCTCAGTCTTTGGCTCTTCTTTTTTCTTTGGCTTCTCGACAACAGGCGGCTCTTCTTTCTTCGGCTCTTCTTTCTTCGGCTCGACGATCTCAAAAGTCGCCCTGCCTAGACCAGAGAGCACGTTCGTTCCCTTACCATCATTAGCTAGGACATTACCGCTAGAAAAGCTGACATCAGTCTTGCCTGCCTTCTTGCTCGTAAAGCTGATCGAGAAAACCGTACCTGCCGAGCCGGTATAAGAGCCAGGAGTTCCCCCGCTAAAAGAGATAGTGCCCGCGCCATTCGAATAAGTCGGCTCTGTCGTCCAGAGTTTGAAAATCGAAGAAGCATCAGAAACTTTGGTCACGGTCAGATAGGAAGGATCGAATTTGATAACCCCGTCAGACGCATTGATCCCGACTCCACCCCCGCTATTTATGACTACGCTCACATTGAAGCTTTTGCCCACGTCATAAGAACCAGCATTGGGCGAAAGGTAAAGCGAAGCGCTCGCCGCACTAGCAGGCAAAGCAAAAAAAGGCAGGAATATATTCACTACCAAGCAAAAAAGCAGATTGATCGATAAGATTTTCAGAATCCTTTGCATGAGAAAAAAATAAAAAGGATCACTAAGTATTAAATATCAAAAGTCAACTGTCGAAAGTTAATTGTCATAATTCACCCCAGACTGACCTCGATTTTCTTCTTGCCACTGTTCTGTAAGCGGAGGAGAGGTAAGCGCAAGATGAGAATCCCCTTCCGGAATTTGGCTTCGACCTCGGAAACATTGATTTCTTGGGGCAAAATAATCTGACGATAAAACTGGCCCCACTGACATTCCTGACGGAGATACTTATTATCGGTCGCGTGCTCCTCTTCATCCAGTATTTCCGGCGCATCTCGACGCCCCTTGATCGTGACGACATCGTTCTCATTTTCGATCGAGATATCGAGCTCGCTCACTTCTACCCCGGGAATCGGTGCGATAATGATGATATCATCAGCTGTCTGGAGAATATCGACATCGAGTTGCAAGAAGGCCGTACCGGCATCTTTCTTCGGTTCTTCAGAAGGCGTATTGGCCTCTTCTACTTTCACTTTCAGCTTATCTAGGAAACTCATATTTTTTTATTTAAGCAAGCATAGGGAGCTATGCACATATTATAACATACTTAGCCAGCAAAACAAAATCAGCCCGTCCAGTGATACATCATGATCGAGAAATCGACCAGATTAACAGTCTTGTCATTGTTCTGGTCGGCACAATCATCATCTTTATTCCACCAATACAATAAGATCGAAAAATCCGTAATATTTACCTTGCCATCCCGATTGAGGTCAGCGCCGTCGCAAGGATTGGCTCCAGGCAGTTCTCCGCCTGCCATCAGGTCGATCACTTTCGAGAAATCGCTCATCCCGACTCCTGGTAATATGCTCCTCGCTTTGACCTGATAAGGTCCATTGCCGAGTTTCGAGGTATCGATATCGATTATCCATTCACCGTTCGGTCCGCTTTTCCCGGCAAGCTTAGTGATCGCCGACTCTAAAACTCCACCCACGACCTTGGGATAAAGCCAAAGCTCGATATCAGCATTAGCAGCGCTCTGGCCAAAAACGCGGAGACTGTCTCCGACCGAGAAAGAAGGATTAGACACTTCGATTGTCGGTGCCAAAAAAACGTTATAAAGCTGGGTTTTTGTTCCTTCTTTGACATAAAAAGTAAAAGACTGGGCCGCGGGCAGACGGCCAACGCTATCCTTACCGACCAGGCTAAAAGTGTAGACTCCCTGCGGCAAGGAATCAACATCGATTTCGAACTGACCGCTCGCATTTGCTGTTACTTTCTGATCTTCCTTGCCATCACGCAGAAGCGTCACTTCGGAATTAGGATAAGCATAGCCTTGAAAAGACACCAGCGGATCATTGGCTGGTGGCGGGTAAGGCAGGCCGGTCGCTGATCCACTGTCCGCTACTGACGAAGTGCCCCCGCTCGTCGAAGTCCCTTCGGTCGAGCCTGAACCGCCGCCCGAGCCGCCACCTGAGCCTGGACCGGAGCCGCCACCCGAGCCTGGTGAACCTTCCGTATCCTCTGTTCCACCCTGTCCCTCGAAGCCAGCAATCGAAAAAGTAATGAGATAATCCGTCATATCCGCCAAACCATCATTAAGATCGAGGCAACGGACATAATAATTATAAGGTCCACCGGCCGCAACCGGAATGACGGTCGAATGATAATAAGAATCAGTATAAGTAAACTCTTCGGTCATTGCATAATAAGAAGTAGTTCCGGTCTGTGACCAGCGGCAATTTGACAGATAGTTTGTCCGCAAAGACATAAGAGCTTGCGTAGTGCCATAAGCCAGGAAACCGGAGGGAGTGCCCTCAAAGCGGACTTTTTCCACATGATTAGCCATCCGGACCGGCTCGATGATAGCGACCGCCATGATACTTCTCTCGATTTCTGTTCCAGAAGGAGCAAGAGATTTGATCTCCAGGCGATAAGTGCCAACCGTCTCGGGATTGACAATCTCTCTTGTCCCGGTCGCTCCGTATTCTGCGACCGAACCGAGCTCGAGACGGACAAAAGAACCAGCTTCTATCCCCAGGCTCGAATTGAGCGTAATATCGAGCGAACCGGAACTAGTGCTAGCCAAGACCGAGACCCCATCACTCGTCGCATCTGCGACCAAAGACAGATCCCGATCAGAATAAGTCCCGTAGAGAGAATCCGAGACAGCCAGATCAATGTCCTCGAAAGAAAAACCGTCTGGAATAAAAAAAGAACTGGCCTCTGGAATCAGGCGCAGCTTTCCGCCAGCCGGCAATTCATCTATCAAGCGGAAAGTGATCGTGTGACTGCTCGGCGATCCAGGCCAAGTCCGAGCCAGACGATCGCTGGCGGTGGTCATTGCCAAAGAACGGGCAAAAGGAAAAGCAAAAAGCGCCAGCAAAATAAAGGCAAGGCTAGAACTGATGATTTTTTTCCAAGAGAGGACCATATTGCCGCTAAGACTTATGTTCCTTCCGGCGATAACGCCGATCAAGATAAAAATTGATGATAATCAAGACAAAGAGCAGGATAATCCCAGCTCCTAAAAGAATCATTACGAGACGATCATTGTTAGGTTGCTTAGCAAGACCTTCTTCCCGCTTGCGCAGATCAGCCTCTCGGTCCGCCAAGCTCTTTTCCTTGTTCGAGAGCTCGAGAGCGAGCTTATTGACCGGATTCTCCGGAATACTCATGGACATACCGACTGCCGAACCGAAACGCGCTCCATAATAACGGCTGAGATCCAAAGGATTGAGACCGAGATAAGCCAAAAACGCTATCGAAATAAGAATAAGGAATCCGACCCGGAAACGATGGATCTTTTTGATTGCTTTATTGAGCATAAGTCTTATTTAACACATCTAAAACCGATACCTGGTTCAGCCGAGGATGGTGGCGTGACCGCATAGAGAGAATAAGAACCCGCATCACTGCCGTTCTGCCAATAACCTCCTCGGACCATACCGCGTAAGCCCTTGGCCTTGAGCCAATGATAATCCTGGCCATAATCTTCACTCGGCACAGTAGGATTAGTCGTGCCAGTCAGCCCCTGGCCATCAGTCGAAGTCACAAAGCCGCTCGCCGGAAGCTCCCGTCCTTCATGAAGCCCGTCTTCAACCACTCCTTCAACCCACTCCCAGACATTGCCAACCATATCATAAGCCCCAAAAGAAGAAAGACAATCCGCTCCGCTCCCGGTCAGTCCGGGCTGACTCTCCCAATTGCTATCAACCTGGCAATCATTGACTCCCCAAGAAGCTTCCTTATCCGGCGTACCAAGCGCCGCTTGCAACCACTCCTGATTCGTAGCTAGCCGCTTGCCCGCCTTGGCGCAAGCCCTGGTGGCCTGATCCTGGGAAATATTACGCCAGGGTTTTTGTCCAAGGGCCGAAACAGGCAAACAATCAGGATCATCGATATTATAACGGCTCTCGCTCTGACTGCTCGGATCAATGCTTACGCAAGACTGAGCGGCCGAAGCCTCATACAGATCAATACAGAAATCGCCCTGACTAAAAGGTATAAGCGCCATGCCTATCGGACAGAAACCATTTTCCATTTCCGCCTCCTTCTTATCCCCCATCAGCGTATCAGAAGCCTTGATTCCGAGCGTCGTCATGATCACAGCCAAAAGAACCACGAATAGCTCACGCTTTCCGACCAATTTTTTTTTCTTTTTTTTCAGGTTCAGCGTTTTGGGTTTTGCCATATATATTATTCCCGATCCACCTCTTCAAGCAAGCCCTGGCTAGGCAGCTCGCGGATCGGCGCGCCTGGCTTTTCTCGGGTTGAAAGATAGAGGAAAAAGAAAACTGCGCAAGCGATAAGTACAGCTGCCAAAACCAGGAGAATAGGTAGCAAAGACCCTTTCTTCCGGACAATAGCTTTTTGTCTAGCCGGAGCAGAAGCAAGGGATGAAGCCTTGAGATCGACCACCGCCCGCTTATCATCATGACTGATCTTTTTCGATGTTCCGGTCCGAATGGCTCTGCTCGTCGGCCTAAGCTCAGCGAGTCGTTCTTCGGTTTCTTGGATCGCTTTCCG
>CAZIGB010000065.1:0-7057 GCA_964539005.1 uncultured Gammaproteobacteria bacterium | reverse complement strand
TGGATCGTAGAGGGCCTGGAAAACGGTCGGACTTATTATTTCACGGTTACCGCTTATACGGCTGATAAGGCCGAGAGTCCTTATTTCAAAGAAAAGTCCGCGGTGCCAATAGACACATACGGACCGACTGAAACGACGAGCTTTATTCCAGCTGAATGTACGACAAGTCGGACCGAGGCCAGACTCAGATGGAATGAAGTGGCGACTGCATATGCCTATGAATTTGCTTATGGTTTGCAGGATGGCTCGGTAAATAGCACGCCTTGGGGTATTGTCGAAAATGTGGGCAAAGACACGAGTATTGTCATTAGTGGCTTGACGCCAAACACTACTTATTATTTCGGAATTAGGGTGATTGATGCGGCTGGGAATGGCGGTTCTTGGGTGAGCCTATCTAGGCAGACTGCTCCTTAGCTTAACAAATTATCCCATTAGAGCAGGATGCATTATTTTACTATCATAAAGAAACTATATGTTCGATAATCTGCCGAATGGCAATTCTTCGCTTCCGGATGGAGCCCCATCAAATCGGGCTGGTGAAGGTCCCTTCCCGCCGCAAGCCACCCAAAATCCCAGTATCCCTGCTAGTGGACCCATCCAGCCCCGCAGTCCTTTTCGGCCCCAGCCAAGCGGCGTAGAGGATATGTTCCAGGACAGTGATCGGATCGAGAAGCCGACTGTTTTTCAGCCCCGTGCGACCGCGGTTCCGTTGGATCAATTCGGGGCAAATGGGCAAGCGCCACTCGATCCCTATACGGGTGAATCGCTCAAAGCCAAAAACAAGACAATCGTTCTTATCCTCATGCTTTTTTCTTTGCTCCTGGTCTTGGTGGCGGGCTGGTACGCCTATAAGATGTTTTTTTCGGCTGTAATACCGGATATAAGTCAGGAAATAGCGCCTGCTGACCAAGAAACAGAAGCCGCTAGTAGCGATCTGATTCCTGTTGCAGATCAAGACGAAGCAGAGGAAAAGCAAACGGATAATCTCTGGGGAACTGATGAGGCTGTCGAGGAAAACAAGGTAGTCGAACCGGAGAAGAGTGTCGATACAGATGGCGATGGCTTGACAGATAGCGAGGAATTCCAGCTCGGAACGAATAGCAAAGAAGCCGATACGGATAGTGATGGCCTATTCGATCGGGAGGAATTGAAATTTTATAAATCCGATCCCTTAGACAGCGATACGGACAAAGACGGCTATGCTGATGGTATGGAAGTAAAAGGCGGCTATGATCCGAATGGGCCAGGCAAGCTCCTGGATCAGACTAATTCACTCCAAGCAGATTAAAGATGGAAAAAGAAATCAAAAAAAATGAAACCCTAGAGGAAACAGCGGAAAGAGTCGAGTCTTCTGGTGGTAAAATAAGCATCCACACGATGCCCCGGCGCTATATGGCCTCTGCTCCGACGCCAAGCTCAGCCAAGAGCACTGGTCTTATAATCCTGGTAGCCGGCTTCTTTTTTCTCGTGGCCGCTCTCGTGGCTCTCTATTACCTGGTAATCCGGCAACCAGATCGGATCACAGTCGAGCCAGATATCGCGACCAGTACCCCAGAAAACGCTGTTTCGCCAAAGCCGACCCCGACCAAGCCAAAGCCGGACGAAGAGCCGATCAGCCAGCCGCCGATCGATGACGGACAAGCCTCTTCGAGCGATACTGTCTCGAGCTCAACAAGCGCAATAGGCGATGACGATCTTGTCCCGTCCGGATTCTCTCTCCCGATCGATCGCGATAAGGATGGTTTGTCTGATATCGAAGAATTGCTCCTGACCTCCAGTCCGAATTCTCAGGATACGGATGGTGATGGTTACAAAGACAATCTCGAGCTTATAAATCTGTATGATCCGGCTAGCAAAGGAAGATTAGTTGACAGCTTGAGTATCGAGGAGCTTGTCAATGAGGATTATAATTTCTTGATCTTTGTGGCTTCGCTCTGGACAGTCAATAAGGTAGCCGGAAACGATTCTATCGTTATTTCCCTTTCAAACGACCAGTTCGTCCAGATAATCTCCCAAAAGAAAGAGACGACTCAGGATCTGGCTGATTGGTATAAAGAGACTTTCGAGGTGCTCGAGGTGAAGGATTCCCAAATATTCAAGAAAGGGAATTGGAACGGGGTCATGAAAGAAGACAAATTGACGGTTTATCTGGAACACCCGGATAAAAGCGCGATCATTACTGTCAGTTATTCGCTTGGCGATGACAAGACCTTGTATTATAAGAACATGTTCGATATGATGCTTCAGAGCATCGCCATCAATGATTAGGCAGTGATCCGTATGGAAGTAAATCTGAATAAGCGGACAAAAACGAAGCTGGATGATGATCGGGTGAAAAAACTGGCTCAAAGTTTCATTATTCGTTATTCCTTGCCGGAAAAAGAGCTTTCGGTCGCCTTGGTCGGAGATCGGGTGATGCGCCGTCTCAATCGAGATTATCGGGGGATTGATAGGACAACCGATGTGCTTAGCTTTGACGGTGATGAAGATACTCTTGGCGAAATCATAATCTGTCCTGCTCAGGTGAAGAGGCAAACAGCCTTCTATTCTCTGGACTTTGAAACAGAGCTCCTCTTCATTCTTGTCCACGGACTCTTGCATCTGGCCGGATACGATGATGACAAGGAGGAAAAACGGCAGCAGATGATTGCGCTGGGAAAGGAGTTTTTGGATTCATTTCTTCTTAATCATAAATAATTAATATGATAACAAAGATCGTACTAAATTTTTACTATTTCAGTCTCGGGGTCTGGATGCTGTCGCTCATGTTTTTTTTGATCCAGCTGACGGTGATTTTTGGCCTAGTCCTGACGGCCTAATCCAATCTTATGCTCAAGCTGAAAAGGCTTTTAAAAAGCTTCTCTTATGCTGTGCGGGGATTCCGCAAGACCTTCCACGAAGAGCAGAATCTCCAAGTTCAAGCCGGTGTCGGCTTGATGGCTATTTTTGCTTCCTTCCTCTTTGGTCTCGATCGAATCGAATTCTCTATTATTATTTTTTTAATCATCTTGGTCTTACTGATGGAGCTAGCAAATAGCGCGGTCGAGCGGATAGCGGATCTCCTGAAACCGCGGATAAATACCTATGTCAAGGAAATCAAGGATATCATGGCGGCTGCTGTCCTGCTCGCTTCGATCGGTTCGGTCATTATCGGCATTCTTATCTTTTGGCCCCATGTTTTTAAGCTCTAGTTTTTTGCCAGATAATCTGTTATAATAAGAAACATTAAATATAGAATAGTGATATGAAGGAAAAAATAATCGCCGGCCTCGACATCGGCTCGACTGAAGTCCGGCTGGTGGTCGGCCAGCTCGGCGGTCTCCGTCAAGAAGATGGCAACAATCTACAGATCATCGGGGCGGTCAGCGTGCCTTCACAGGGAATCAATAAGGGAGTAGTAAAGAGCATCGAAGATGTCACTTCCTCCATATCCGCTTGTCTGGAAAAGGCGGAAAAGCTGGTCGGGATTCCGATCGAGCATGTCTGGGTGAGCATGAACAGTCCCTTTATCAAGTGCGAGAAAAGCCGCGGCGTGGTAGCGATCGGCCGCAGCGATGGGGAGATCAGCCACGAGGATGTAGATCGAGCCTTAGAAGCCGCTCGCGCTCTTTCTGTGCCGCCGAATTATGAGATCCTCCACGTGATCCCGATCCGTTTTACGGTCGATAATCAGGGTGATATCCGCGATCCAGTCGGTATGATCGGTGTCCGGCTCGAAGTAGAAACATTGATCGTCCAGGGACTTTCGAGCCAGATCAAGAATCTGACCAAAGCGATCTTCCGGACCGGACTCGATATCGATGATCTCGTGCTCTCTCCCTTGGCCGCCTCCGAAGCGGTGATCGGCAGCAAGCAGAAAGACCTCGGCTCTGCTCTTATAAATATTGGCTCTTCAACTACTAGTCTGGCAGTTTTCGAAGAAGGCGAGCTCTTGCATACCGCTGTCATCCCGATCGGTTCCGAGCATATCAGCGCTGATATCGCGATCGGCCTGCGCTGTCCGATCAATCTGGCGGAGAAGATAAAGATAAAGTTCGGTTCGGCTGATCCGCATAGTTTTGACAAGAATGAAGAGATCGATGTATCAGAGCTTGCCAAAGAAGAAGGAGCAAGCGGAGAAATCGCCAAAGTTTCCCCGGCTTATCTGGCCGAGATTATCGAGGCTAGGGTAGAGGAGATATTCGAGAAGGTGGATCAAGAATTCAAATCGATCGAGCGGTCTGGCATGTTGCCGGGCGGAGTCTTTCTGATCGGGGGCGGCACCAAGATCAAGGATATTGCTACGGTCGCGAAACGCTGTCTGCGTTTACCGGCTTCGATCGGAACAAACAAGAATATCTTTACGGTTATTGACAAGGTTAATGATACGGAATTCCTCAATGCCCTCGGTCTGGTCGCTTGGGGCAGTCAGGTCGGTGATAGCGGCAAGAAGGGCGGTGGCAGCACGGATCGTCTTGGTCAGGTCTTTGAGAAGGTAAGCGGACTCTTTAAGTCTTTTATTCCGAAAAAATAGTAGAAATTTCACTAAAATTCATTGGCAGATATGTGGAAAAAGTTGTATAATAATTTTATACAGCTTTTTTATTTTGTATAAAATATGGAGCTTGATAAAAAGAGGACAATAGTATATGATATAGAGGCAAGTAAGATCTTCTTGCTTGGATTTTAAATATTAGCGCGGAAGCGCGATAAGATATATATGCCAGAAGTAAAACCAGCCATGGAGTCATTTGCCAAAATTAAAGTCGTCGGTTGCGGTGGCGCCGGCGGCGCTGCTGTCAATCGGATGGTCGAAGCTGGCGTCAAGGGGGTCGAATTTATCGCAGTCAATACCGATGTCCAAGCTTTGCATTATAATAAAGCGGCCAAGAAGATCCATATCGGCAAGACTATCACTCGCGGTCTCGGAGCTGGCATGAATCCGGATCTAGGCCGCTCAGCTGCGGAGGAGACCCAGAATGAGATCCGTGACGCTCTCAAGGATACGGACATGGTTTTCGTGACTTGCGGACTCGGGGGCGGTACCGGCACAGGCGCTTCACCGATCGTGGCTGAGATCGCCCGTGATCTAGGGGCTTTGACGGTCGCGATCGTGACTAAGCCTTTTGCTTTTGAAGGCGCTCAGCGCCGCAATATCGCGGAGCGAGGTCTGGCAGAGCTAGCTGATAAGGTTGATACCATCATTACCATTCCGAATGATAAATTGCTCCAGGTTATCGACAAGAAAACCAGACTGCTCGATGCCTTTATGGTTGTGGATGAAGTCTTGCAGCAGGGCGTCCAGGGTATTGCCGAGGTTATCACTATTCCCGGCCTTATCAACGTCGACTTTGCCGATGTGAAGGCGGTCATGGCTAATGCCGGCTCCGCGCTCATGGGAATAGGCGTCGGGACGGGCGAGAACAAGGCTATCGAGGCGGCCAAGCAAGCGATCAGCTCGCCACTGCTCGAGCTCTCGATCGATGGCGCGCGCGGTATCCTCTTCACCATTACCGGTGGCGAGAATCTCGGTATGAGCGAGGTCAATGAGGCAGCCAAGGTCGTTACGGCTTCGGCGGACGAGGATGCAAAGATCATATTCGGCGCCTGTATCGATCCAAAGATGAAGGACGAGATAAAGATCACGGTAGTTGCGACCGGTTTTGATACGCAGATCGGCAGCCGGCGTGACACAGCCGCTAGCGAGCCGAGCTATACGCCGACTCCCTATATGGCGGAAAAAGAACGCGAGACCCAGCGCCTGGAACGGATCGAGCGTCGAGAAATGCCTGAGTCGCCTCAGCGCCCAGGCAAATCCACCTCACTTTCCGCCGCCCAGGCCGAACCAGCCAAAAGAAAAGACATGTCTGGTCCCCGTGATGATGAGGATGATGAGCTGGGGATTCCAGCATTTATTCGGAAGAAGATGATGTAGTTCGGCAGGCTCACTACAGGTAGTTCGGCAGGCTTCCTTCGGCAGGCTTCCTTCGGCGGGCTCAGGACGGGTAGATCGGCGGATTCACTACAGATGATTATGGTTTAAAATTCTACTCATATAATAGAAACGAAGCTGGAAAGGCTTCGTTTTTTGCTTGTGTTGCCATTGCCTTGATAAGCTTATTAACATATGCTAACATATAATCACATACTAATAATGTTATTATTTATATGAATAGATTAGACAAGAGATTGTTGTTCGATCAAAGCGAATCCGCCGAGGTTTATGCCTTGATCGCCAAAATTGATGCTATAAAAGGGCAGTGGCAAATCGAGAAAAAATTATCTCCCCAGCTTATAGCTCGCTTGATGACTTCAGTTTTAATTACTTCGGCAGCGGCTTCGACCAGGATAGAGGGAAGTAAATTAAGTGACGAGGAAGTCAAGATGCTTTATGAGAACATGAGGATTAGGAAGTTTAAAACCAGGGACGAACAAGAAGTGGCCGGTTATTTGGAGTTGCTTAAAAAAATATTTGATTCATATAAAAAAAACAAGTTTTTAAAAACTGGACTTAGATTTTCTTTAGGTCTTATAAAGAGTTTTCATAAAGAAGCCTTAAAGTATTCAACTAAAGATTCAAGACACAAAGGAGAATATAAATTCGGCCCAAATCGGGTTGAGGCGACTGATGCAGAGGGGAATGTGATTGGAGTAATTTTTGATCCGACACCCCCGCATCTGGTTGCAAAGGAAATGCTTGAATTAGTAGAATGGGTAACTGAAAGTCTGAAGGATGAAAAAAAGAATCGCTTACTCGTAATTGCTAATTTTATCTTTGAGTTTTTAGCTATTCATCCTTTTCAAGATGGCAACGGACGCACTTCTCGTGTTTTATCGGTTTTATTGCTCCTTGATTCCGGTTATTCTTTTATTCCGTTTATATCTCATGAAGGTTTGATAGAAAACAATAAAGCCGAGTATTATCAGGCATTGAATAAAGCACAAAAAACATGGAAAACAAAACAGGAAAAAATGATTCCCTGGATTTTGTTTTTTTTGAATACGGTTTTAAAGCAAGGCGAATTGTCTTTAAAGCTATTGACCAAGGAAAAAACTGAGGATTTTCTATCAGAAAAAC
>CAZIGB010000064.1:5268-7057 GCA_964539005.1 uncultured Gammaproteobacteria bacterium | reverse complement strand
GCTGACCTAAGAAGCTGATCTATAATATTTCGATTCAAATCCCTTATCACCAAGCACTTCATTAAACGAATAACACTCTTACCAAAAGCACCTGTTCTCTCCTCCAAATCATAAATCATATCCCCTCCTTTTATCATTAATGAATTAAAAAATTATGAATTGTTTGAAAATTGAAAATTTCAAATTGAAAATTACATCACTCCGTACTCGTCCCCACCTCTCCCTTATCTTCCTCGACTCCCTTCACCTCCCCCACTCCCGTGCTTACTGACAGGGCTTTGTCGGCGGCATCAAGTACCTTGGCGGCTTCCGCGTAGTCCTCCGCTTTGATCAGCTCGCCGGCTTGCTCGAGCATCTTTTGGGGACTACTGCTCGCTATCTGCTGGATCTTGCGCTCTGGCGCGGCTGGAGCGGCAACACCTAGGGTCGGATCAGAAACAGAAATACCATCTTTCTCGCGAGCTGAGCCGGCGCTAAATACCATGGTCTCAGCCGGGCTGGCTGGATCCTCTCCTGCCTTGGCCACTTCAGCAGGCGCGCTAGTCGCTAAATCTCCGATCTCCCCCTCTGCCTTATCTGCTTCGGTCTCGACTGGCTGCCCGCTCAGCTCGGACATCTTGGCAATCCTAGTCCGAGCCAGATCGATCTCGCGCCGGAAATCACCTACCAGTTGTCCGACTTTCTCATCCTTGGCTACCTCATCACTCTCCGTCATCATTACCTTTTCAATCTCCTCGGCCCGTTTGACCGCAAAATCAAGACTGAGTTGGGTCCTTTTCTTCTCGTCAAAAGTCAAAGCCAGCTGCGTCTTCTCTCCGACAATCTTGGCCAGATAGAGCGAATCGCCCGGCTTGGTATCCTGCGCCGCGCGCAGACTGACAAAGCCGCCCGTGAGCATGACAAAAGCCGCTACTATGACAACCCCGACTGGCTGGACTACCCGACTCATATAATAGAGCGGCAAACGGCCGATCTCCCAAAGCAAAGAAACCGGCTTCGCGCCCTCGCTCCCTGCGCCGATCTGGCTAAGGAGAAGAGCCCGCTGAGACTTCTTCCAGTCCGCATCCGGTTTCATCTTTGAAAGATTATGTAATTGTCCAAAAAGTTCTTGATCCTTCATCTATATATATTTATTCCTCCCCCACGATCGTACGCAGAGCCTTCAAGGCTCGATAGAGAGTGACCCGGATATTGCCGCTGGATTTCTCGAGCGCGGCCGCGATCTCGCCGATCGACATCTCATTCACATAGCGCATCACGATCACCTCCCGATATTCATCCTTGAGTTCAAAAAGTTTTTCCTCAAGCTGGGAGTAACTATGCTTATGTTCGATCTCTTTGTGCGGATCCTGCCGTTCATCCTTGATATCGAATGAATTGCCCGGCGCATCCAGACTAAAATGCTCAGACTGCGCGCTTTTCTTGCGATAATGATCGATCACGACATTCTTTGCCACTTTATAGAGCAAAGCCTTCAGAGTCTTGTAATCTTTGATGCTCTTATCCTGCACATAGCCCCAGACCTTGAGAAAGACCGCCGAAGTCAGATCCTCCGCCTCTTCCTTGTCTGAGACCTTGAAGAAGACAAAACGATAGATCTGATCGAAATACAGATCATAAGTCTCGACAAAAGCATCCCTGTCTTTTTCCGACAGGCGCAGATACAATATCTTGTCATTGATTCTTCCCGGTTTCATCTAAAGTTCAAGAGCGAGTCATCGCCCGATAATAAGTAATACGTTTGAGATGTCGAAGTGTTACACTTGCCTCTTTTTTTCTTGTCATTCTG
>CAZIGB010000064.1:0-5168 GCA_964539005.1 uncultured Gammaproteobacteria bacterium | reverse complement strand
AATACGTTTGAGATGTCGAAGTGTTACACTTGCCTCTTTTTTTCTTGTCATTCTGAACGCTAGTGAAGAATCCCTCGAACATAGGCTAGTGTTTTACTTTATTTCTATTGAAAAATGTGGGCTCAAGAGTAACGTTTAAGGGATCCTTCGCTTACGCTCAGGATGACAAAAAGGGAAAGAGTGATGTGCTCTTCTAATCACCCCCAAGCAAAGCAAAAAAATGACCTATCAAACTATTTGGCCAATATTAAAACAAAAAAACTAAATTTTTTTGCGGGATTCCTATATGAGATTTTACTTAATTTACCCTCTCAGGTGATACGAATAATAACATTATTTTCTTCAGATGTAAATAAAATGACTTTTAACAATTGACTATTAACTGTTAATTAACGCTTTAACACATCGTTCATTGTCATCTCTCCCTTCGGTCGAGATGACAGCCATTAATAAATTCCCGCTACTGCGTCTCTTGCCTTTTTCGATCAATTGTGCCAAGATAGATGAGCATAGTCCATGATACCTTGGACTTTGCTCCTTATTTCTGGCAAAGAACATTATCAGGGATCAAGAAAAACAGCCTCCCCACGCTCTAAGAAAAGTCCCCAAATCTTAAAAAATAGATTATTTTAGTCTACATTATCCTAGACTTAAATCTATTTTATGACTTATCTTAAATTCTTTTTTTATTTAAGTCTAGAATATTCTAGACTAAAGTCCAAGAGATGAGCGAAATAATCAGCCAAAACCTAAATGAATCCAAAAAGAAGCTGATTCTTTCTGATAATGATGAAGAAAGTAGCGACAGCGAGCCAGTAAAGATCGATCCAACACTTTCTGATGGTGACCCAGAACAAAGCGAAAACCAGAAAAAAAAGAAAAATCCTGAAAGCGAGATTCTCGAGAACCCGGTCGCCTTTCCACTCTGGCTCTCTGTCTCTGAAGCAGCTAAGCTCGGCGGGGTAAACACCAAGACTATCCGCCGCGCCATCCAAGCCGAAAAGATCCGCTACACCATCCACAAGGACCGCTATCTGGTCGGTTTCCGCTCTCTGATTCGCTTCCTTTATTCTAACACCAAGCTAAAAAACAAGCTCAATTTCAACGGCATTGGCCAATACATCAAAGAATGGAGATAAAAAACCGCCTAAAAATTTCATTAAGGCGGTTTTTTTATTTTTACTCTGAGGTATTCGACTAGAGAACAGCGTCCTTGGCTGCTTTGGCGAGACGGAATTTAACGACCGTCTTAGCCGCGATTTTGATCTCTTCACCGGTGGCTGGGTTGCGGCCGATGCGAGCCTTGCGCTGGGCCTTTACCATCTTTCCGAATCCAGGAACTGTGAATTCGCCATTCTTCTTAACTTCTTTGTAAGCCATGGTCGCCATCTCATCAAGCACGGAATTTACGTCCTTTTTCGAGAGTCCAGTCTTTTCCGCAAGATCGCTAAGGAGCTGCGATTTGGTCATTTTTGCCATATTGTTTAGATGTTTAGACGTGAGAACAGCAATCTAGTCGGCTAATATAAAGCAAATAACTGCTATTAGCCGGCCGAGAAGAGTCTGGGCCCCGTCCCTCTTATAAAATTATTTTTCCCTTGCCGCTTTCAAGAACAGCATCTCTAGAAAAGCTACGCTTGAAAAAGGCATAAAATCCGGCCTACTTTTGCACAGATTTTATTCTTATTTAGAATTATACAGGGAAAACATTAAAAAAACCAAGAGAAATGTCAATATTCTCTCGGTTTCTTAAAAAGGTGTCTAGAGATGCTTCTCGATGCTCGCCTTGAGCGACTGCTTGGCCTGGAGACCGACGAGCTGTTCGACCACCTGTCCCTTGCGCAGGATGAGCAAGGTTGGAATGCTCATAATCCCGAAATGCTCGGCCGTCATCGGGCTAGCCTCAGTGTCGAGCTTGCCGATAACAGCCTTGTCGCCCATCTCACTCGCAAGCTCATCGACGATCGGTCCCTGCATCTTGCAAGGCCCACACCAGCTGGCAAAAAAATCGACTAGCACCGGCTTGTCCTTGGAAGCTTCAATCGCCTCCTTCGCAAAATTTGCGTCTGTAAATTGGAATGACATAGATTTTGACTACTAACTATTAATTGTTAACTGTTTGATTAAATTCCTGATTTCTTCCTTATCACCAGGCTTTAACCCTTGCCTCTTATCCAGGCAAGATAGCGCGTTCTCCTCGATATAGCGATTCATGAGAGAAGAAGTAGCCGAGCGAGCGGCTTTGAGCTGAGTGATGATTTCTCGGCAATCTTTGCCTTCCTCCATCATCCGTCCGACCGCCTGAAGCTGGCCGATGATATTATTGATCAGTTGTTGATTGTTTTTCATGATAACATCTTAGCATACACCCCATTAGGGTGTCAAGAAAACGGTCGCTGAGCGCTGACAGTCAAAGACTAATATTTAATTTTCATAAGTTAACAGTCAGATCTTCCGGAAACCGATCCTGTCCCGGGCCGCCCCCTCTGTCCCGAACATCTGGCCACGCACTACTGTGTACTCCCCATATTTGTCATTCACCCTATCAATCGCCCGAGCTAAGTCCTTCTTAGCCTGCTCATCACCAAAAAAAGATAGCTGACCAGAAAAGGGAGCAAGATGGGTCACACTGACAGCGAGCTGACGGACCGGAAAGACTACAGCTGTTCTCTCTAAATACGCCTCTATCGGCGCAAAAATATCCTCACTCCTAAAAATGCGTCCAGGCAAACGCATCGAACGCCCCAACCCACCTCCTTCTTTGTAGGCCAGATAAAAGCTGAGCGCAGATGCTTCTTGCCCACTCGCGCGCAAGCGCCGCCCTGTCTTCTCGCAGAGCTTGTAAAATATCTTACTCAGATATTCCTTGTCAGCTGTATAACGCGGCAGACAGTATGAGTGACCGATACTCTTGGCCACTGGCACGCCCTGACTGATCCGGCTCACCTCTACGCCATTGACATTTGCCCAAAGATAATAGCCATTGCGTCCGAAAGCGCGTCGCAATACGGCCGGATCGCTCTTTTGGAGCATAAGGAGATCACTAATCCCGATATCCCTAAGCCTTTCCTCGGTCCGCCTATTTATCCCCCAAGCATCGGTCAGCGGTCGAGCACGAATAGCGGCCTCTAATTCTTTATCGTTCTGAATAAGCAAATGTCCGCGTTTCGGCGCAATATCGGAAGCAAATTTGGCGAGAAACTTGGTCCAGGAAATGCCGACCGATGAGCCAAGCCACTCGCCCACCTCGCTCCGGATACGAGTCTGTATCGACTCTGCTATCCGCTCGGCGGCAATGAAATCTTTTACCCAGCCCGTGAGATCAATAAAAGCTTCATCGATACTATAGGGCTCGACCGTATCACTGTATTCATTAAGAATAGAAAAGATCTTCTCGGTCGTGCTCCGATACTTGGCCGGTTCATTCTCGATGAGTACTATGGCCGGATCAAGTAGCTTGGCCTCGGCGATCCTAGTTCCGGTCTTGATGCCCTTGGCCTTGGCCTCGGCTGAAGAAGCGATAATACAGCCGCCTGGTGAGAGATAAGCACAAACTCCTACGCTCCGACCCCGGAGAAAGGGGTTAGCCTGTTGCTCGACCGAAGCAAAATAAGAATTCATATCGATATGGAGAATGATGCGTCGCCTTGACATACTAGTAGCATTATGGCAATATAAGCAATCCGAACCTTAAAAAATAATGATATCTATCATTCATAAAACGAGGAGAAAAAAATGGACAAGAAAAAGCTGTATCAGAAATTGCTACTCTTTTATCGACCCTTTCTGGGCAAATTTGCCGTGGCTTGGGGTTTCGTCGCCCTGATTACCACCTTTGACATGGTCATGCCTTATTCGATCGGTCGCATTATCGATGCGACCAATGCCAAGGATTTTTCTACTGCCTATTTCTGGGCTGGCCTAGCGATCGGGACAATGTTTCTGAGCCGCTCGATCATCCAATGCATCGAATACATCTATGAAGTCAAAAATATCGACTACACAGTCGAAACCGCTTTTCGCCGCATCGGTCTCTTGAAAATGGGTGAACTCTCGATCGGCCAGCACCAGAATCAGAATTCCGGCATCAAGCAAGATCTAGTCATCAACGGCTGTAATAGTTTGATCCAGATGAACGAACAGATCGTCTACAATATTTCCTTCATGGTCCTCAGTGCCCTTATCGGTCTAAGCGTCCTTTTCGTAAGTAACAAGGCCATCGCCACCATGACTGCGGCCAGCATAGGCCTCTATCTGCTAATCTCTGTGATTTTTAACCAAAAATACGGAGGTGAGCTGGACGCTGTCATAAAAAAGGACAACAGCAGTCAGAAGCGCTGCACAGACTACATCCGGAACATCGCCCTTCTTTTGATCAATTCGAACCAAGTAGCCGGTCTAAAAAACTATGAAAGAGTCCGGTACGAATACGAAGAGTCCGGCAAGAAGTATTGGATCAGGTATGTAAAATTCTTCAATTTTGGCAACGCAATCATTATCGCCAATACCAGCTTTGTCCTGCTTTATTCTATCCATCTCTACCGCACAGGCCAGATCAGCCTGGGCCAAATCTCGATTTATATCTTCTGGTCCAATCTGACAACCGGTTTTCTCAGGAATTTTAACAATGTCTTCCGGAACGTCCTGCGTCAGCTTGCCCGCATCAAGAAATTCTTCCATTTTCTCGACATCAGATCCGAAACCGAAACACCGACAGATGAAGTAGAACTCAAAGATTTCAAAGGCCGGATCGAATTCCGAGATCTCAGCTTTGAATATCCGGAGTGGAATTATTTCAAAGATTTCGAAGACGAGGAAAATGAAGAAGAGGTGGCAAACAAGAAAGAGACAGAAAAAAGAGGGCCGGTACTGAAAGGGCTCAGCTTCACGATTCATGCGAAAGAAAAAGTCGCTTTTGTCGGCCATTCCGGCGCAGGTAAATCGACTATCATCTCTCTCATTTTCCGCGCTTACAAACCCCAGTCTGGCCAGATCCTGCTCGATGGCATCGATATGGACCGCCTGGATCCGCAGAAGTTTCGCAGACAGATCGGTCTGGTCGAACAAGACATCCAGCTCATGGATGACACGATCCGGGCCAATCTGCTCATCGGCCTCAATGGAAATGGCCAAGAAGTGAACGACGAAGAGCTCTGGCAAGCCCTGAA
>CAZIGB010000063.1:0-7192 GCA_964539005.1 uncultured Gammaproteobacteria bacterium | reverse complement strand
TTTACCAAGGGGTATCAAAAAACATCCCTAATTTTAGAGATGTTTTTCTGGCTCCCAGGACAGGATTCGAACCTGTGACCAATTGGTTAACAGCCAACTGCGCTACCGCTGCGCTACCTGGGAATATTTAATTGTAAAATGAAAAACCGCCACTTGGCACTTAAGACTTTTGGCAGTATTTATATGATAAAGGATTTTGCCTAGCCCGTCAAGATAATAAGCAAACAAAAGAAAAAAGGGGCAAATCCCATTTGCAATATTTTGACAATCAGGCTCGAAAATTGTAAATTTAAATCAAATTTGCTCATTCCCAATAATCCCTTCCAAAACAGGAGGAAACGAAATGGAAACTGCCAAGAGATTGAATTGCCCCGAACACCCCGAATTCGAACCCAGTGATGAAGACATGTATCTACAGGGGCTGATTTATCAATGCTGCCCCACCTGCACCGGTCATTACTACGCCACTCAGCCAGCTGGCCGCTTCGACGACGAGATACCAATCTATCCTGGAATATCAGAAGCAGCTGAAATCCGAATCGGCTCCAGCAATGCCGCCCAGTTCGGACTGATGCGCCAAGTCCTGCTCTGGTATCTAGAAGATTGGAGAAAAGCCAAAATCTTTGTCGATCCGGAAAATCAGACGATCTATCTCATTGGCCTAAAAAAAGAAGAGTCAGACATCATAATAACTGATTGCCTAGCTCTTGAAATAAGCCAATAACGAAAATAGACAAGGCCGTTCCTCTCTCCCGGGAACGGCTTTTTTGAGAAGAAGAATGTTTATTTTTGATATAGATAAGGACTACTCGATCGAGCAGTCCTTTTTTTAACAATCAATTTTTTTCGAATTTTGCAGTCTTGGCCTTTTAAGCGGCCAGACAGAGCCTCAAACCCTGAAAATGCCAGAGGTCAGAAACGAAATCCGTCTCCCGTCCCCGTGTCCACAAAGAGGAATAAAGACGAGCAAGCCGCCGGCTTTTTACATAGACAACGACATGCCGGTTTTTGCGCTTAATCGCATTTTCCCGATAAGCATAGCGATCAACCCGGATAAAACCCTGGATTTCAAAGACTCCGATCCAATAACGGACGACCTGATAGCTTAGTCCGGTCTTATGGACGATTTCGGGCAGCAAAAGCTCCGACTCTCCAGACAGATTGGCAGCATACAACACCGCCGCTACTCGATAAGCCGATTCCGTAGACATTTTTTCCTCCTGCTGAGTTTTTTTGGGGCGATATTGCCCTAAGGAACAAGGATTTAAATATATAACACATTTAATCCTAAAAGTCAACCCCGCCTTGACTAAATAGCCCCGAAATGCTTTAATCATCAGACTATACCAAAATGGCATAGTTAAGTGTTTTTTCACAATCAGCCAAGGAGGAAATAAATGTACAATCAAGAAAGCTGGATCAATCCTGGAGAAAAAAATATCTTCCAAAAAATTAAGCTGACCTGCGCTAATCGCGAAAGCCAAGGCCTGCCTGTCTGGCGCCTCTCGATCGGCCAGCCTGTCGGCCCAGCTCTGATCAGCGCGCGACTGGCCTGCTCAGCCGCAGTCATGTCCGAATCCGAAGAGATGCATTCTTATCAAGACAATGTTTCGCCAGGCGTGCCTCACTTTGCCGAAGACTTCGTCCAACTCCACCTCAAGCGCAATCTCTTGCCCTTCATCGAGTCTGAGCAGATCATGCATCTGCCCATTCCTGGCATCAAGCCCATGCTCGGCCAGGTCATCGCCGCCTGCGGATCCTTCTTTCGCCGCGACGGTCTCCATGTCACCACCATGACTGATCCGGGCTATTCGACTCCGGCTGACCAGTGCCGCTATCTCAAAGCCAGGCACACTGCCCTGGAGACGAATCCGGAGAATGGTTTCCTCTTCGACATCACAAAGATCGAGCAGGGAGTAAAACTCGTCATGGCCAATTATCCGCATAATCCGAGCGGCCAAGTCGCGAGCAAAGATTTCTGGCGCAAATGCTGTGAATACTGTCAGAAAAACCGCATTGCGCTGGTAAACGACGCGGCTCTCGCCAAGCTGGCGCACGAAGAATCAAGCTTGCTTTCCGAAGTCGCCGTCGACTACCCCAAACTGCGCTGGGCCGAACTTTTTTCCGCCTCAAAGACGATTGCCAATGGCACCGGCTGGCGCATCGGCGCTCTCGTCGGATCCAAAACTTTCCTCATGGACATCGCGACTATCAAGGGTAATACCGACAGCGGTTTCTTTGCTCCTGCTGCCGCCGGTGTGATGGAAGCTCTCTGGAGCGATGACGCTTCGATCGAAGCCAGACGTCTGACCTATTCCCGGCGCCTGGATATCCTCATCGCCCTGCTCGAAAAAAACGGCCTTCGCCTGGCTATCCGCCCCAAAGCCGGATTTTTCACTCTCTGGCAAGTACCCCAAAAAGCCTTTGGCCAAAAGATACGCGACGGAAAGGAATTTAACCAACTGCTGATTGAAAAAACCGGTGTTGCCGGCATCCCTTTCGGCGCTTATGTTCGATACGCCGTCACTTCGCCTATCGACTACCCCGAATGGTCCGGAGCCATTGACCAAGCCTTCAAGCAGGCTGAAGTCTCCTACGACTGAAAATCAACAATAAACCAGATAAAAAAGTAGCCGCTCGATAAATGAGCGGCTTTTTTCATCGATTTGACAAAAAGCTTGCCTTGTGTTAATTTGCAAACAAATTCGTTCTTTTTCGGCGCCAGCCCGCCAAACCAAAAACTTTTAAGGAGGGATCGGGAATGGACAGAAATATTTGCGCCTTGCTCGAAAATCTGGAAAATGAAATCTGCAAGAAAAGCACTGACATCTTCTCGCTTATGGACAAGAGCGAAGCCAGACAAGCTATTTTCGAGCAAGGTCCTGCCGTTCTCACCGAAATCCTTATTTATATCAAACACCGGCCGAATGCTTCCCCGCGCGTTGAACTTGCCTGGGGCTATATGCTCAGTCTTTTTAACGAAGAACTGATTCACTCAAAAAATGCCCCTAGAGCAATCGGTCCGCTCCAACCCTGGATTCGCTGGGCTGACAGTCACAAAAAAGACCACTAAAAAAAACAGGTCCCAATCGGGACCTGTTCTTCTTATAGGAAAAGTTTTAAGCCTTTCGTACATTGACAGCGGCGTCGCCCTTCGGAGTCTTTTCGATCTCGAAAGTTACCATGTCACCTTCGCGGAGGTCATTAAAATCCATGCCGTCGAGGTTGTTAGCGTGGAAGAAAAGATCTCCAGCGCCATCCTGTCTGATAAAACCGAAGTTCTTGTCAGTCAGTTTCTTGATTGTTCCTTGCATACGTGATGTAAAGATAGATTAATTAGGTGGATACTAAAAGGTAGAAATCAATTTATCTCTACATTTAATAATCCCGCTCCAGAAATTTTCTGAAACAAATAGCCAAATAGCTACCTAGTGCCATATTAGCACATCTTTTAATATTTGTCCAGAGCTAAAGCCTGATATTTACATTATGCGCCAATTAGCGTATATTAAAGGCAATAAACCCCCAAAAAAAAATGATTATCAAAGAAAGATTGAGCACCAAGAACAATTCTCGGATAAAAAAACTTCGCAAGCTCAAAGAAAAAAAATATCGCAAAGAATTCAATCTTTTCACAGTAGAAAACCAGAAAATTATCCTGGATGCTTTGGCAATGAGCTATCGACCCCAAGCCATCTATCTCACGGAAGGCTTTCTGGCAAAAAACCCTGACTTTTCTGATAAGTTCACAGACCCTAATGATACTGAGATTTTCTATCTGAGCGAAGATCTGGTCAAGCATTGTTCAGGCCTGGATACTCCCGCCGGAATCATCGCGACCTATGCTATTACTGAAAAACCGCTCGACGAAAACATGCCCAGTCTCTATCTAGACAGTTTGAATGATCCGGGCAACCTCGGCACCATCATCCGCACCGCCATCGCTTTTGGCTTCCATAATCTCGTTCTTAGTGAAAATTGCGCTGACCCTTACAATCAAAAAGCTATCAGCGCAGCCAAGAATGCCATCTTTCAAGTACGTCTCTGGCATGACCAAGATCTAGACTACCTGAAAAAGATCAAGAATAGAAAAAAGATAATCACGAGCGTAGTCAGTCAAGGCGAAGTGATCGGAAAAAAAATCACTGAAAATGATTTCTGCCTGGTTCTCGGATCAGAAAGCCATGGTGTGAGGCCGGAAATCATCGCCCTCTCCGACCAGCTTGTCCGCATTCCGATCGCTGATAAAATGGAATCACTCAACGTCGCCATGGCTGCCGCGATCCTACTCTACCTTTATCGTCACTAAATTAAAAATATGGACTTGAAACGGCTTTCCTCTGTCGGCATTATAATTTTTTTAGTCTTCTTCCTCCTCTACCTTGGAAAATCATTTTTCATACCCTTCTCGATCGCCATCGCCGCCTGGTATCTGATCATCACACTCTCAGCCGCCTATAGCTCACTCGGGATCCACGGCTTCCGATTTTCTCGGCCCCTTGCAATCCTCCTGGCTATTTTCACTCTAATCCTCGGACTGGCTATTCTCGTTTCACTGCTCAATTCCAATATCGGACGCGTGATCGAACTCGCTCCGGACTACGAAGCCAAATTCAAGAATCTTTCCTACAATTTCCTGGACATGGCCGGCTTCGATGCCTCGCTCGGACTGCGGCAGATCCTTGATTCGATCGATATGCGCGGCCTTATGCTCCAGCTTACAAAAGTATTCACGACGACTGCCAGCTCATTGGTCATGATCATAGTCTACACCCTCTTTCTCTTGCTCGAATACCGCAACTTCGGCAAGAAGCTCCGCCAAGTCTTTGCTGAAGAGGCGGCTTATGAACGCTTCTTTCTTTCCCTCCGTGCGATCGACCAGGATATCCGCACCTATCTCCGCATCAAGACTATTTCCAGCCTTTCGACCGCCCTGATCAGCTTTCTCATTCTCTATCTCGTCGGTGTCGATCTGGCCGTCTTCTGGGCTTTGCTTATCTATATCCTGAACTATATCCCGACTATCGGCTCGATTATCGCCGTCATCTTTCCGCTTACTATCAGTCTTATCCAATTCGACTCTTTTCTTCCTTTCCTCATCGTCCTCACATCACTGACACTTATTCAAGTCATGATCGGCAGCATTATCGAGCCGCGCTTCATGGGCAAATCCTTGAATCTCAGCCCTCTCGTCATCCTCGCCTCCCTCACACTCTGGGGAAGTATCTGGGGAGTAGTCGGCATGTTCCTCTCGGTCCCGATAATGTCGATCACCAATATCGTTTTGTCAAAATTCAGCCCTACCCGCCCCCTAGCCATCATGCTTTCCGCCAATGGCAAAATCTGATTATCTAATGTCCTCGTAAGCCAGCGATCAGCTCGCCTCTCGAGAACTAAAAAAAATATGGAAAAGACCAGCAAAGCTAGCTCCAGCTCACGCTGTGGCAGCAAAAAAGACTCAAGCGAGATCAAAGATATCGCTGTCGAAAAGATCAAGCAAGGTTTTGATGAACTAGAGACAGTCGTCAAAGATCTCAAGATGAAGTACGAAACCGCCGATGACAAAACCAAGAAAAAGGTCATTGCCGGTGTAGCTGGCGCCGCCGCCATCCTCGGCGGGATAATCGCGGGCAAAGCGATCAGCAAGAAGATTAAGAAATAACCTCTAGCTTGCTAATAATTTTGTAAATGCTATAAGCCTTGGATCTTTTAGACAAGGAAGTTTTTTAATTTACAATTTGAAATTTTCAATTTTCAAACAATGATTTAATATTTAATGACTTAATCCTTTAAAAAAGAGGAAACAGTTTGAAAAATTTAGAATTGAAAATTGTTTGAAAATTTCAAATTGAAAATTGAAAATTACTATGTATTCCATCCTAAAAAAACACTTCGGCTATGACAGTTTCCGACCGCCTCAAGATGAGATAATCGCTACCGTTATGGGAGGCAAGGATGCTTTTGTCCTCATGCCGACTGGCGGTGGCAAGTCGCTCTGCTTCCAGCTCCCCGCTCTCATGCTACCGGGCTTGACCCTCGTCATCTCTCCCTTGATCGCCCTCATGAAAGATCAGGTGGACTCTCTCCGAGCCAATGGTATTGCGGCCGAATTCATCAACTCGAGCCTCTCGGACCCCGAGATCGATAAAATACTTGCCCGTATAGAGGCCGGGGAAATCAAACTGCTCTATGTCGCGCCCGAACGTTTTGCCCTGACGCGATTCCAAGACTTCCTCGAACGGATAGAGGTAAGTCTCCTAGCTGTCGACGAAGCGCACTGCATCTCCGAATGGGGCCATGATTTCCGACCGGATTATCGCCACCTCTCTCAGCTCAAAAAGCTGTGGCCGGCTGTGCCGCTGATCGCTCTGACCGCTACGGCCACCCCAAAAGTCCGGGAAGACATCATCCGTCATCTCGGTATCAGTCGAGCTCAAGTGTTCGTCTCTAGTTTTGACCGGCCAAATCTGCGGATCGATGTCACTGCCAAAAAGGATGCTTTCCGCAAGCTGATCGCCCTGCTCGATGGACACAAAGGCCAATCCGTAATCATCTATTGCCACTCGCGCAAAGAGACCGAAGAATTAGCCGACAATCTGCGAAGCAACAGTTTCAACGCAATCGCCTACCACGCCGGCCTCGAAAACGAGAAACGTCGCCGTGTCCAAGAACTCTTCATAAAAGACAAAGTCGATATCATCTGCGCGACTATCGCCTTTGGCATGGGCATCGACAAACCGGATGTCCGCTTGGTCGTCCACTACACTTATCCCAAGACACTCGAATCATATTATCAAGAAATCGGCCGCGCTGGCCGGGACGGACTGCCGAGTCGCTGTGTCCTTTTCTACACTTACGCTGATACCCGCAAACATGAATTCTTCCTGAATCGGATCAACGAACCCAAGCTCCAGGCTGTCGCGCAAGAAAAGCTCTCTCAAGTCCTTGATTTCTGCGAGCTCATGAGTTGCCGGAAACGTTTCCTGCTCAGCTATTTTAGCGAAGAGATGGGGAAAGAGGCTTGTGGCGCCTGTGATGTCTGCCTCTCGACCCGGGAAGAATTCGACGCCAGCGATATTGCCAAAAAAATCATGTCCGCCATCCTCCGCACTGGTAGCCGCTTCGGACGCAATTATATCGTTGATGTGCTCCTGGGCAAAGACACGCAAAAGATAAAAACGAATGGGCATAA
>CAZIGB010000062.1:0-7225 GCA_964539005.1 uncultured Gammaproteobacteria bacterium | reverse complement strand
ATAAAGGGCAAGAGTCAAGTGACTCACCATGGAAGTGCTCTACCACTGAGCTATTTCGGCATTTATATTTAATTGTTTATACCTCTTTAGTGGACCACATCCGGGACGGATGCAGTAGGCCACTACTACCTTCTTTGCTTATACTAGCATCAAACTAGCATTCTTACAACTACAGCTCATTTACCATGGAAGTGCTCTACCGCTGAGCTATTTCGGCAATAGTACAGACGAGGCAAGCCTCGTCTCTCTGATTTAAGCTATAATTCTCTAATTTTTGTTTCAAACTCCCCAATCTTACCATTCTCCGGGTTCGCTTCTCTTAGCTTAGCAAGAGCATCGACCGCGGCGATTTTATCCTTATTCATTATACTAATTTCCAATTTCATGTCAAGGTAACGCGGATTATTGGCTTCGAGCTCGCAAGCCTTATTGATCGCGGTCTGAGCCGCTCGATATTCTTCATTGTCCTTGGCCGAGGAAGCCAGATCAAAATAGATTGCCGCCACATAAGAATTATCCGTAGCCGCCGTAGAACCAGGGACGACTGTCTGCTGGCGCACCTCTTCATGTTCTAAAAGCCTCAGGATATGCTCGTAGGTCTGTTTTGCTTCCTGATATTGTTTCTTCTGCTGGTAAAGCTTGGCTAAGCCCCGAAAAGCCCGGAGATTCTGGCTATCGACACTGATGATCTCGATATAGCGTTTCTCTGCCTCTTCAAAACGCTCATCCCTCTGAGCCTCATCAGCCTTACTGAGCAATGACTCGATATCGTTCGGACCGCTGATTGTCTTCTCTTGCTTGTTGTAATTCTCCTTGAAATCAAGCAATTTCTTGTAAAATGAGCTGAGCAAAGAAAAAAGCCAAGCAAATAAAGGCTTTGAGAGATTAGCAAGCTTGGAATAATAACGGATAATATTGCGCTTCATGCGCTTGCCGATGATCTGTTCTTTGATGATGGCTTCCTTTTCCGATTGGATAGTCTCCACATCCAAAGCAGCCAGCATCGGAAATTTCCTGACCGCGATCACGATGATCACGGTTAGAGTTGCAAGGATTATGATAAGAGGGATAATATCGAACATAAATCTTAGGTTTCCAGATCACTCATAGCCACCCGGCCAGCGCTGCCAAAAAGCTTCATCTGACCCCCCACCACCTCAGCTACCGCCTCGATCGTCGGCGCCAGGAGCTTGCGCGGATCCGTTTCTTCCGGGTTTTCTTTACAGAGTGCGACCAAGGTGCGGCAAAATGCGATCTTGATATCCGAACCGATGTTGATGATATTGACGCCATTCGCGATCGCCGCCTTGATCTTTTCCTCCGCTACTCCCGAGCCGCCATGCAGGACAAAAGGCACATTAGTCCGCGTCTTTATCTCCTTGAGCAGATCGATCAGGATATCCTCGTTTTCGTATACCCCGTGGGCTGTCCCGATCGCGGCCGCGATCGTATCGACCCCGGTCTCCTGGACAAAGCGCTCGACCTCGTCCGCCTTGGCGATCGGAATATCGCCGAGCCGGCCCGCCACGACTCCGTGCCCGCCCGTGATCGCTCCCACTTCTCCCTGGACCCAGACGCCCTTGGCATGGGCAAATTCAACCACCTGTTTTGTCAGCTGGATATTCTCGTCTAGTGGCAGATGCGAGGCATCGATATGGACCGAAGAAAAACCGGCATTAATGCAGCCAAAGACCGCATCCAGACTGCGTCCATGGTCGAGATGGAGCGCGATCGGCGCCGCTGCCGCCGTATTCTTGGCCACAGTCGAAACGATATGGGTGATCGGCTTGAGACCCATATACTCGATCGCTCCCTCCGAAACCTGGATGATAGCCGGCGAACGGTGCCGCACGGCTGCCCGAGCCACGCCGAGCACGGTCTCGAAATTATGGATATTGAAAGCCCCGATCGCATAGCCGCCTTCTTCTGCCTCCTTGATAATATTCTTGATATGATCCAACATATTTATTCTTTCTTATTCGCCTATATTCTTATAGCAGATAGCAAAGAAGCCGTCAAACAGCCCCTTTTTATCTGGCAAAGGCCTTTATGACTTTATAAAACTCATCCTCATCCAGGCTGCCGCCTCCGACCAAAAGACCATCGATATTATCAAGACCGAGAAAACCGACGACATTATTGCTATTGATGCTTCCGCCGTAGATAATCTGGAAATTCTCCTCGACCGCTTCCACTCCGAACATGTCATTCAGAGTCAAACGGATGACTTTGTGCGCGTATTCCGCCTCCTCCGGCTCGATCGCCGTGCCTGAACCGATCGCCCAGATCGGCTCATAGGCAATGACTATCTTACGCCCGCTCGTGAGCTTGATGCCGCCCAGGGCCTGTTGCAGCTGATCAAAAAGGACAAAATCGCGGCGATCCGTCTTGCGCTCTTCCCAGTTCTCACCGATACAGACTACCGGTGTCATGCCATCCACCTCCAGCACGGTCTTTATCTTGCGATGGATCATCTCATAGTTCTCCATGAGAAATTTCCGCCGCTCCGAATGGCCGATAATCGCAAAGGAACAGCCAACTTCCTTTAGCATCGTGGCTGAAATCTCGCCCGTATAAGCGCCCTGGGTCTCCCAGAAGACGTCCTGCCCCCCGAGCTGGATCCGGCTGCCCGCCAAGATAGCCGCCACTTTTTCCAAGGACAAGAAGTTCGGCGCGATCGCCATATCGACTTCTTCGATATCGGACAGCTTCACGAGCATGCGCTTGGCTAGCTCTGTCGTCTCGAAAAGCGAGAGCTTCATCTTCCAGTTCGCGATAACTATTTTTCTCTTTGGCATATTATTTTGATCAATACTAAGAAATGTTAACGGCGCCACTCATGGCTCTTGTAGGCCCAATTGGCCAGCTTCTTGGTGTCGGAGAAACGGCTGGACAAGCTCGGACTGCCGAGCACGGCCGTAACGACCTTGTTGCCGGAGAGATCCTCGAACATGGCAGTCAGGCAATAGCCGGCCGCGATCGTGTAGCCGGTCTTGCCGCCGAGGAGACGGATACCGCCGCCCTGGAAATCATCCAAGAGGACATCGGTCGAATTGACCGTCTTGCTCGTCCCGGACTTGGTCTTGAAACTGTATCGGTCCTTGAGTAAACAATCACGGATCACACCGTTGCCCACAGCCTCTTTCACCATCACGGCGACTTCGGCCGCGGTCGAGAGATTGCGGCTGCTGATGCCTACCGGATCAGCAAAGGAAGTATTTATGAGTCCGAGCGCTTTAGCCTTTTCGTTCATCCGCTTGATGAACTCTTCATAAGAAAGACCGCTGGCGCTGACCAGCGCGCGTGAGGCCGTATTATCCGAGGCGACCAAGCTGGCATAGAGCAGATCCCGGATCGCGACCTCTTCGCCCGGCTTCACGTAGATGCGGCCACCATCGACCCGATCATCATTCTGGATCAGATAATAGCTATCCCAATCCGGATCCTGATCCACGAGGACCAGGGCCGTCATGAGCTTGCTGATCGAAGCGATCGCCCTGACTTTGTCCTCTTTTTGGCCGTACAGCTGGCTATTACTGGCGGCATCGATCACCGCGACACTCTCCGCTTCGAATTCAGGCTTAGCCGCCCCTTCCTTGAAGAGCGGAGCAAAGTTGCTCTTATCGAGCTCGGGCACGATCGATTCTTCTTCAGCCGGCAAACGGGCCGGCTGGGCCTCTGGCAAGCCTCTTTCTTCGCTCACACCCAGGACGCGACCAGACTGGGACGAGATTGATCCATTAGGCTCCACTTGAGCCTGTTCTTTCGCATAAGCATCCAGAAATAGCACGGTAACGGCGATTCCGGAAAACACAAAAACAAGGTTTTTTAATTTTAGCATGGGGATTATAACAATTAACTTTTGACAATTGACTTTTTGACAGTCGAATTATCACAAGTCAATCGTCAAGTGTTTGATTCAATGTTTCTTCCTTTGACAAACGTTCATAATCGGGCAGCTCTTTGACGTCGCTTACGCCGAGAAAACGGAGAAAATCAAAAGTGACGACGTAGCTCGATTCTTCCTTGTCTTTCTTTTCTTCCACCAGGCCCCGGAGAAGGAGATTGCGGATGATCAGACTGCAATTCACGCCCCTGATCCGCTCCAGATCGATCTTGCGGATCGGGCCGCGATAGGCGATGATAGTCAGAGTTTCGAGGCTTGGCCGAGAGAGCTCGCCACTCGTCTCATCAGCTAGGAATTTCTGGATCAGAGCCGCATGCTCCGAAGCCGAGACCATCTGCAGTTTGCCCGAATTGCTCACGATCTGGATCCCTCTCCCCTTTTCAGCGTATTCTGCTTGCAAAGCCTTGCCAGCGGCCTCTACTTCTTCGGGTTTGCACTCCAAAACCTCGGCCAATTGCTTGATCGCGATCGGCTTGGCTGATATGAATAATAGGGCTTCAAGTCTTGCTTCCATATATCTGATTCAAAAATTACCAACGTTCGATCCGGATCTCGCCGAACATCTCTGCCTGCTCGAGCCGCACCTCTCTCTGCCGCATCAGCTCCAGCGCCGCGAGGAACGAGACGATCACGTCTGTCTTATTATCCGCTACTTCGAATAGCTGATGAAAACTGAGCTGGATCCGCTTCGAAAGGAGAGCCTGGATACTCATTATCTTGTCCTCAATACTGACTTTTTTCTCGAGCCGCTTTTCCTTGAGCTTTTCTGCTGGGCGCAAACGCAAAACAAGAGCCGATAAGCATTCTTTCATTAGCTCAGTCGAAAGTCCTGCTGGCGGAGAAAAAGCTTTGTCCAGAGCCACGGCTTTGCGATTGAACTCGCGCTGAAACATGAATTTCTTTTTCCCAAGCAGCTGCTCGACCTGCTTGGCCGCTTCCAGATATTCCTTGTAAATACGAAGCTCCTGCTCGAATTCTTCGATCTCAGCCTCTTCTTCCGGATATAGATAAGGCAGAAGCGCTTTGGATTTGATGAGCAGGAGCTTGGCCGCCACCACTAAAAAATCCGCCATTTCCTCGGCGTCGATATTGTCTGCTTGCCGGATATAATCGACAAACTCATCAGCAATACCAGCCAAGCTTATCTCGGTAATGTCCATTTCCTCCTTTTCGATAAGCTTTAGCAGTAAAGCTAGCGGTCCTTCGAATTTTTCGATCCTGATATTCATCTCTTTATATTATACAATATATCACTAATTTTTGCTAATAAAAAAATGGCTAATCCTAGCCCGTTGACCTGCTATTATTTCTAAGTTATAATAAGCTTATGAACAAGCCTGAACCAAGCAATCGCGAGCTTGCTAAAATGATAGAAGATTTGGCCATTGCCGTGAATAACGGTTTTGCTCTGATGGAAGCCAGAGTCGAAGAAATTATCGAGCAAAAGCTTGAGGAAAAACTTGAAGAGAAGCTTGAGGAAAAACTTGAAGAGAAGCTTGAGGAAAAACTTGAAGAGAAGCTTGAGGAAAAACTTGAAGAAAAGATCGAGCAGAAAATTAAATCCATTCGAGAGGACATTGCCGATATAAAATCTGCCCTCGACATGCTCAGACAAGAAATCTTTTCACTCAAACAAGACCTGAACCGCATCGAACAGCGCCTCGATAGCATCAAGAATGCCTATAACGAAGATATTCTCGCTCTTAATAAGGAGATCGAGACGCTAAAAAGAAGAATGGCCGCACTCGAAAAGACCCAAAAAAGTCTAAGCACCCAGGTATCCCCTGGTCACCGCCAGCTCTATTGCCAGGAAAAGGCCAAAAAGATCGATAAGCCAGACAATGAACGCCAATACTCTTGAAAAAAGACAAAAAATAGACTCTAGGAGTCTATTTTTTTATACTCCCAAAAAACCAAGACTTCCAAGCTAATGATAAAAACAAAAACTATGACCAACCAGACAAGCTCTGTCTTGAAATTTATGATCAAGAAAAGCAAGCTAAAGAGATGGATGAAGGGTCGGACTAAAAACAAGGCTCGGTCGCGAGGATGCGATCTATCGCTCGGCTCATAGAGATAGATTCCCAAAGAAGCAATAAGGCCGAGGATAAGAAAGAATATACCGTATTGGAGGCGTGGATCATGGTCAAAAAAATGGACTTTGGCAAGATAGAGAGGAAAAGCAAAGAGAGCATAGGCAATAAAAGCGAGAAAAGGCGTCAGCCAGCGCCAGATGCGGTCCGACCAGTAATCCCAGATCAGGAGAAAAAAGAAAGGCAGAAGCAACCAGCCGATATAATTAGCAGCTGGGACGCTGTATAGTCCTATGTAATGCTCAAAACCGACCCAGGTCCAGAGTCCGAGCCCGGTAGCGATCTGATCGAGGACGATATCAAGCATTAAAACATAGACTGGCGCCAAAAAATAGATTGCCGGACCGCTGACCAGACGCTTAATAATGTGATAAGAGCTATAGATGATGACCGACCAGAGCAGAATGATAAAAAGTGGGGTCTCAAAAAGAAAGAGGCGGAAAGAATCGCTATAATAGTAATTGCCCGACTGGCCGGCTGAGATGATAATGCTGACATTCTCAAATACAAAAGCAAAGGCCGCGGCTGCCAAAAGCAAGGCCAAGCCTTTATCTTTCCAGGCCTTGTAAAAATAAAAGCTAAAGATTAGCAAAGATATGATTTCGATACTGATATGCATATATTTTAACGGAAACCCACCGCCCCGCCATTGTAATCCAGCTTGATCTGTTCGGCGGTTAGGGCGTAATTATATATTTTTGGATCGTCGATGTAGCCTTTAAATTGACGCTGATTGCCATTATCTCTTGCTCCGATATTGCTATTTATAACATCGTATCTATCTGTAACTGAGACTAAAGGGATTTCAATGCCGTCCAGATAAAAATGGAAGGAACTTGCACTCTCAAAAGTCAAAACCCAATGTTGCCATTTCTGGGCTGTTAAATATCGACTAATATCAGTCAGACCGTAGTTATCGTTTGTAAGGAGTATCTTGTCGCCATCACTGTAGATGCCAAAGGCTTGTTCAACATTGGTACCGTCATAGCCCATTATAATGCCGTTCTGTGCTAATGTTTCTGGTTTTGCCCAAACCGAAAAAGAAATAGGATAATTATCAGCGCCTGGGGAAGAATAAGAAACCCAATCATTGACCCCATCAAAATACAAACACTTCTCCTCAGCCGAACCCTGGGCAGAGCCTTTATTGCATTCATTGCCACTCTTCCAGACCGCGCCGGTGATGGTGCCATTGTTCCGATTCGGGCCTTGGTCGTGGACGACC
>CAZIGB010000061.1:0-7266 GCA_964539005.1 uncultured Gammaproteobacteria bacterium | reverse complement strand
GACAAGCTCACTAATATGAAGGCCTGAAGCCAGATTATTCTTGAGCATCTTCCGCTTTGCGCTGAAGCCGATCCGGGCCAGACGGAAGAAATCCCGCTCGCTTTTTCCACCCAGATCAGGTAAATCATTCTTGGTCCGGAGCCGGACTATAGAGCTATCCACCTTAGGAGCCGGCCAAAAAGAACGGGCCGGAACCTTATCCAATTGCTCCGGCAAGGCAAAATATTGGACCGAGAGCGAAAGCAAGCTCATCTGACCCGGTCCAGCGCAGATACGCTCGACCACCTCCTTCTGGAGCAAAAGCACCATCAGCTTCGGCCGCTTCCTCTCTGCCAGATATTGGCTCAAAAATTTGGCGCTGATATTATAAGGCAGATTAGCGATTATCTTGTCATAGGGCCGGTCTTTTTCAAACAAAAGAATATCAGACTGGATGACCTGGACATTCTCGACTCCTTCTTTTTTCATGATTCCGGGCAAGATCCGAGCTAGGTCCTCATCATATTCCACGGCTAGCACCTCTTTGGCTCGACGAGCCAGTCGCTTGGTCAGCTCCCCTAGTCCCGGGCCCACCTCGAGAACGGTCTCTCCTGGCTGAAGCTCGCCATAATCCACCATCCGCTCGTAGATCTCTTCGTCCAGCAAAAAATTCTGGCCGAATCTTTTCTTGGGCGAAAGACCCGCCTCCTGGCAGAGAGCCTGGAAATGAGCAGCCAGTCCTGCGCCGATTTTCTTTTTCTTATCCATATTTATTCTCCTTGGCCATCCAATATATACCAATCATTCCTTTCCTCCGGCTGGCCAAAGCCCGAGCCGGCGTAGCACTCACCATTCGGCTCATAATTATTTTCTTCACCATGGGTCAGATACTCGATCCCTGCGCCCGTTTCAATCCAATCAGGCGGACCCGTCTCGAGGAATTCATAATCAACCGCGATCCCTTCGTGACAATCATGCTCGACCGGCGTGCAATAGGTGTAGCACTCATTATGCCAGCTGGTGCAACCATCGATTTCATCGCCTGGATTATTACCAGTCGCTGGTGTTGTAGTGCTATTATTTTCCCAGCTAACGTCATCACAGACTCGTACCACCTCATAAGACGCTTCAAAAGTCCGGCAAAAAGGCCAATGAAGCTCCCAATCCCACTGCCCGATACACTCGCTCTCCGGACATTCTGGCTCTTGCCCCAATCCAGAATAAGAGGTGCATTCTGGCACATTCAAGGCTCCGCCCTCATTACAGATATTAGGACAATGAGCCACACCCGGGCCGAGATCATCCCCGATCCAGCGTTGCCAATCCGGCTCATTGAGCTTAGCGATCACTCCCTGGGCTCTGACCTTTTCCTTAACATTTACTCCGCCGGTATTGAAGCGAGTATTGATGCCCTCTTTCTGGCTCGTGCCATACAGATCCATGGCTCGATCCCCGACATGGGTAGAAAAATCAGTATTGCTCACTCCATCAAGGATAAAAACCTTGCCCCGGCTCCCCGGCTGGACATCGACCGGGCTATTGAATTTGAAAAGCTTGTTCCAAGGATTCTTCGAGCCGATCACTTCTTTATTCTTTATCACTACCCCATTATAAGCATCAGTAATCACGGTCTTCTCACCATCTACCATCACACCAGACAGACCTGGACTATCACTTTTATATATCTCCGACCATGTACCCCTACTCTCACCTTTGAAATGATCCTGCATACCCGCCATGTCAGTCTCTATGACCCGACCATTGCCAGTGTCAGTGATATAGAAATTACCGGCAAAAAAATAAACATCAGACGGGTTTTTGAATTGGAATTTACCGCCCCCCTCGCTCCCGAAGCTCCACCATTGTTTAAAGTCCTTGGTCAGCATGACGATACGGCCATTACCAGAGTCCGCCACATAAAGACACTCGCTATTGCCTGGCGCCAGCTTGGGCATCGGTTTGCAAGGAGCCAGGATTATACCCTTGGGATCGGAAAACTGGTAACGGAAAGAATAATCAACCGACCAATCCGTGCGGCCTCTAGCCACCCGGACATTGTCGATCGCCCCGACCATCTCCTTGCGCTCGAGATAGCCACCGACCTGGAAACCGCTGGTTCCATCTAATAGCTTGCCCGTTATGGGCAGGGGCTGGCCCAGCTGCTCGCCATCCACATACATGACCAGCTCGTTATTGATATTACGGACAATAGAAAGATGATACCATTTACCGACTTCTGGCTGCCAGGGCTGCTTGAAATGCTGATAAGTATAATCCTCGTTTAGAAAAGCGAATTGCAAGACCGATTGTGGGCCGGCTTGTAGCCATTCAAAAAGATAAGCATCCGGATGGGAAACCAGGGCCATGTTCTTGTTTAAGGTGTCGAAACGCGCCCAAAGATCGATCGTAAAAAAATCGTCTTTAAAATTCCAAGCCGCATTATCACCCGTCTGGAGCACTTCTCGGCCGTTGAAGGCAAAACAATCACCCCCAAAGGCGCAATCCTCGGTCGACTGCATAAAAGGTCGGCCAGTCTCCTCATCGATCTCTATCGAGCCGCTGGTCGAAGTCGCCCGGAACTGATGGGCATTATAGCCGCAATCATCGACCAGAACATCAAGCGCCTTGTCATCTTTCTGCTTGTCAACCTTGAAATTCTCTGAGCCCTTGAGAAAGAGTCGCGATTGATAATCATCAACATCCCGATAAGACTCTTGCCAGCCACCGCCGGCAATATCTGTTTTTATGACGGTCCCCATGGTCCGGTCGGTCATATACATGTACTCATCGTCATCCGCCGTAATGCCAGCCAGATTCCAATTCCAATCTGGCTTGCCCAGTGTCACGATCTGGCCGAGATCCGTATCAAAACGAAGCACCCGTCGATTGCCCATATCCGTGACGTAGAAGAAAGGGTGTTTGCGAAGGAGAGCCGTTGCATTCATCAGCTTGAAATCCGAACTACCCCAGCCGCCGGTACCGACTTCAAAATTCATCGACCCCGAAGTAGAGGAGATCTCCGGCGTCTCAGTCAGCATCTCATTATTCAGATATTCCACCCAGATATAATCAGCCTGGTCGCTATCTAGGGTCGTTTTGATAATCGCATCTTTCCTGGTGTCCCCCAAGCTGAACTGCTCTTGCATCTGCATCTCGACCTCATTCGGATTGAAGAAAACGCTCGGCCCGAGACCGCTCTTATCATAAGGATTCCAAGTCTCATTGATATCGGCATTGCCCTGTAGGAGGACATCCGGACTACGCGGCTTCATCTGGACAAAATGACGATCCTCTACCTTCTTGCCGGCATAATCATTGTGACTAGCCAGGCCGATCGTCGCATTATCATACTCATTAAAAAGAAGAGTCCGATCACCCTGGACAACCGTATTACCCGCCACCGCCACGCTTCCGTTCTTATTGAATGAATAAAGCTTCTTGCGCCTATCATCATTCTTCTCCGGACTAGCTGGGTACAGATATTCATAAACGTCATAACCCTGGAAGGTCTGGCTCTGCTCCTTGTTACCCTGGACCGGTTTCTGGATGTAGCCGCCCGCCAGCTGATAAGTCTCATACTTGACCTGGCAAACCCCTTGGTCGCTCGGCTGATAAGGCGCGGCAAAAGCATAGCTAAAAGCCTTCTCCCAGAGAGCGAGGGGCTGACCGCAGCCAGTATCAACATACAATAAAGACAGACTCATAGCCAAGACCAGTAGCAGCCCGCTCCCACCGATACCAACAAATATTTTTTTCTGATAGCTATTCTTCATCTTAATCTTCATAATCGCGATCTTCATCAAACCAGATGTCACCACCCACGTGGTCCTCTTTGTAATATTCGGACTCTAAATCCGGCTCGTCTTCATCATATTCGGCATGCTCATAGGGCTGCGGATAGCAATATTTGCGATCCGGATCAGGAATTTGCATATTACCCACACAAGTCAAAAGATCGGCCTTTTCCGCCGCGCAGGGTGACTGTTCACAGCTATTACCGACAAAATTACCCACGTCCGGATCAACATGATACTCAGCCACCCGACAACAAGCCTTTTCGCACTCGGCTGTCCGCAGACAGATCCGGATCTGCTCATTGACCTTGAGGTTCTCTTTGACATCGAGATTACCGGACATAAGGAAACGATAGCCCTCACCGACTTCGCCGATCCCGCAAGCCGAAACCGTGGGCCGATCCGGAAGCGCGATCGTGCAGCGCTGACAAGTATCCTGATCAGTGACGCGAAGATAATTACTGAGCGCATTCTCCTCATTGTTATAAAAAACAACCGAATCAGACTTGCAGAAAAGATGATCATCGACATAAGTGGCTGTGTCTTCCGAAAAAGCGACTCCGCTCGAAGCAGCGGTAAAATCGATCTTGCCAGTCCGGATCGTCCCATCGGCCAAGAGATTGTTTCCATAAAAAGTATCAGTGCTGGTACCATAATAAGTCCCGAGCGCATTGCCCCAAGGCTCACTGGAAGTACTCATCAGCCAATTCATGCCCTTTGCGTCATATTTATTCATATAGAGGGCTTCAGCTCCGCTCACGACTAGATTACCACCCATCACCATAGTCCCCTGACCACCATAAGGATAACGGAGCAGGCAAGCATCGATCAGGTGCTTCTCTTTGAGATTCCAGCAATTAGCGTCCTCCCCCATATAGCCAAAAAGATACTGCCCATCTGCTTTGATTTCTTGCGAACGTTTAGCCGTGTAGAGACGATCATCATCGCCCCATTCATAAGGATCATGAATCTGGGACCAGGCGCTATTCTTGGAGACGACCAGATCGATCGCCAGGACAGCGTTAAAAACCAAAAGCGGAGCTAGAGCCATAAGGATCCGCTTCTTGGAAATATTCGCCTTTGCCTGTTTTTTTAACATAATCCGGTTTTTCCTATCAATTATAATAGAGAGTTACACTGGTAGGAGAAGAGCCCCGATCAGCATAGACTTCCATCGATGGCACTTCGCTAGTGCCCCCTGGCTGGAACTTTCGCGCTTTGCTACTACCGATATGCATCTGGGAGGAATTAGGTACAGAGAGTCTCTGGCCATCGCTAAAAACAAAAAGCAAACTAGGGCCATAATCCGGACCTGTCCCGGAAAAGACGAATTTGCGCTGAAGAATCTTATCCACAGAGACTTGAGCACCACTCCACTGGACAGTCATTTTTGAGCTATAACCTGGAATTTCAGAAGCTTCACCAGGCGGAGCTGTGCTACCGCTCGTGCCCCCTCCACTTGTTCCACCACTACTGCTTCCACCACCAGCTGAGCCACCACTTGTCGCTCCACCACCACCTGCAGCCACACCATTACCCTCGCTCCCATTATAATAACGCTGCGATGGTCCTACATCACCCATACCAGCCAGAGGCGGGGTCGGATTCGGTGGCGTATCCCGCGGCAGATCCGGCGCGTCACATTCACCCGGTCCTTCGGGCCCAGTCTTATAATAAAGGACCCACTCTCCGCGGATCGGTTGTGACCAGATCAGCTTGCGCCCCTGGAAATAGAGGCGATCCATCTTTATATCTCCATTGACCTCGAGTCCCTTCTCGATCTCGATATCGCCAAAGGTTTCTCTCTCTTCACCGGGTACGGTTATCAGATTGTGGTGGTTAGCCATTACCTTGAGATCGCCGCAACCATTCAGATTCATCCCGTTGAAATTATCATAATGGACCAGCCCCTGCCCTTTGACACCGTTACCCAGGTCCTTCTCGCCATATTTTACATCAGAGCCAAAATAAGCCCCGCCCAACTCGGACTGGATATTGATCTGGCCCATCATCCGGATATCACCGCCATAATGGACATCGCGGCTAGAATCACGAAAAGTGATGACATTACTGCTATGCTCATCGGTGCCAGTCATTATCTGGTGCTCTTTCTCACAATCTGTACAGCCGAGATACATACGGGTCCCGCCGGTCGTGTAGGATTGATTCGTTACCAAAGTACCGGCTCCGCCCTGATAATAATTAAAAACCTTGCCATTATATTTTTCAAAGCAGTCATTCACTTCTTGCTCACTTTCCAGATAGGGGCAAGCAAAAGAGGCCTGGGCATTATTGTAATAACAGCGCATCCGATCTTCTTCGGTATCATAGTCTTCGCATTCCGCGTCCGGCCCCTTGAAAGAAATCAGCTTTTTGCCCGTGTCATTACAATTGCAATTTGCGCACTCGCAGCGAGAATAGACCGTCTCCGTATTATACTCGCCGTATTGATTGCCAGCTGCCCAGCTAGCCAAAACACCCTCTCGCCAAAGAGACAGAAACAAAGCTCCTGCCAAAAGAGGCAAAGCTAAAATAAGGATTATCAGTTTTTCCCGATCGAGATTATACACAATTACTTTTTTATGTTATCATTATAACATATTCACTCCTATTATTGGAAGTCATAGACCTGACTTATGCACAACAAAGAAGATTACAAGAGAATTTTACACAAGCGCCTGAACCCCTATCTGGCTTTTAGCTGCCTACTAATCGTCTCTCTCTACTCAGCCTACGCAGTCAATGTCAAAGCCATGGGCATCTTCGTCTTTGCTGGCCGAGTCTCCGCCCAGATCCCGATGGCTGTCTGCATGAACACTACCACCTGTAGCGCTTGTTCGCTCTGTGGCTGCGGCTCCTGGGATCAGAACATCATTGCCCCCATCTACGGCAAGACTCTGAACTCCTCTCTTCACGCTTGCCGGACTCCTTCTTATTTACCCATGGGCACAGGAATGTTCCAAGTCGGCTCCGTCGTTCTCGGCTATTGTGAAAGCCCCTTCCTCTGGGCTTATTCGCCGGTTTGTAATATCTGGTCAATGTATTCCATATGAGCTTTCAGAAAAAAATCCAAAATTCCGCTATTTTCCTTCTTCTTCTTTTTTTTCTCATCTTTCTCCATCATAATCTCATCCAAGCCGGAGAGAGCTTGAACCAGCGTCTGGCAGGCCGCATCCTGCTCCAGGTCGAAAAAAACGGCGAAGCCTGGTACATAAATCCCCTCTCTCTGAGCCGCCATTACCTGGGCCGACCCGAGGATGCTTATGAGATCATGCGCGGCTACGGCATCGGTATCAGTGATAAAAATATTGCCAAGATCAAACCTGCCGATCAAACGCTCACAGGTCCCGACAGTGATGGTGATGGCCTGGTCGACAATCTGGAAATCGCCCTTGGCACCGACAAGACCCAGGCAGATACGGATCAGGACGGCTACCCCGACAAAGAAGAACTAACAAAAGGCTTCTCGCCGACTGGCAAGGGCGCCCTAAAT
>CAZIGB010000060.1:0-7446 GCA_964539005.1 uncultured Gammaproteobacteria bacterium | reverse complement strand
ATTCATGTACATCCGCTACCATGCTTTGCATGGTTCCAATACTGCGGATCACATCCTGATTGCGTCCATGTTGTTTATCTTCGTGCCGGCTGCCACCAGGTCGAAAGATTGCCTGGAGCGCTTTCATCATTTGATAAGATAATCCACCTTGCTGTGACATAATTCTGCACCTGCCTGTTTACGCTTAAATCGGGTTCGAACGGCTTTTTTACCGTTTCTGGTTGTTTCCCTTTGTTTCCTTAAGGGAACCCCTTTCTAAAAATGGGGCGTTTTGTTGTACTTGCCTCGTTCAGACAGCCGATTCGGCTGCACACCCAGGGATGGGCGCCCTATCCATCGGACAGGGTGACCGTTTGGTGTGAGGCCCACGGACCAGCAAGAGTACGGTCAAATCTCGCTGCCGTGCGCTCAATAGATCAGCTGGACTCTGTTGAGCGGCTCCCGCTGCGCACTTCGCTTTGGGAAGGTGATGGGTGCAAGGTCAACTTCTGGGAATTTTCACGCAATCAGCAACACTTGCCGGCGATCCATTCCCCCTGGTTGTGCCGGTTCGGTTTTTGCGTGTTAAAACAAAAATACCGAACATTGCACCCGGGCGGAAATAAACAGGCCAACGTTCAGTATAGTAATTGCACCTTAAGGAAGTGCGCCTAAATTAACAAGCCGACGTTCAAATTTTGGAATTGTCTTAGCATTCCATTCAATTGTACTTTGATTATAACAATAGAAATGCGGTTATCCAAGCTGAAATTATGTTCTTTACAAAAATGCATAGCCAATAAACGCTACTTATAGTCTGTAGACTTATAGACATCATAATACTAATATCCTATTGAGAGAAGGTCGAAACTATGGCTCCAAAATCCCCACTAATTGATATCTTAGCCCAGAACCTGCGATATTTTCGACACAAACTTGGAATATCGCAAGAAGAATTGGCTGATATATGCCATCTTCACAGAACCTACATTGGTTCTGTCGAAAGGTGCGAAAGAAACGTCACGCTTACAACTTTAGATACATTGGCGAAAGGTTTGGGCGTAAAGGTTTGCGAATTATTAACTCCGAGGGATGAATAAAATAATGCAATATCCAATACATGATGAAAATTTGTTTGTCCAAAAAATTTCCGAGAGCAAAAAAACTATTTATGATCCCGTGGAAATTGGTGATCCCAATCTATGGATTCCAATAGATATATTGGAAAACTTGTTGCAGAAAGGATTAATGGGGTTGTCCTTAAAGGATTTACCTTTAAGAACTAGATCAAAAGTTCTCAAGCAAGCAGTTTGCGAAGCATTAGGGTATCCAATCCCCGATTCATTTAAAAAGACGCAACCTCGGTTCCCTGGACAATCTTTTGATACGTATGTTCAAAAATCGAATAACCTGCAAATTTGGAACGAGGAAATTTCCCCATCTCGTCGTTATGTGATAATTCATTTAACAGAAGATGATATTATCGACAAGATAAAGGTAATCACTGGTGAAAGTCTTGCCTCACTTGATCGTACTGGCACATTAACACAAAAGTATCAAGCTCGTATTGTTTTATCCGATAAGCAGTTTGAGCTAATAAGCCCTTATGATACAGGTAATGTTCAAGAAATAATTGGGGATAATACGGATTTTTCTCAAACGCTTCATCTAAGTCCTAATAAACCGCCAATTGCAGAATGTTTGCTTCCAATATTAGAAGTTTTTAATCGGTTAAAAATACTTGTTGGTAAAGAATTTGTAGATATTGGACGTGATCAAGAGAGAAATAGGGGCGCCATTCTTCACCAATTTGTTTGTGAATCTCTCGGATTTTCTGAATATCATGATGGTGGGCAATTTCCTGATATTTTGAACCAATTGGTTGAAGTAAAATTACAGATGTCTCCTACAATTGACTTGGGATTAGTATTGCCTTCTAGTGTTGAGCCACTTGATATACCTAGGCTGAAAAATAAAGCAGTTAGGCATTGCGATGTAAGATATGCAATATTTTATGCGGTTTTGGATGGAACTAAAGTGACGCTTACACATCTTTTTCTTACGACTGGGGAAGATTTCTTTAACAGGTTTACTCAGTTTGCTGGAAAAGTAAAAAACACAAAATTACAGATACCACTACCGAGGGATTTCTTCATCTGATAAGCCAAAAGCTTTCCATATTAATAAATCGAGATCTTTTTCGATTGTCACAAGTTCTTTTGATAAAACCTTGTCATAAGCCATTTTTGCTAATCGTATAATTTCCTTCCCCAATTCCGTGTTGGGCTGTGGTAGAGGAAATTTTTCAACGTATTGGGTCATAAAACGTCTTCTGCCAGAATACAATTTATTATTAAATGAATGATCATAAAACCATTCTATAAATGAAGAATTGCCAATTGCTAAGGCTAACCAGAGCAATTCATCATGATCTGGCTTATTACTGACTAGCCAATAACAATCACCATTTACTATTCCACCATTTACATCAATCCAGAAGGTTGGTTTTTCGGAAATATCTCTAAAGATAAGCTTTGGCTTTGACCATGCATTTGGATCTTGCGGAACCCATATCTCGAACCATTTTCTTCCAGATGAGATCACATAATCTCTCGCTTCAAGAGTAATCCTGTTCTTTTCTAAATAATTTGAAGTTTTAGGGAAATCCTTTAGATCGACAGTGGCTCGCTTACCATTTATGAAAATATGTGGATAAAGTACAAATAGTGGTGTGGAAGATTCGTCCATTCGATATCTTCTTGCTACATGATGGGTTATTAATGGAAATAATAGTTCGGGTTGTTCATCTTTTGGTAAGGTCGACCAATCTGATCTTATAAAAACTTTATCTGCTGTAGTTTTTATTCCAACTCTTATTTTTCCGATATCTCCAAAGGTGCAATAAGTATTCGCCTTTACTATCGATAACTTATTATTAGAATTCACAGTTGAGATATGCCAAACTCCATCACTGCTTTGACCATGATCAAGCAGTCCGACTTTTATTTCAAAAAATTGTCCGGATTCCGTTTTTATTATTCCAGGAGAATTAATAGCATCAAGAACATTAGCAACTACACGGTCTTCAACTCTTGCCGTTGTGGAATATATTGAGGTAAAACCAGGATTAGTATAAGTATCGTTTCCATTTTTCCGTTTTAATAATAAAACTGATGGCAATACAGCTGCCTCAAACAATTGTGTATCACCGAGATCCCACACATATAAGATTTTAAATTCATTAATAATTGCACTCCTTACACATCCTCCGGATTTCGTGGTCATAAATCTATTGCTTGTAATCACCCCAGTCAAACCACCAGGTTTAAGAACCATTGAAATTCCAAGTAGAAAGGCATGATATAAGTCAATTCTGCCAGAAAGATTAAAAATATTTGCAATTCTCTGTGCATCTTTAGCCCCCAACACTTGAGTTCTGACATAAGGAGGATTGGCTATCACAACATCGAATTTTTCAATTGTTTGACTGAATAAATCATTCCTTCCACACCGGATTGCATATTCCAAAAAATCTTCATTGCTAAAAAATACCGGTATATCGGGAAATTCTTCCTGCATTCTATAAGATGCAATTTTTAATGCATTATTATCCGTATCAAATCCATATACTTCAATATTTTTACCTTCCCAGATGTTTTTTATCTCCCTGAGCAAAGAGATGATTAGTTCTCCATCACCTAAGGCAGGATCAAGAATCCTAAAAGTTGTCGAGTGTGTTAAGTCAATTTGAGCAGTAATTTGCGATGCAACAAAATCCGAAAGTATCGAGGGGGTATAATGTGCACCAGAATCCTTGCGCAATTCAATGGAAGCATATCCTAATGGATTAATTTGAGTTTGAGATGACATTTTTTCCTGACCGCTGGCACCTAAAATTATAATAGAACATCATTTTTAGTATAAACCATAAAATTGGTTTTTGAATACAACGCGTTGGTTTAGAATCTAAAGTAAGTAAACCATCAAGTTTTTACGGGTTGAAACTGGCATCCATACGGATGAGGCTTTCCCAACATCGTCCAGGATAGACGCTCTACCACACCCCACCAGATGCCTGGAACTTCATACCACTTTGCTTCAGCTACCCCAGAGGGAATATCAGAGTCTGGTGCAGTTACTTTATCAAGGAATCCACCCGGATGAATCGCCACATCGGTATACACCATACTATAAATCGGTCCAAGTGCAGCCAGGGAAAGCATCATACCCCATCCACAACGTGAAGGTTTGATCGTTTGGGCAGCATCCAGACGATCCTGAATAAACTCAACATAAGTCATCCCTTTCGGTGCGCCGGCTACGCTCATGGGTTGATTGGCTTTATACCCAATGAAAATCAGACCAGCACAGACCAGAACCACGACCACATTCCAAATGACCTTCCAAACCAGGTGAATGAACCCTGCAATCATTTCTATTCCTCCGCCTTTTCTACCTTATAGTTATCTTCAGGCTTTTGACCTTCACCGATCATCAAATTTCCAAATCTAAGCTCTTCCCGATACATCCGATCAATAGAAACCTCGACCACATCTCCTTCACTGCGCCCCATATTGCCGGCTAAATCTTTCAATTGGCGAACACACTCATAACTTAGTCGAAAAGAACGTACTGGTTTGGTGGGTGAGTTTTTCCTGGGCATTTTGGCTCCTTAATCAAGATAAATATATTGTAATACATATGTATTACTTTTGCAAGTATGAATTCCCGTGGATGCACAATTAAGATAAAAAACGCGAATCAGTACCAGAACAGAATAACCGTACGTGTTATGAAAACTTATTTGCGGTCGATGATCGTATAATTAAGGGGATAGTTACAACCTTTATAAGGATTCCCTTCAATTTTTAGGTTTCATGGTTTTTCAAATGAAGAATTTTGGAAAGTACAACAGTGGATAATGTTATAACCCTTTTTGAGAGACAAACAATTCCTTACCAGGTGCTTGGCTTGACAGCCAGTGACCCATTATTGGAAATCCTGGATCGTTTGAATCAAAATTCAGGAAAGGAATTGATCCGCCTAGAACGCAAGGGATTGCGCGCCACTCAATTTGTGGGGGTGATCCAGGTAGGGGGACGCACGATTCAAATCTTGCCCAAAATTGATTGTGACCCAGAAGCCAATGCTGAAGCAGTCATAGGCTCAGCGTCTTATGAAAAGGCGGCTGTCTCTGCATCGCAAAACTTTTTGCACTTATTAACCCATGCGCGCCGTCTGAAATTACATAATCAATCTCTGGCATCTTTAAGTACCAATCGTGGCACCTGGCTTGAAATGCTTACTCGCCTGTTTGCTGTCGAACTGCTAACCCAATTACAACAGGGTTTTCACCAAGATTATGTTCGTATAGAAGATTTACTCCCTTATGTGCGCGGGCGGTGGAACATTGCAAGGCAATTTTCCCGTCAGCCGAACTTAACTCAAGGATTGGATGTCTCTTACGATGATTATTTGCCAGATACTTTACTTAACCAGGTTTTCCGTCTTGCAGTAGATCGGTTACAGCGAATTACACGTGATACACAAAATCGTCAGATGTTGGCGGATCTTGAAAGCTGGTTACAGCCAGTTCACCTACCTGCGCAGTTAAGTTCCGTAGACCTGGATCATATTGAATTCAATCGCTTGAATGAGCGCTTTTATCCTGCTTTTCAATTAGCTCGGTTATTGTTGGAAGGGCTAACGGTGCAGTTGTTGGCTGGTGGGCAGCGCGCATTTGCATTTGTTTTTGATATGGATCGCCTATTTGAGCAGTTTATCGCCAGTTTTTTGCAAACTTACAGCCGGCTTATTCTGCCTGAGGAATGGCGAGATCTACCAATTGAATTACAAGGCAGCATATCCAAGCGACACCTGGTCTTACCGATGCCGCTGCCTGAGAAACCGATGTTTCCCTTAAAACCTGACATCTTATTAGGTTTACCCGGTCAACCAAATCTGATTATTGACACAAAAAATAAAGCGCTTCCATTAAAACAGTCATATCGAGCAGTCGCTGAAGGCGATGCTTATCAAATGCTGGCTTATGCAACCCAATTTCATTGTCGTAGTATTTTACTTCTGTACCCTCACACACTTGGAGCAGAAGTGTTCACACCTAAAATGCTAATGGTTGAGCAAACCTCTATCCGGATATTCGTTGCGACTTTGAATTTACATCAACCATTGAATCAAATTTTTCCATTGATCCAAGAATTTCGTAATATTTTGTACTCGACTTTCTCGCAAGTAGGTTCACCATCGGAGGTAATATGGCCCGCATGACAGAATTCCAACCACTCTATGAGGCGTTTCACCTGTTTCAGGAACGTTGCTTACAGCAGGACCGTTCACTTATTTGGCCGGACCAACCGATATGGACGGTTGCCAACTTACAGCGTTGGAAAACGCAGGTTATTGATAGCCCTAACCTGGAAGGGAATTTAAATTTTAACGAGAAATTAGAACAACAACTGGTTGGCGCACCGCCCATCTTATGGGGGTTGGCAGCTGATATGCACTATGTTTACTATTTACCATCTGCGAATATCACACTAGCCACACGGTTGCGCAATATTGGTTGGGCTGCTCAGAAAAGCGGGTTGACTTTACCACCAGAAAACGACCCCATTTGGGCAGCTCAAAAGAATGGATTTACCAGAACCACGCAGAAGTATCATTTTAGATATGCTCAACTCCATTTATTGGCTGCATTTGCTTTACGATTAAAAGAGCAAGGTAATGCTGTACAAATATTAACCGATTCAACCCAAGTCCAATCAATGCTCGATGAAATCCTGGAGGGTATCCCAGCAAAAGGTGATCGGGCTTATGATCTCCGGCATGCCATTTTGTATTTGATGTTCCCAGATCAATATGAGAGGATTATTAGCACAGCGCACAAAGAAAAAATTGTTGGTCGCTATATTAAATATGTTTCTGATCCGCACACCGATCTTGATACGCGTTTACACCAAATCCGGGAAGGTTTGGCCGGCACACAATCAAGTGGTCAGAACTTTGATTTTTATAGGGACCTTAAGCAAGAATGGAATCCCGATGAAGTAGAAACACCGCCGCAACCTGAGACAGGTAAAAAACCGGAAGAACCTCAAAAGGACACCAGGATTGTAGTTGATGCTTTACGCTTGTTAAACCGCTTTAAGAATTTAATTCTTTTCGGTCCTCCTGGAACAGGCAAAACTTACTGGGCGAAGATTATTGCAAACCGCCTGGTTGCTCCTCAACTCAAACAAGCACAGTCTCGAGCGACATTTCTGCAAACGGTCATAGAGGATTTACCTTTCTACGACATTTTAGCTTTGGATATGTACAGAACAGGACATGACAAAAAATATATAGTTCCTCAGCTTGAAGAAATGGAATTGGTTCAGGCTCGTTTCAAACAGAGTCCGGTAAAACACCAAAAAAACCAAATATGGGGGTATCTACAGGCGCATACAG
>CAZIGB010000059.1:6715-7926 GCA_964539005.1 uncultured Gammaproteobacteria bacterium | reverse complement strand
TCGTTGATGTGCTCCTGGGCAAAGACACGCAAAAGATAAAAACGAATGGGCATAACAAGCTCTCAGTCTTTGGCCTGCTCAAAAACTACGATCAAGACGCGCTCATGGATATTAGCAAACAGCTCATCAATCAAGGCCTGCTAACGAAAAGTGACGATAGTTACCCTATTATCAAACTCAGTCGCCGCGGAGCTGACTTCCTAAATCAGAACGGAACGATAATACTCAAGAAACCGGAAGCTAAGCCTGTCAGCGTGAAAAAAACCAGAAGCGGTGCCATCATCGGTTTCGACGACGAGCTCTTCCAGATCCTGAGACAATTAAGGAGATCGCTAGCGGAAGCCGCTGGCGTCGCCCCCTTTATCATTTTTGGCGACAAGACGCTGATGGAAATGGCCTACTTTCTCCCCATGGATCCGGAATCTTTTCTGCGGATAAACGGCGTCGGCCAAAAAAAGCTCGATGATTTCGGCCAAGCTTTTCTCGGAGCTATCCAGGAATATGCGAATAAAAACCAGCTCAAGACAAAAATGTCTCCCGAACCAAAGACCAGGGATAAAGAAATAATCTTCCGTTCCGAACGACCGAAATTTCACCAAAAAACCAAAGAACTTATACTCAAAAAAACCCCAATTGACCGCATTGCCAAGCACCAGGGGCTAAGCCTCTCTACTGTTATCAACCACCTAGAAAAACTGATCGATGCCGGCGAGAAACTAGATCTTGAATATCTCAAGCTTCCCAAGGACCGCTATCAAGCCATGTCAGACGCTTTTACAGAAATCGGTAACGAGCGACTAAAGCCGGTTTTTGAACATCTAAACGGCAAATACAGCTATGATGAGCTTCGGCTAGTCCGGGTCCTGATGCTCGCTTGACATTTTACCCTATTCATGATAAAAAATAACTGCTTTTGTTCTTTAACCCCACATTCAAAAACAGTAAACTAGGAGGAAACGAATGGCTGGAACAATCTCTTTTTCCGAAGCGCGGAAAAGAAAGCCCGATTTTAAAGGTGGCTGGATGCTCACTGTCATCCGTCCAGATGGCAGCGAACAGCAGTTCGGAGAGAATGACTGGAAAGTTGAATCAAGATTTGGCTCGATTCACCGTGTAGTTGTCACCGATCAAGACGGACAACCCCTTTTCGATCGGCCCGACTATGCCGAAGCCCCGAACGTCAACATGATTGTCTGGGGACGCGAACGCGA
>CAZIGB010000059.1:0-6615 GCA_964539005.1 uncultured Gammaproteobacteria bacterium | reverse complement strand
AAAAAAATCATCTACCGCTATGGCAATAGCCTGGCTCTCTATATGATTTTCTTTGCTCATCACCCCGAACTCTTCAAATTCTAGGAGGAAACGAATGGCCACGATTTTTTTTGACTGGGGAAACGTCATCGGTGATTTCGACCACTCGGCCAGCTGTCATCTTTGGGCCGACACCTGCCAGATGGACGAAAAAGAGCTGCACAACCAGCTCATCAATTCCGAAGCCCACCTCGCCTTTGAATCCGGCCAAGCCGACGAAAATGACTTCGCCCAAACCTTGGCCACCATTCTGACCGAACCACGAATAACCAAAGACAAGGACCTCCTCAAATGGGCCTGGCAAGAAGCGATCGTCTGCGAAAACCCGGGCATGGAGAAAATTTTAAAAGCCGTCACATTCGGCCAGCATCGGCTCTTCCTCCTCTCAAACACGGATCCTTGGCACTGGGAGGCGATCGAGAAATTGCCGCTTGTGCGGAAATATTTTCCTGATCCTGACTGCCAAGTCCTGTCCTTCCGAGAAGGCTGCCGCAAGCCGGATTACCGCTTCTTCCGGACTGCGATCCGGAAAAGCGGCGAAGACATCCGCAACATCATCTACATCGATGACCGCCCGGACTTCGTCGAATTCTTCACTCAGCTCGGTGGCCGGGGTATCTGTTTCGACTACCGTAAAGACCAGTTGTCCGACCTGAAAAAGAAACTGATAAAGCTCAACATCATCAGCCACTAAACTCACCCGAGCCAGTCCAGCCCCCACCGGGACTGACTGGCTCTTTTTCTAAGCTTGAATAATTACGATAAAGAAACTATAATCAAAAGACCCACAGAAATATTATGAATACGATCACCTGGATAATCCTCACGACTTTCATGCTCTCCGCCGCCTCTCTCGTCGGGGCTTTTTTCCTGGTCATGAATGAGAAAACGATCAAAAAAATCATCCACCCCTTGGTTGCCTTCTCGGCCGGCTCCCTCCTCGGCGGCGCCCTGCTCCATGTCCTGCCCGAAGCGATCGAAGCCCACGGCGAGATGCAACCCGTCTTTATCTCTGTCCTGATCGGCTTCTCAGTCTTCTTTCTCCTCGAACAATTCATCCATTGGCATCACTGTCACAAGACTCCAAGCGAGCATCATCACCCGGTCACCTACCTCATCCTCATCTCTGATGCTCTCCACAATTTCCTTGATGGTCTCGCCATCGGCGCCGCCTTTATGATCGACGTCCGTCTCGGCCTGCTCACCTCGCTAGTCATTGCCACCCACGAGATTCCGCAAGAAATGGGCGACCTCGGCGTCCTCATCCATGGCGGCTGGGCGATCAAGAAAGCTCTCCTTTTTAACTTTCTCTCCGGGCTTACGATGATCGCTGGCGGCTTGCTCGCCTACGCGATCGGCCGCGAAATCAATATCGCTTTCCTTCTGCCTTTTGCCGCCGGCAACTTCATCTATGTCGCCGCCTCTGATCTGATCCCCGAAGTCAAACACCGTGACAATATCTGCCAGAATGGCATCCACTTCGCCGCCTTCTTTGTCGGCCTTTTACTCATGTGGTCAATGACCCTGATCGAATAAGTGAGCCTCAAGGTATTACACAAAACTTTCTAAAAAACTTGACCCGATTCTTAAAATACAATAATATAGCAACGAAGCCCCAAGTCCCGACAAACAAAAAAACGAAGGAGGAAAAATGGAAAAAAAGACTAAAAAACCAAACCAGAACATCACCAAAGGAGATTCCGTGGCACCCCGAAAAGCTGACAGCGATTGGCAAACAGGCGTAATACTCGAGCTTGATTGCTTCGATCGCAAGGATGGCCCCCGAGCCAAGATCAGAACAGATTCAGATCGCCTTATCCACCTGATGATCGGAGACATCGTCAAAGCTTGACCTCTAAGCACAGTACCAGCTCCCAGGAGCTGGTTTTTCTATAAACAAAAAATCACCTCAAAGAGATGACCATTCATGTGGAGTCAAGGGGAATCGAATCCCAAAACCCAAATATCAAGTAAGCGTTACCGCACCAACGGTGGCCTCTCCGGCTCCACACAAATATTTTATCACATTACGAGAAGAAAACAAAACCCGAACTCCTATAAAGAGCTCGGGCTTCGAGGTGCGCGATTGCAACACTTACTTGACATCTACGGTATAGCGCAATGACATTATTTGTCAATAATCCCGCAATTTCTGGATGCCATCGTGCTTCTGGATTTTTTCGAGGGCCTTGGCTTCGATCTGGCGGATACGCTCGCGAGTCACATCGAATTCACGGCCGACCTCTTCGAGCGTATGAGCAACGCCGTCTTCGAGGCCGAAACGCATCTCAAGAATCTTTTGCTCGCGCGGTGAAAGCTGGATGATTACCTCCTTTACATAATCCTTGAGGAGTTGGAGCGCGGCAGAGCGATCCGGAGTAACATTCTTCACGTCCTCGATAAAGTCCTCCAGAGTCGAATCTTCTTCGTCTTCGCCAACAGAAGTTTCAAGGGAAATCGTATCTTGGGAAATCTTAATGATATGGCGCACTTTCTCGACATCTTCGCCCATTTCAGCCGATATCTCCTCAGGGAGTGGCTCGCGTCCGAGGTCCTGGATCAACTGACGGTTTATCTGCTGGAATTTATTGATAGTTTCAACCATGTGAACCGGAATACGGATAGTGCGCGATTGATCAGCCAGCGCGCGAGTAATCGCCTGGCGGATCCACCAAGTCGCATAAGTCGAGAACTTGTAGCCCTTGCGGTATTCGAATTTCTCGACCGCCCGGAAAAGACCGATATTGCCTTCTTGGATGAGATCAAGCAAAGAAAGGCCTTTGGCTCCGGTAAATTTCTTGGCAATCGAAACGACCAGACGCAGATTGGCCTCGATCAAGCGCATCTCCGCTTCCCGATCCCCTTTCTCCTTGCGTTTAGCCAGCTCGACTTCTTCTTCATAGGTCAAGAGGTTCACTTTGCCGATTTCCTTGAGATACATCTGGATCGAATCAGCCGAAAGTTTGGAGAGATCAGTGAATTCTTTCTTGCTCATCAGCGCCGAGATGCCAGTCTTGGCCATGGTCTCCTGATTGACATCCAAGATGCGGCCTGTGTCTTCGACGATCTGGATGCCGCTATTCTGCAAGCGCTCAAGAAAAAGCTCATACTCAAAGACATACTCCTCGACTTCCGGAAAGACATAAAGAAGCTCGGTCTCAGTCACGAAGCTGCGCGAAGACCCTTTGTGAAGCAAGTTCTCAGTCGCCTGCTCGGTCGGACGGACGATCTCTCTTTTCTCTGGCTGAGTCTGGACCACAGCCGGCTTCTTTTCTGGAGTAACTTCTTTTTTTGCCTTGTTCTTCGGGAGCGGATTCCTTGTTTCCTTCTTTGGCGGTTCTTTTTTCTTGGCAACAAGCGGCTTCACCGGCTTTTTGACTGGCGCCTTTGAGGCACCTGCCTTAAGCGGAGCGGCTTTCTTCGGAGTAGCGCTTTTCTTTTTTAGCATCTTATTGAAATTATTCTAAATCTAAGTGATCAGCCCGCGATATTCATCCGAGACTAGCTTCAGCTCCTCCATGAGATGTTGACTAGCTTCATCGTCTCTTTCTCGCTCTGCCTTAGCGATCAGGCTCTCGAGCTCACGCAAACGACGCATGAGCGACCCCTTTTTGAGCTGTATGATTATACGTATTATTTCCGCTTTTGCTTGCTCATAATCGAGCTCATAATACTCCCTATCACCCAAAACAACCAGCTCGCGGAATCCTGTCAGCTGGTCATAGGTATCAGTTTTAGCCGGTTCACTATTTGCACCGGATTTTCCTACATTTATTACTTCTTGCGCATTCAGCCAAAGACTAAAATCATCCAAATCAAGGCTTTTTTGGCCAAAATTCCAAGTCGGGTCTTGTTTACGATTATTATAATAGAAAATTAAAGCCTTGTAAATAGTCCGCTTGTCAAGTCCAGCAATCTGTTCCGGCACGATCGTTTGCTGGGCGTATTCGATCAGATCCGGAAACCTGATAAGCAAAGCCAAGATAAATTCCGCAAACTGTTCCTCTTTGGTCTTGGGCTGGCGTGGCGGAGCAGGCGGCAAGACTGGCTGTTCATTCTCTCTAGCTGGCTCACGCCGCACTGGCTGAGCAGAAGCTTTCTGGCGGATCGCTTCACGCAGGACCGACTCCTCGATTTCGATCGTGTCAGAAAGAGTCTTCATCCAATAGGAACGTTCGATCGGATTGGCCAGATCCGCGATGATCGGCAAGAGCCGCGCCGCTGCCTGGCGCTTATGCTCGATCCGGCGCGGATCCAGATCCATAAAAGTCCGATCAAAATAATAGGCCATCATATGTCTGGCTTCTTCGACAGCCCTTTCCCAGCCAGCCTTATTCTTACGAATGCACTCATCCGGATCCTTGCCGTCCGGCACACCGATAACCCGGACATTCACATCCTGTTTCATCGCTTCCCGGATCCCCCGATCGGCTGCCATGTGGCCGGCCGCATCGGTATCAAAAGACAGGGCAAAATTATTCGTAAAACGCTTGAGGAGCGTGATCTGCTCACGAGTGAGAGCCGTACCCGAGCTGGCAACAACATTCCGATAACCATTCTCATGAGCCGTGATAGCGTCCATCTGCCCCTCGACGATGATCACCTGATCGGCCTGCTTAATCGCTTGCTTAGCTTTATCAAGACCAAAAAGAACCTGAGATTTATTATAGAGAACTGTCTGAGGCGAGTTGATGTACTTGCCCATAGTCTCAGTCTTTTCTTTCTCTGGCGAAACCCGAGCCGAAAAAGCGACTACATTGCCATTGGCATCATTGATCGGAAACATGATACGCCCCCGAAAACGGTCATAATAGCTCCGCCGTTCCGCATTCTGGATGATCATGCCTGTTTTTAATATTTCCGTCTCGCGATAACCCTGCGCCTTCAGCACCTTGTAAAGTCCATCCCAAGATTCTGGCCCAAAACCGATCTGCCAAGTGTCAAGCGCATCTGCTGTCAAACCGCGCCCAGCTAGATATTTACGGGCTGGCGCTGCTGCCGGACTTTCAAGCAAATACTTGTGATAAAAGCGCCGGGAAATATCCATGATATCGAGGAGTCGCACCCGCTCGGATACCTCCTGCGGATTCTGGCGTCGAAGTTCGACACCAGCCTTCTGAGCCAAGATCTTCAAGGCCTCGACAAATTCGATGTTCTCAAGCTCCATCAAAAATTTAAAAATATCTCCGCCCTTACCACAGCCAAAACAATGCCAGATCTGCTTGTCCGGACTGACGACGAAGGACGGCGACTTCTCATTATGAAAAGGACAGCGCGCCCGAAAATTCACCCCCGCCGGCGTGAGTTGGATGTAATCCTTGATAAAATCAACGATATCGAGTTTGGCTTTTATTTCTTCTGAGGGTTGCATTTATTGACAATTAGCAAATAACAGTTAACCTTGGGCTAGAGGCCAGGCCTCGGACACTTCCGAGGCCTGGCCTCTTCCGTACGCTGAAAAATCAAAGTACGAAAGAGGTTCAAGCTCTAAAGCCTTAGAGGTTAAGCCTCTGGCTAGTTTGCTTTGAATGTATCAGTATTCTGGATAATAATCAACCAGTCCTAAACAAACTGAAACAGCCCTATAAGTAAAAACCATTATACCATTTTCAATGATTTTTTGTATAAAAACTACTTGTTTGCAGTCCAAAAAGCAAACTAAAAGCCACCTCAATAATGAGATGGCTTTTAGTGCGGCGGAGAGCAAGAGAGTCGAACCCTATCCGAACAAACGGACCAACAATTTCGCAGATCGTGATGTTTCCGAAGCATTTTACTCTCCCGCGACCGCCGCAATGATATTATAACACGAACAAGCAAAAAAAACAAAAACACCCCCAATATAATTGAGAGCGCCTTTGGTGGTCCATCCGTAAGGATAGAATTCCACGATCTGCGAAATTATATATAAAATAGCACTTTTTTATAATAAAGTCAATATAATTATTTTCTTGTTGTATTCGCCAATTTTTCACAAAAGGTCACCAATATCCATCAGCTTATCACTCGTTACCCGCGTATAGATCTGCGTAGTCTCGAGCCGCGCGTGGCCAAGGAGACTCTGAATATAGCGCAGATTGACACCGTTCTCCAAAAGATGAGTGGCAAATGTGTGTCGCAAAGTATGCGCGCTCACCGGCTTCGCAATTTCCGCCGCCAAAGCCGCCCCGCTCACTACCTTCTGGATCGAGCGCACACTCAGCTTCTGGCCCGCAACATATGATTCAAAAAGAAAACGAAGTGGCTGATATTCAAGCAGATACTTGGAAATATTATCAAGGACTATCTGCGAACAGATCGTATCCCGATCCTTATTCCCCTTTCCCTGCCGGATATTTATAAGCTTACGCCCAAAATCGATGTCATTGATGCACAAATCCGCAAGCTCACTCACCCGCATACCCGAGCAATACAGGAGCTGGATCATCAGCTTGTGCTTGATATTGTCTTCAACCGCAATCATGCGCGCGATTTCATCTTTTGAAAGAACCACGGGTAATCGCTTCTCTTTCTTTGGTCTCACTACCCCATTTTTGGTATTAAAAAAACTCCGACGGAGTATTTTCTCATAATAGA
>CAZIGB010000058.1:0-7932 GCA_964539005.1 uncultured Gammaproteobacteria bacterium | reverse complement strand
CTGGTACGTTTGGGGCCTCGACCTTTCCGGCACCATCCAAGGCGCCGGCGGCGTCGGCGGGTTATTGTGGAGTTCCATCGGAGGGCCGAGCTCCCGCGAGGCCGTCTTCAGCACCTTCGACGGCAACGGCAACGTTTCGGAACTTGTTTCCACAAACGGGACGATCCGGGCTCACTACGAATATGATCCGTTCGGAAATCCCACGACGGAAGAGGGCGAACTTGCTGATGCGAATCCGTTCAGGTTCTCCTCGAAGTATTGGGATGCCGATTCCAAGATACTCGCCTACCAGTTGCGGGATTATGGGCCGGGAATTGCCAGGTGGCTCTCCAGGGACCCGCTGGGGGAAGATGCAAGCGCAAATTATTATGTTTTCGTGCGTAATGCGGGAGTGTTCAGGATCGACAGAATAGGGACACGCGATTGCATACCGGGTTGGGACTGTCAAGAATTGCCGCCACCTTATTATCCGCCACCGATATCACCTCTTCCTCCTCCAATATCACCTCCTAGCGAAGTCACATGCTCTGTGCCGTCCTCTGGTTTCGACTGCAAGTGCCCTGGCTTCAGTAGGTGGGGCAAGAAACACAGGGCGGGATATATAAAAACTCCCAATGGTTGTTCAAATCCAATCCCAGGCATTCCTCAATCTTTGCGCGACAATCCTACTGGTATTCCAGGCTGTAGTTTCAAAACAGCCTGCGACCATCATGATTGCTGTTACGGAACATGCAATTCCAGCAAGCCAGATTGCGATTTCGCCTTCTACTGGCGAATGGTCGCAACATGCGCACGCTGTTCGCGGGGTAACGTTCTTGTTTTAAAAAGATGTTTAAACTTTGCATGGCTTTATGCGGCAGCGGTTTCGCTGGGCGGAGGTGGCCCTTATTCGGGAAATCAAGATCTGGCGTGCGAAGGCTGTTGCTGTCGAGATAGCAGCCCCCCTTCTGAACCACCATATTCTGGCGGGCCAATCAATTCGCCTCCTGTTGTTATTTTCTGAACAAAGGATGGAAGATGCTGATGGGGGCATTTCTTTATAGGAAAAACATTTTTATCTTGGCTCTAGTGGCATTTGTTTCCGGGGGCTGCTTTGGGCCTACGCGTCCGAATCTTGATCGCGAACCGTGGAAATCTATGACAGTCTACTATTGTGTGGGTTCAACATCACCGGTGACTGAACAGTCGTGGTCAACACAAGATCCTCAAATACTCGAAACACTGCGCCGCTCACTAATAGTCTCACAGATTGATGATCTCTGGGGGCTCGTAACATATCGATACAATAGACTTGAGATCCTTCTTGTGAATGGGGATAAATGGGATATGCATTTCTTCGAGTCTACGAAACTATCCGTTTTAAAGCAACCGTCACCTCCGACAAGTTTCAGGCTGGTCGTGGAACCGAATTTCTTCTCGCAATTGAACACCCTGATATCGTCCTCTAATGACGTACATTTCTTTTACCCGACACCCGTAGAAGTGAAGCGGCAAGCGTACGGCGACAAGTCCCGGTAATGAATGTGGAACGGCGGATCGGGCGCTGGTTGGGTCGCAATCCGGCCGCTGAACGGCTCTTGGATGTCACGGTGGTTCAGGACGAACAAAACCGGGCGACCGGCGTGACGATCCAGGAGCGGCCGGATCGGTTGGACTGGACGACCTTGGCGCAAGGGGCCTACCTGCTCCATACGAATCATCCGGAAGCCGATCCGGTGAAGCGATAGGGGACAAGTCCCGCCAAACGACAGACCGCGTCCCGGGGAACAGTCCCGAAAACGGTAAATAAGTGATAGGCGGGAATCCGCCATTCGGTTAATCGCCCCGCCCCGATCGGCCTGCCACTCCGTTGCCTACGCGGTATGTCATCCCGCCTGCTTACGCACGCGGGCCGCCAACCGCTCCGGCCGACGCTCCGCTGCGCGCATCGAGGGCCGTTGCATCCCGGCCACTACGGGACCGGGCTGCCCCGTCCCTCCATGCGCTGCACTGCGCGAGCGGTGTTCGCTTCGCTCACCCGGTCTGCCCCTCCGCGCGCCTCAAAGGCCGCGCCACGCGGCCGCTGCTACGCACCCGCCGCGTGTCACGTCCTTTGCGGACGGCGGCGCGCGGCCCGTTGCGGCTTCGCGCGAAGGCGGCGTTTAACCAGGCGCAGGGCCGGAAGATCGGAACGCGCGCGCCTGGCAAGGGTCGCGCCGTCCGGCGAGCCGCGCCTGGACAAGAAAGGCTCCCCACGTCCGCCGGACGACCATGACGCGGCCCGCCGTTCCGTCACGCCCCTGTGCTCGTTGGCCCTGACGGGCGGCCCCGGCCTGCTTCGCCAAAGCGCTTCGCAGGCCTGGCGCAGGGGAACAAAACGGATTTTATGCGTCCGCCCTTCGACGCGCTCGGGGACTCGCTTGCTCAGGGCACACGCGGCGCCTCCCCGGCGGGGACCCCTCCGCGTGTCGCATAAAATCGAGTTTTGTTCCCTGCGCTCCCACGGCGCGCGCGGAGAAGAGCCCCCAAGCCCCCGCAAGCGGGGGGTGTGCCCCCTTGGGCTTTTGGCCCCCGGAGGGGGCCAGCCCGTTGGTCGGGCCTTTGCCCGGCTGCGCCGCTTCGGCGTGCTCGCACGGGCGTCGGCCCTCCGCGGCACCGCCTCCGGCGGATCCTTGGCGGCTCCGCTCCGGCAAGCATCGCGCCGGGAGGACCCGGCACGCTGCTTGCGGGGTCGCTCCGCCGATGGAGACGGTCGCTGGGAAGGGGAACGCTTTTTCGTTTAGCCGCCGGATGAAGGGGGGCGGCTAAAGCGAAAAAGCGGGGAGGCCAAGGGGCCGGACACCGGCGGGGAGGTTGCTCATGCTTCCCCCGTTGGCGCATGTTGCGCGATAAACGGCTCCAGGACGGCAAGGATCTTTTCTTGTTGGCGACGCGGCAACTTGGAGACCGCCTCGAACAACTGCCGCGCCCGGCCCATAGGCTGGGCGGCGGCCGACTGTCGCCGCGTCTTCGTGCCGAGCAGTTCGTCGGCGGAAACGCCGAGAATCCGACTGAGGCGCGCCACGACATCGGAGCGCAAGCGTTGCGCGCCGCGCTCCCAATAGGCGATCGCCGGTTGCGTGGTGCCCATCCGACTGGCCAGTTCCGCCTGCGACAACCCGGCTTTGATCCGGGCTTCGCTGAGACGCTCGCCGAGTGTGGACCGCGACTTGTTGCTGGGTCTGCCTCCCGCATGCATGAGCGCATCATACGACACGGTTGCCGCGGCGAGGGCTGGAGAAATAAAAATGTGTTGCATGGATATAAAAGATATGTGATAACTAGCGGGCAAGCAAGCCGAATCGTCGAAAAAGCGGAAATCGTGCTTGACGGGGTTCGGAAAAAGAGGGCCGGCCGTCCGATCTTGGCGGACTGGAACGGCCGGCCCGACAACCGGAGCCGAGGCTCCGTTGCTGGGGGAAAGCCTACCACAACGCGAGCCGGGACTCCACCACAAGGAGGCGCGTCATGGCCCGCTACACCGACGACGAGCTGACTCGGCTGAAACGAAACATATCCCTGGCGGAACTCTGCCGCTCGCGGGGCATCGAGTTGAAGAAGCACGGCAGCCGGGACCTCATCGGCAAATGTCCCTTCCACGAAGACAAGAACCCGTCCTTCGTGGTCAGCCCGGAGAAGAACCTGTTCCATTGCATGGGTTGCGACGCCGCCGGCAGCGTCATCGACTTCGTGATGAAGGCCGACGGGCTGGACTTCCGGGCCGCCGTGGACAAGCTCATGCCTGGCATGAGAGGCGGCGGCGCGCAGCCGCCGCGCCGCACGCCGGAGAAGGCAGCGGCGACGGCTTGCCCTGCGAAGCTCCCGGAGCGAAGCAGGGTCGCCCCGGAGAAGGCGAACCGCCTGCTTGAGCGGGTTGTCGAGCTCTATGCCCAGGGCTTTGCCGAAGTTCCGGACGGCCGCGCTTACCTCGACGGCCGGGGCATCGCCGACGCCGGCCTGCTCGGCCGGCACCGGGTCGGCTACGCCGCCGGCCGGCTGAAAGACCTGTTGCCCAAAGACGGGCAACTGAAAGAAGAACTCAAAGCCCTGGGCGTGCTTCTCGACAATGGCCAGGAGCGCTTTGCCGGTTGCGTGGTGTTTCCGGTCCTCGACGTGGACGGCAACCTAACGACGCTCTACGGCCGGTTTACCGGACCGGAACCCAAGCGGCACCTGTTCCTGCCGGAGCGTTCAACGGGACTCTGGAACGCGGCGGCGCTGAAGACCTACCCGGAAATCGTCCTGGTCGAATCGGTCATCGACGCGCTGTCCGTCATGGTGGCCGGGCACGCCAACGTCATCGCGATCCAGGGCACCAACGGCCTGGGCGACGCCGATCTGGCGCTCTTCAAGGCGCACGGCGTGCGCACGGTCACGCTGCTGATGGACGGCGACGAAGCGGGCGGCAAGGCCGCCGCCAGGCTGCGGCCGCGGCTGGCGGCTGAAGGAATAGAAGTCGGCGTCAAGGCACTGCCGGCCGAGCACGACCCGAACAGTTACCTGGTCGCCTACGGCGCGGAGAAGCTGGCGGAGTTCCTCTCTTCAGCCGCCTGGACGCCGACCGAAATGCAGGACTTGAACACGGCGGACGCCGGCCCCGGCACGACGGCAAAGCGGGCCACCGCTGCCGGTGTGCCGGCTCCGCCCGTTGTTCAGTCCTGCGACGGCCTGGCCGTCACCTACGGCTTGCGCCGCTACGAGGTCCGGGGTCTGGAGAAGGGGCCGCGGCGGCTCAAGGCCACGCTGCGCGTGGAGCATGCCGGCAAGCTCCACGTGGACACGCTGGACTTTTACTCCGCCCGGTCTCGGCGCATCCTGGCGCAAGACCTCTGCCGGGTCTTCGACGAGACGCCGGAGACCATCGAGGCGGACATCGACAAACTCCTGCGCCACTGCGAGAGCCTGCCGGAGCGCGCCGCGGTCGAGGCGGGCCCGGAGGGCCGCCCGGCCGAGGCGATGCTATCGCCCAAAGAGCGGAACGAGGCGGAGGCCTTCGGCCAGTCGCCGAACCTGGTGGAGCGCATCCTGGCGGACTTCGAGACGTGCGGCCTGATCGGGGAGGAGAGCAACAAGCTTCTGGGCTACGTCGCCATGACCAGCCGCAAGCGCGAGACGCCGCTCTCCGTGTTGATCCTGTCGAGTTCCGGGGCGGGCAAGACGGCGCTTCAAGACGCCGTCGTCGGCTTCTGCCCGCCGGAAGACCTGGTGAAACTCACCAGCCTTTCGGGCAAGGCGCTCTTCTACAAGGAGCGCATGAGCCTCAAGCACAAGGTGCTGGCCCTGGCGGAAGGCGACGGCGCGGAGGAGGCCTCGTATGCGATCCGCAATCTCATCGGCGCCCGCGAGCTCGTGACCGAATCCACGATCAAGGACCTGGTCACGGGGCGGCTGACCACGATGGAGAACAAAGTCGAGGGGCCGAGCGCGGTCTTTCTCACCACCACCAACCCGGAGACGGACCCGGAGACGCGCAGCCGGTTCTTCGTCACCAGCGTGGACGAGAGCCGCGAGCAGACGCGCCGCATTCTTGCCTTTCAGCGGCGCTTGCAACTCACCGACGACCCCATCGCCGGCACGGAGATCGACGCCGTTCTGCGGCGGCACCGCAACTTCCAACGGCTTCTGCGGCCGCTCGCCGTGAAGAACCCCTACGCCGACCAACTCACCTATGGCGACGACCGGCTGCAGGGCCGCCGGGACCAGCCGAAGTACCTGAACCTCATCAAGGCCGTGGCGTTCCTCCGCCAGATGCAAAAGGAGGTCCGCACCGAACAACGGAGCGGCACGGCCGTTCCGTTCGTTCTGGCGGGTCTGGACGACATCCGGCTCGCCAACCGCCTGGCCCACGAGATCCTGGGCCACTCGCTGGACGAACTCAGCCGGCCCGGACAGGACTTGCTCATGCTCCTGGACGAGCTGGTCGAGGCGACCGCCAAGCGGATCGGCAAGGCGAACAAGACCGTCAAGGGCGAGGCGCAAGCGCCCAGCCGCACGGCCATCAGCTTCAGCCGCCGGGAGGTCCGGGAGTTCACGGGCTGGACGAACACGCGGCTTCACATCCATCTGAAGGAACTGGCCGACTTCGAATACGTGATCGTGGACGCCGGCCGCAACGGCATGCCGTTCCGTTACCGGCTCGCCTACGAGGGCCAGGGCAAGGACGGGCGGCGCTTCATGCTGGGGCTGAAGGACGCCGACGCGCTCAAGCCGGTGAAGGCGTGACCCTGCTTCGCCAAGGCTACGCAGGGCGAGCCGTTCAGGCGCCTTTCAGGCGGCTTTCACCTGCCTTTCAGCCGCCTTTCAGAGGGCCGGAATCGGCTGCAAGCGGCTGAAAACAAAGGGCTTTGCGGGCAGGCGTTCACGAATCGGGGGAGCGGAAAGATATGGAGAAAACGTGCAGTCATAACCGAAGGAACTCCATGGCGGCGGAAGAGCCCTACCGGGCCTTCCTGGACGCGATGCGGCAACGCCGCCAGAGCGAGAACACCCTGAAAAGCGCGTGCTTCGCCTTCGCGCACCTGGACGCGTTCCTGAAGGCCGAAGGCAAGGCCTTGCCCGACGTGACCGAAGACGACCTGGACCGCTTCCGGCGGTCGCTGGCGGACGGCTGCCTTGCCCTCATGACCGCCGACCTGGTCCTGCGCCAGGTGCGGCGGCTTTTCCGCTGGCTCGCCGAGACGGGGCGAATCTTCCTCGATCCGGCCGCGTTCTGGTCCCTGCCGAAGCCCGACCGGCCGTTGATGGATGTGCCGAGCGAGAAGCACGTCGCCCGGCTCCTGGCGCAGCCGGACATCACGCGGCCGAGGGGCATCCGGGACCGCGCCTTGATCGAGACGGCCTACTCGACCGGCGCGCGGCTGGAGGAACTCGGCCGCATGACGATCTTCGATCCGGACTTCGACCGCGGGCTGCTGCGCGTGATGGGGAAGGGCCGGAAGGAACGGATGCTGCCGCTCGGCAAGCAAGCCGTGCGCTGGCTGCGCGAGTATATCCGCGACGCCCGGCCGAAGCTGGCCAAGGGCAAACTGAACGAGGAACGGCTTTGGCTCGGAACCGACGGCCGGCCGATCTCCGGGCCGGGCATCCGCATGATGTTGCGGCAGCGCGCCCGCGCCGCGGGCCTGCCGCCGATCTCGCCGCACGACTTGCGGCGCGCGTGCGCCACGCACATGCTTCAGCGCGGCGCGCACCCCGTGCAAATCCAGCTCCTGCTCGGTCACGCGGACCTGAGCACGCTCAGCCAGTATCTGCGGCTGACCATTCGCGATATCCGGGCCATGCACGCGAAAAGCAAGCCGGGCCGGTGACGGCATGACGACGCTCAACGAGTTGCTGACGGCGTTCCTCGATCACGAGCGGGACCGGAACTTCAGCCGGTGCACGCTGCGCAATCACCATTACACCCTGACGGCCTTCCTCGACTGGCTGGACGCCCAGGAGCAGGTGACGGGCGCCGACCAGTTGCGCAAGGCGCACCTGGACGCCTGGCTCAAGCACCTGAACGGCCACCGCACGCCGAAGGGGCTGCCGCTCAAGGCGCAGTCGCTCAACCTGCACATCGTGGCGGCCCGAACCTTCCTCGACCACCTGGCCGCGCGCGGCTTCGTGCCGATCGGCCTGCCGCCCGTGTTGCGGTGCGTCAAGACGCCAAACCTCCTGCCCCAGGGCGCGCTCACGCACGCCCAGACGCGGAAGCTCCTGGCGAAGGTCGAGACCGGCACGCCCGAGGGCTACCGCAACCGCGCCATGCTCGAGTTGCTCTACTCCAGCGGCATTCGGGCCGCGGAGTTGCTGGGGCTCGACGTGGGCGACGTGGACGTCGCCCACGCCACGGCCATCGTGACCGGCAAGGGCAACAAGCAGCGCGTGGTCCCGATCGGGAGAACGGCCTTGCGCTGCCTGGAAAGCTACTTG
>CAZIGB010000057.1:0-8034 GCA_964539005.1 uncultured Gammaproteobacteria bacterium | reverse complement strand
CCTTGCCATTGGCCGCGGTACTGATTGCCTTCGCCGAGGACCTCGTGGAAGGTGATGTGGACGACGCGGGCGCCGAAGGAGATGCGGATATTCGATTTGCCAAAATTAGCGAGGCCGAATGAAAGTTCGCCGGAATAGCCGGGCTGGACTATGCCATTGGCCAGGACCAGGCCGGAGCGGAAGAGAGTAGTGCGGGGGAAGATGATGCCGGACATCGTGGTCGGGAGATTGACCTTTTCCATGGTCTTGATTAGATAGTATTCACCCGGTTTGAAAACATAAAAGTTTTCTTCCTCGCTCTTGCTCTCGTCGTGCTTGGCCAGGAGATTTATCTTGGGCGTATCACGGGTCTCGACCCCGAGAAAGCCCGAGCCTTCGATCTCGTAGACTTCACCGAGGCGCAGATCAAAGCCGGCGCCTTCGGGATTATTCATCTCGCGGTCACAGAGATTTTCGACCAGTTTTATGGAGTCCACTAGTTCGTGGAGTTTTTTTATGCCTATGATCATGGATTTATCATTAAATACATAATTTTTTTTGCGTTGTAATAAGACTGTTTTTAAACCACGCATTACAGATCTCTCACTATCGTTCGAGATGACAAAAAAGTTAATTGTTGAATATTATTTTTTGCAATCGCCGCAAGCATCGATGTCGCTGGTTTGGCTGGTATTGTATTCATCCGGGAACTCGCAAAAGATCGGTCCTTCGTAGTGGCGGATGAGGATGTTGCGTTTGCGGGCAAGCTCGAGCGATTCATCTTCTTCTTCGAAGCCGGCCCCGCCGTCTTGGATACGGATATAGGTGTGAAGGTAGACGATCTCGGCGATGCCGACATTGTTTAGCGCCTTCATGCAATCGTAGCAGGGAAAGAGGACAGAGTAGAGCGTGGCACCGCGCAAGCGCTTGGTGTCTTGGCAATTGATGATACCGTTGATTTCGGCATGCGCGCCTCGACAGCGTTTCAGCTTGCCAGTCACCGGGTCGCCATCGACTTTGGCGCAGCCGACATCGATACAGTGCAGATCGCCGGCAGTCGGACCGTTGTAGCCGATCGAGATGATGCGCTTGTCCTTGTCGACAAAGACGGCGCCGGTCTCGTGGAATTTGCAAGCCGTACGCTTGGAGGCCATGATAGCCAGGTTCATAAGGGTTTCATCCCAGTTGAGTCTTTTTTTCTTGGGGTGGCTAAGGTCGGCCATATTTGTGCTTATAAATTATTTTTGGTAGTTTCTAATTTCTTGATTCTAGTTTCGTGACTTGTAATTGTTTTTTGGTTGTTTATGCCTTCGAGCCGGATAGTGTCTATCTCGTCTTGCTGTCGTAGACGAGCACCCACCGATGCGGCATTTTCGGCTGACATATCGAGGATACCTTTTACGATGAGGTCGTTACTTGTGTCAATGTCTTGAACGACTTCTTTCAGTTCAACCATGTCTTCTTTCAGTTCAACCATGTCTTCTTTCAGTTCAACCATGTCTTCTTTCAGTTCAACCATGTCATCTTTCAATTTCGACGCATTTTTCTTTACGTTGGAAAATTCTTTGTTGACGTGATTTTTGAAGTCATTGAATTCAGTTTGTTGAGAGTCGAAATTTTTCTGCATCTCATCAAAACCCTCCTTCATCATGACAGCTAGATCATTAATTGTGATTTTCGTCATAATTTTTTGATTAGATAATAATGCCATTATTATATCATTCTATCAGGTCATGTCAAAAAAACAAAAAACCGCTTAATGCGGCTTTTTGTATAGAATTTTTTGTTGATTTTACTTCGGAATCTGGACTTTGATACCAGGGCCCATCGAGGAAGTGATGGAAATATTGCGAATATAGATACCCTTAGCTTTGGCTGGTTTCAATTTCTTGATCGTATTGATCATGGTGTCGATATTCTCGCGGAGCTTCTGGTTCTCGAAAGAGATCTTGCCGACAGCGACATGGATGTTGGCTGTATCATCATTCTTGAAGCTGATCTTGCCTTTCTTGAGCTCGGCTATGGCTTTGGCCGGGTCGGTGGTGACGGTTTCGTTCTTTGGGCTCGGCATGAGGCCACGGGTACCGAGGATCTTGGCGATTTGAGCTAGATTGCGCATCATTTTCGGTTCGGCGATCGCGACATCGAAGTCAGTCTTCTCGCTGTTCTTGATCTCGGCAATGAGTTCATCGCCACCGACGATATCAGCGCCAGCGTCTTTGGCGGCTTGCTCGTTCTCGGGAGAGACAAAAGCAGCTACCCGGACAGTCTTGCCAGTGCCATGAGGCAGGGAAACGGCCGAGCGGATCTGCTGATCGCCTTTGCGAGGGTCGATGCCGAGGCGGAAGTGGACTTCGACCGAAGCGTCGAATTTGCACTTGGAAAGTTTCTTGGTAAGCTCGATGGCTTCATCTATGGAAAAGACCTTGGTCTTATCCAGTTTGATTTCTTCAGTCATGTTTTTACGTGGTGCGAGCAGTTAGTAATATAACTAACCTCCCACATTGTTATAATTGCTAATAATAAATACTAAAGACAAAATGCGATCAATTGTTAATCTTTAACGCTCACTCCCATCTGTCTGGCAGAGCCGGCAATGATCTTGGCGGCTTGCTTGACGTCGTTGGTGTTTAAGTCTGGGAGCTTGATCGCAGCGATCTCTTCGAGCTGGGCCTGGGTGATAGTGCCGATCTTGTCGGTCTTGGATTTGGCGGAGCCTTTCGAGAGGCCGAGAGCTTTTTTGATGAGCTCGGTTGCCGGCGCGATCTTGGTGATAAAGGTGAAGGTGCGGTCGTCATAGACGGTAATCTCTACCGGTACGACTTCGCCCATCTTGTCTTTGGTCGCATTGTTAAACTGCGAGCAGAAATCTTGGATCGCAAGTCCGTGCTGACCGAGGGCCGGTCCGACCGGAGGAGCTGGATTTGCCTGGCCACCGCGGATCTGCAGTTTGACCACTGTCTTTATTTTCTTTGCCATATCTATTTAATTAAAATTAAAAATTAAAAATTAAAAATTTTCTGAGAAGCTCACATTGTCTGTGACAGATATTTTTAATCATTAAAAAACTAAATCTTCTTGATCTGCAAGAAATCGAGTTCCACCGGTGTCTCGCGTCCAAACATGGAGACGAGGACTTTGATCTTGCCTTTGGCTTCGTCGATATTGGTGACTTTGCCTTCCAGATTCTTGAAGGGTCCATCGATGATGCGGACCGGGGAATTGAGCGAGACGTCGATTTTGAATTTTGGTTCTTCGACACCCATGCGCTTTTGCAGGGACTTCACTTCCTTGTCGCTGATCGGAGTCGGGATGGTGCCGGTGCCGATGAAGCCGGTGACATTGGGCGTATTGCGCACCACGTACCAGGAATCATCGTTCACGATCATCTCGACGAGCACATAGCCGGGAAAGATCTTTTCCTCGACTACCTTGCGGGCGCCGTTCTTGATCTTGATCTTCTTTTCGGTCGGGATCAGTATATTGAATATCTTGTCTTCCATGTCCATGGACTCGGTTCTCTGGCGGAGATTCTTCTCAACGTTCTCTTCGTAACCGGAGTAGGTGTGGAGAACATACCAGCGTCGTCCTTGGTTTAATGTTTGTTTAGCCATATAGTTCTTATAAGTTAGGGGATTCTTTTATTTATATGTATGACTAGGAAATCAGTTTTTCGAAACCCTTGCTAAAAATATAATCGAGTGCGCCTAGAAAAGCCGCAACCACAATACTGATCCCGATGACTAAGAGGGTATAATTGCGGGTTTCTTTCTTGGTCGGCCAAGTCACTTTCTTCATCTCCTCGATAGAGCCCTTTACGTAATTGACGAATGAGTTTAGGATAGCCATAATTTTTCGTCTTGCATTATTTATAGTAAATAAAAACGGCCTTTTTGGGGCTGTTTCTGTTTATGTAGCCATAATACATGATATCTGTTTAATTGTCAACAGGTTTTTTGTTTTTTTATGTTTTAGCGTACGGCCATATTGCAAGAGGTTTAATATTAGCAATTTGCTCTTTGCAGAACTCGCTAGCGCTCAGATAGTCCTCACTTCGCAAATTGCTAATATTAAATCTCTTTTGTTATTTCTGTAATAATTGAGCTGTAATAATTGAGCTTTGACAATAAGCACTTTCCTGATACAATAAAAAATGGACTATAATTGAATTATGGAAGTGAAAAAAGAGAAAAAAATAGAGAAAAATAGCCTATTTGGGCTACTGGGGCCTTATCGGGGCTTTATTTTGCTTTTGGTCGGACTGGCTTTTTTCTCAAATGGGCTTGCTCTTTGGGTGCCGCGGATCGTGTCGCGAGCGATCGATGCTTTTGGTCTTGGGCAGAGGGATTTCGGGGCGATGATGCTGGAGTTTTTTTTGGCTACGGTTTTTATAATGATATTTTCTTATCTTTTGAATATTACCCAGACAGTCCTTTCCGAGCGGGTGGCGCGGGATCTCAGGCTCAGGCTTTCGGCCCGGATCGCTCGCCATAGTCATCGTAGTATTCAGGAGTTCACGACCGGCAAGCTACTCTCGATCCTTAGCTCGGATGTCGATGCGATAAAGAATTTTGCCGGCATGGCTGTTTCTTCGATCATTTCTTCGGTTCTTACTATCATTGGGGGCAGCGTTCTTCTTCTTTTGATCGACTGGCGGCTCGGGCTCACTGTGCTTGCTATTATTCCGGTCATCGGTCTTATTTTCTTTTTTATAATGTCACGGGTGCGGGTGCTTTTTCTCCGGACTCGTCTTATTATTGATCGCCTGAATCAAGTGATCAACGAAAGCATCCTTGGGGCGGCTCTGATCAGGGTGTTCAATTCGCAGACGACAGAAAAGGAAAAATTCCAGACTGTGAATACGGATGCGCGGGAGACTGGCTTAAAAATACTGAACCTTTTTGCTAGTATGATCCCAGCTGTTTCTTTTACGGCGAATCTGGCGACTCTGGCCATACTCGCTCTAGGAGGACATTTTGTCATTTCGGAGAGCCTTTCGCTCGGTGATTTTGTTGCTTTTAATAGCTATGTTGTCATCTTGGTGTTTCCGATAATCATGCTCGGCTTTATCAGTAATTTTATCGCTCAAGCCCAGATATCTTTTGCCCGGATAAAAGAGGTATTGGACAAAGACACGGAGTCAGAAGAGGGCAGCATAAAAAAAATGCTCACTGGCAGTATCGAAGTGCGGCAACTCTCACTTTTCTATGAAAAGAAGCCGATACTCAAGAATCTTAATTTCCGTATCCTCCCGGGGAGCAGGACGGCTATAATCGGGCCGACAGCGGCGGGTAAAACCCAGCTTCTCTATCAGCTCATCGGCCTATCTCGTCCGAGTGCTGGCGAAATACTCTATGACGGTATCAGTGCTAAAGAGCTTGATCAAGAAGATCTACATAAGCAAGTGGGACTGGTTTTTCAGGACAGTATAATATTCAATATGAGTCTCCGGGAAAATATCGCTTTTAGTTCGGGGGTGAGCGAGGAGAATCTGGCTAAGGCAATCCAAACGGCCGAGCTCGATGACTTTGTTGCCAGTCTTGATAGCGGGCTCGAGACTGTGGTATCTGAGCGGGGAAGCAGCCTTTCGGGCGGGCAGAAACAGCGACTGATGCTTGCTCGGGCGTTGGCGATCTGTCCTCGTATCCTACTGCTTGATGATTTTACCGCCCGGGTGGACAACCAGACTGAAAAAGCGATTATTGAGAATCTGCGTAAAAATTATCCGGACCTGACTCTGGTATCTGTCACGCAGAAAATCATCAATGCTCGCGATTATGATGATATCATCGTTCTCATGGAAGGGGAGATCGTGGCGCAGGGACGGCACGAAGAATTAATGAAAACATCACCTGAATATATTCAGATATATGAATCACAGCAAAGTACCAATGAGGACTGATTATCGGCTGTTAGAGGTAAAAGAGGCCAAGCGATCCACGCTTGATGCTCTCCGCAAGCTCTGGCCCTTGCTCGCTCGCGAAAAGCACATCATGCTGATCGCGCTCCTTGCCGTACTCCTGAACTCTCTCCTCAGTCTTTTTGCGCCACGTCTGATCGCACATGCGATCGACACCTCTATTCCGGCGCATGATTATGATGGACTTCTATTTTTTAGCGGTCTGATCCTGCTCATGTATCTGGTAGGTCTCGTCACGGGCTATGTCCAGACCAGGCTTATGGGTGGGGTCGGCCAGCGGGTGCTTTTTCGTCTGCGGGCCACAGTTTTTGCCAAGATCCAAGACTTGCCAGTCGCTTTCTTTAATCAGAACAAGGCTGGAGATTTGATCTCGCGTCTCAATAATGATACGGACAAAATCAATCAGTTTTTTTCTCAGGTCTTGGTCCAGTTCATGGCTAATCTCTTTCTCATGGTCGGGGCTGGTGTCTTTCTTGTCAGTTTAAATCCTCGTCTGGGCGGAGCCGCGCTCGTACCCGCTCTTATTCTTATTATTGTCACACGTTTGCTTTCGGGTTGGATAAAGCGACGTAATAAAGAGAGTTCGCGGGCGCTCGGACGTCTTAGTTCCGAGATTCAGGAGAGTCTCGAAAATTTTAAAGTCATAGTCGCTTTTGATCGGCGTGATTATTTCGAGCAACGTTTCACAGAGGTGAGCCAGAACAACTACGAGGCGGGCATAAGGGCCGGTATTGCTAATAACGTCTTGACTCCGATTTACACGATGGCCTCTGGACTTGGCCAGCTAATCATTCTCGCCTACGGCCTCTATCTCATTTCGCTCGGTCAGTTCAGCATCGGTCTTCTTATCTCGTTTTTGGCTTATGCAAATAATTTTTACAATCCGCTCCGGCATCTGGCTTCGCTCTGGTCTAGTTTTCAGGGAGCGATGGCAAGCTGGGATCGTGTCCATGATATCCTCAGTCTAGAGAGTGACCTTTGTCTCGAATGTGGATCTGATAATGCGGTGAAAACGGGGGAGCAAAAGAGTTTGCTCGAATTCCGTGATGTCTGTTTTTCTTATTCTGATGGTGATGAAGTTCTCAAGCATATCAATCTCACCTTGGAGCCGGGCAAGAAATATGCCTTGGTCGGGCCGACGGGTGGGGGCAAGACGACGACGGCTTCGCTCATGGCTAGGCTCTATGATCCGAGTTGTGGCCAAATATTGTTCGAAGGGGAAGATATTCGTTCGCTTAGTCCTGAGGTCCGTACCGAGAAGATTGGTTTTATTCTCCAAGAGCCTTATCTCTTTAGCGGAACGCTCCGTGACAATATCGCTTATGGTCATCCGCTTTTTGGTAAAATGGACGAGGCGGCCTTGCAAGCAGAGCTTAAGGAGGCAGGACTTGATTCACTTCTTGATCGTTTTGAGGCAGGACTCGGGACAGAGATAAATGCCCAGAGTGATAATCTCAGTCTTGGACAGAAGCAGTTGATTGCTTTTATCCGGGCGGTACTAAGGCGGCCAGCGCTCCTGATTCTAGATGAAGCGACCGCTAATATTGATACGGTGACAGAAAGGCTACTCGGCGATATCTTGGAAAAGTTGCCGGCCACCACCACTCAGGTGATAATCGCGCATCGCCTAAATACGATTGCTAATGCTGATGTTATATACTTTGTAAATGCGGGACAGGTCCAGAAAGCAGGCTCAATGCAACAGGCTCTTGACTTACTTCTTCATAATAAGCGAGAATCATAAGGGTTTTGGCAAATTCTCTTGACAAAATGAAGTATTTATGATATAAATATAATCATTTACTTTTGTTCATTTTTTCAACTCATGTCTAGGAGGGAGCCATGCAGAACAGTACAGAAAGCAGTAATTTTCAAACGATTGTGCTCGTGCTTTTGTCAGTCGCGTTGGTGGCGGCGTTATTGCTCCCTAGTCACAGGAAAGTGCAGGCAGACGATCAGTGGTTTGATGCCTATACTTATAATTTGAGCCAGGGGCTTATCTCTGATTTGTCAAGCAAAAGGGAAAGGTTTTATATCTTTACCCTTGAGGGGAGGCAGTTTGGTTTCCATGAATCTCGGCCCTTTGTAGTCTATCGGTCCGAGATTTATGTGAAGAAAGATGGTTATCGTCTCCG
>CAZIGB010000056.1:0-8103 GCA_964539005.1 uncultured Gammaproteobacteria bacterium | reverse complement strand
CATCTGGCGACCAGCCAAGAAGAGGGTTAGTCTCTGGTACGCGCATGGTCATGTTCCTTTTGGGTTGAAATTATCTGAGAAACTGGTTGATCACATTTTTACGGCCAATAGGGAAAGCTGTCGGGTAGATAGTCAAAAAGTAATTATTTTGGGCCATGGGATTGATACTGAAAAGTTTGAGCCTATCATAAGAGAAAAAAGAAAGGACGGTTTTTTTAGAATCATCTCTATCGGTCGGATTGCTCCGATCAAGGATTATGAAACCTTGATTAGAGCAATCGGGGTAATAGTGAAGAAATATAGGCGGAGGGAAGTCAGGTGTCAGATTATCGGTGCGGCTCTGCTAGATCAACATGAGAATTATTTCCATAAGCTCCGGCGTTTAGTAGCTGAGGAGAATCTAGAAAAATACTTAGAATTTGTGGGTTCTGTGCCGTACACAAATATTATCCAGTATTTTTCTGAGGCTGATATCATGGCTAGCGCTTCCCGGACTGGGAGTCTGGACAAGGCTATGCTCGAGGCGATGAGTGTGGGGTTGCCAGTCCTTAGCTGTAATGAGGCAATGTCAGAAATATTTACAGTTTACAGGGACCAGCTTTTTTATCAGCCGGGCGATTACGAAGATTTAGCCAAGAAAATAATTCATCAGATTGAGATAGGGGAAAGGGGGCGAAAAGAAATTGGCAGCAGTTTACGCGAGATTGTTATCAATGATCATAGTTTGAGCCGTTTGGCGATAAAGATAAAAGAATGTGTGGAATAAACGGTTTCAATTTTTTTGATCCGGATCTGATCCGGAAACAGAGTCGAGCGACCAGCCACCGCGGCCCGGACGACGAAGGGATATATACAGATCCGAATGTCAGCCTGGGGCATAATCGTCTGGCTATTATTGATCTATCAGCCGCTGGCCATCAGCCGATGCTGAGCTCTGATGGGCGCTACGTGATCGTCTATAATGGCGAGCTTTATAATTATCAGATTCTAAGAAAAGCACTAATTAAAAAAGGAGCTGTATTTTTGACTAAGACTGATACAGAGGTAATTCTTCAGAGTTATATATATTTTGGGAAAGATTGTTTGCGGGATTTTGAGGGGATTTTTGCTTTTGCGATCTGGGACAAGAAAAAGAAAGAGTTATTCTTGGCTCGAGACCGTTTCGGGGTTAAGCCGCTTTTTTATTATTTTGATGGCAAAAAATTAATTTTTTCTTCCGAAGTAAAAGGTATTCTCGAGCATGATATTCCCCGTGAAATAAATAAGAGAGCTTTAGCGACTTTTTTCCGGCTGCTTTATATAAATGGGCCAGAAACGATCCTAAAAAATATTTACAAAGTTCAACCCGCCTCCTATCTAATCTATAAGGAGGGAAATATTTTTGAATCTTCTTTTCTTGAGGCTACTGATTATAGTGATAAGTATAGCAAGAGAGAAGCGGAAGAAATGATCCGAGAAAGACTTACGAATTCAGTAAAAGAGCAGATGGTGGCCGACGTTCCAGTCGGGGTATTTCTCTCGGGCGGGATTGATTCCAGTATTATTCTATCTCTCGCAAGAGAGGCGAGCACGGAAAGAATAAAGACTTTCTCTGTTGGCTTTGATCTGCCAGAGCCATTTTTCCAGCGTTTTAATGAGGATTACTTGTTGGCTAAAAAAACAGCTGAATATCACGGGACTGAACATTTTGATATATTGCTCGGTGAGGCGGAAGTGGCGGAAAAATTTGAGCGGGTAGTCTGGCATATGGATGATCTGGTCTATAGTCCGACTCAGATAGCAAATTATGCGCTGGCGGAAATGGCGAGCAAAGAAGTGAAAGTGGTCCTTGGCGGAGATGGGGGTGATGAGCTGTTCGGCGGTTATGCCCGTTACTATTATTATTACCTAGTGAATTATTGGCAGTCACTTCCTGAGAGTGCTAGAAAATCATTTTTAATAAAAAAAATATTTAATATCTTTGGAAAAGAAAATTTCTTGGCTAGAGCAAATATGTCGGCTCCTGATCTTTTTTGGTCTTTCATGGCTCAGAAAGAAGAAAAGCTTAGCCGGATTTTGGACCCTAGTCTGTCTGATTCGCAAATTGCTAAGGACTTTTTCTTTTCTAATCCTTTTGTAAAAGAAATGATCGGACGAGCAGAGATCGACCTGGCAAAGCGAATGATGGTGATTGACCGGGGCACTTGGCTTGTTGATTTTTCCTTGGTAAGATCAGATAAGATGTCTATGGCTCATGGTCTGGAACAGCGAGTCCCTTTTTTGGATCAGAAATTATTGGAAATATCCAATGGTATTCCTAGTCGCTTGAAGATCGCTTCAGCTGAGCAGGGCAAAAAAATTCTGAAATCGGCTATGCGGGCGCATATTCCAGATTTTTTAAGGGACAAGCAAAAGACGGGCTGGTTCTCACCGGCGGCCAAATGGCTGCGGGCGGGTCTTAAATCTCATGCTCAGGATATTTTGTCTGATAACTACAATCAAGGTCGGACCGCGGCTTATGTTGATTTGGGAGCCACGCGCCAGCTCTTGGAAGAGCATAATAGAGGACAGGGCTATGCCCTAAATCCGATCTGGTCGGTCATGACCTTTCAGGTCTGGTATAAGCATTTTATGTCGAAATAATTTATTAATATAGATCGTAAAAAAATGGACAACCAAGCCGTGCGAGAAAAATACAATAAGGATATCGTCGAGAAATTCGGAAGCGATTATGAGCAGAATCGTTGGTTTAAGAATGAATTCACGAAAAGCGGCTATGACGCCATGTTCGCCACGATTCAGGAGCTGGCCGCTTCGATTCCTTTTTCTTCTTGTCTCGAGCTTGGGCCTGGCCATGGTACTTGGACAAATGTGCTTTTGGAAAATCATAAGTCAGCTCATTTCGACCTGGTCGATATTTCGAGCGAGATGCTGCGGCTAGCTAAGGAAAGATTTTCCCGGAAGGATAATATTTCTTATCATGAGAGTGATTTTCTCGAATTTTCTCCGGCCAAAAAGTATGATTTCTTTTTTTCTTCTCGAGCGCTCGAATATATCGATGACAAGCCGGCCGCGATAAAAAAAATCATCTCCCTTCTTGCAGAGGGTGGCACCGCTTTTATTATTACCAAGACTCCCAAGTATCTGCGCATGAAGCTGATGGGCAAGAAAGTCAGCGCTTTTCATAGTGGCCAGATCAGTCCTCGTCTCTTGAAAGCCTTGCTTATGGAAGCGGGGGCAAGTGAGGTAGAGCTTTATCCAGTTACTTTTGTCTGGCCTTTTTGGCGCTCAGCTCAGATGAACCGCTTCCTTTTCCGTCTTTTGGGCCGGAAGAAATTATGTCCTTTGAAGCAATTCTTTTCTGAGTCATATGCAGTCAGATTCAAGAAGATATGATTATTGAATTTTTTGGCCTATCCGGCTCAGGAAAATCGACGATTGCCAAGGCCTTGGCAGAGAGAGGGGATTATAAGCTGATCCGGATCAGGAAAAAAAGCGAGCTTATTTATTTCAATCTGCTTTCGTTTCTCAAACGTCCGATCAGTTTTTTTCGTCTTTTTTTCTTGGTTTTGCGAAATTCCCAGAGCAGCCAAGAATTTTATTACAAATTTATGAATTGTTTTCTGGATTATAATGCCAAGACAGAAAAAGCCAAACGTTATGAACGGGCAATTTTGGATCAGGGTTATTTTCAGAATATCGCTTCTCTTTTTTTGCGCGAAATAGATATCGAAGAGCTTAGAGATTATAAAAGAATGATCAGACGGCCGGATATTCTTTTTGTTTTCCAGCTTGACCGTTCTTCCCGGGAGGAGCGCCAGGAAGAAAGAGGTTATGGCAATCGGCTGGGATTTGAAGAATTTGAAAAGGAGAAATTCAGGCAAGTATCAGAAGCCAATTTCCGTTTTTTCCTCAAGGAAGGCAAAGAAATTTTTTCGGATCTGGTTTTTATCGATGCTAGTCGGGAGAAGCTCGAGATAATAGAAGATATAAGACATATGGTAAGAGAAAAATATGCCCGTAGCTGAAGATTTTTTTAATGAAAAGGCTCGCCTCATATTCGAGGAGCAGAAAAATATTATCGATATCGGCGGGGGCCTGCGGATCGACAAGACCAGGAATAATCGCTATGAGCCGAGTCGGGAATGGATGGCTGCTTATCTTCCTAAGGTTAATTATCGGATTATGGATCCGGTCCCGGATTATCATCCGGATATCGTGGGTGATATCCATAAGATGCCATTTACCGATAATGAGTTGGATGCGATCTTTTGTATCGCCGTGCTCGAGCATGTGGAAAATCCGATATTAGCGGTTGCAGAAATGGCCAGGACTCTTCGGCCAGGAGGTTATTGCTTGACTTATGTGCCTTTTCTATTTTATTACCACGCGCAAGAAGGCTATTATCATGATTATTGGCGTTTTACCAAAGATATATTGCCAGTGTTATTCAAAGATTTTTCTCAAGTCGAGATCAGGCCGGTTCGAGGCGCTATCGAGACTTGGATCAAACTCTCACCCTTAAATCGCTTTGCTTGGCTTTCCGTTTTGGCCCGCGTCCTTGATAGATGGACAGGAAAAGACAAGAGCAAGCAGGTGAGCGCTTATGTTATATTTGCTGTAAAATGAAAATTTATTTAGTTCACAATGTCCGCATCCCGACCGAGAAGGCGCATGGCTATCAGATCGCCAAAACCGCCGAGTCTTTGGCTATGCTCGGTCATGAGGTCGAACTGATCGTGCCGACAAGAAAAAACAAGGCAAATGAAGACATCTATTCTTATTATTCAATAAAAAAGAATTTTAAGATTTTTTATATAAAATCTTTTGATTTTTTTGTATTGGAAAAAGTACTTGGCAGCAAGCTAAGTTTTTATCTGCAAAGCCTTTTTTTCAAATTTCAAATTTCAAATTTCAAATTTCAAATTACAGAAGATTCCGCTGCGATTACTCGTAATCCTGAGTTGGTGGCCTCGATTCGCAAGAAGGGAATAAATGTTTTTTTTGATGCTCATCGTTGGCCAGAATCAAAGAACGGTATTTATAAGAAAATGCTCAAGCCGGCGGACGGGGTTATCTGTAATTCCTTTGGCACGGAACGAGAATACAATATCAATGGTTTTGAAAAAACGATTGCTTTGCCAAACGGGGTTGATCTCGAGCAATATGAAAAAAATAAAGCTGATCAGGAGATAAGAGCGAATCTCGGATTGCCGGCCGCTTGGCGCTTGGCTCTCTATGTCGGGCATCTCTATGCTTGGAAGGGGGCAGAAGTGATTCTAGATTGCGCGGCAATAATGAAAAATGAAAAGCTCTTTTTCTTGCTTGCGGGCGGGACAGAGAAAGATATCGCGGCTTATCAGGCCAAGATCAATGAGAGAGGACTTAGCAATGTCCGCTTGCTCGGACACAAAAAGAAAGCAGATATTCCCGGGCTGCAGATGTCAGCCGATGTCTTGCTCTTGCCGAATATCCCGGTCAATCAGGAGTCGGATCGTTTTACTTCACCGATCAAGATGTTTGAGTATATGGCGGCTGGCGTGCCGATAGTCGCTTCGGATCTGCCTAGTATCCGTGAAATCCTGAATGAGGAAAATGCCAGCCTGGTCAAGGCGGGGGACGCACTGGCCATGGCTGAGGCGATTCGTTCTTTGATCAGAGATAAGGCCAGAGGACTGGCGCGGAGTACTAGAGCCAGGGCGGATGTCGAACAGTATTCTTGGGAAAATAGAGCGAGAAAGATGTTGGGTTTTATGACGGATACTGCTTATGACTAGGCTTATGGATAGGATCTGGAAAATGGCAAAAAAATATAAGGTCGCTCTGTCGATCCTTGTTTTTTTTATCTTGGCGCGAGTTCTCGTCTTTAGCACATTTTATGCGGCTAGCCAGGATAAGGGCAGTTGGGAAAATTTCCACAAGCAGACAGATTTATGGAAAAATACTTTAGAGCGAGACTCTTTCATTCCGTATTGTGATGGCCAGCCGCCGCTTTATACCACCTTTACGACTTTTGTCCGGCTGTTTTGGGATGATCGGTGGGCGATCTATCTGGCTCAGATCGGTTTGACTCTCTTTTCTCTTTTTATAATCTACCGGCTGCTTCGTCTTTATTTTAGTCCCCGGATCTCGACTATCAGCGTGGCTATTCTCGCGGTCGAGCCGTATCTGGCTTTTTATAATTTTCTCTTTGGTTCAGAAAATCTATTCTTGCCTTTGATGAGCCTGGCTTTTTATTATTTCTTTCTTTTTTTAAAGAGAGAGAATAAAAAACATCTTTTTTTGTCCGCCTTTTTTGTCGGCTTATCAAGCCTGACTCGCTCAAATTCGATAATTCTCTTGCCGGTCTTATCTTTTTTTCTCTTCTTACTCTTTTGTTTAAGAAACAGGTTGAAGCTTGGTCTATTGCCTTCTTTTAGCTGGCGAGGTTTATTAAGTGCTCTATTTATTGCGAACCTTATTTATGTGGCTATGCTCCTGCCGTGGCTAGTCCGTCATCACCGGATCTATGGCCAGTATGCTTTGGCGACGATATTCTCAACTAATGTTTATTATTATAATGTGCCAGCGCTCTTGGCTCTTCGGAACGGAACTAGTTTTGATGCGGAAAAGGAGTTGCTCCAGGCTCGGGCAGAGGAGAGATTGGGCCGATCGATCCATACTTATGCGGATTGCCGAGAATTTTCTTCGGAGGAATTTCGGGAGCTTCTCGCTTTTTGCAAGGAAGAGGGGAGCCGTTATATACGCAAAGACATTCTTCTCTATGCCTGGTTGCACAGCTTCAAGAGCCTGCCTTTCTTCCTTGATTCTGGCTATTTCGCGATGTGGGACGCTTATACTGGTGACAGCGCCAAGCCGGATATGACCAGCGCCCTTCTCAGGGGCGATATAGCTGGTATCTGGTCTTTCTTGAAAACTGGTGGCTTGAAAGTGACAGTCTATTTGGGGGGAATGTCGGTCTGGGGCTTGGCTTCACTGTCAATCCTGGGTTCGCTCATTTATTCTTTTTTCAGACAAGGGGAGAAGCTGGTCTTTTTTTATTTTGCCGCTCTCATTGCCGCTTATAGCGCTTTCGTCGTTTCACCCTTTGTCTTGGCGCGTTATCGTCTGCAGGTCAATTTTATCTTTGTCGTTTCCCTTGTTTACTTAGGGGCGATATTATATAATCGATTCAGGAATAAGGATAAAAAATTATGAGAATTTCTATCGTTCTGCCTATCTATAATGAAGAAAAAAACATTCCTATTCTCTATGAAGAATTGCGGAAGGTTTTTTTTGCTGATCGCCTTGATTATGAAATTATCGCGGCTAATGATGGTTCAAGGGATGGGAGCTTGGCAGCTCTCAAGAAAATAGCGGATCAGGATCAAAATTTCAAAATTATTGATTTTCTCTATAATTCCGGACAGACCGCGGCTCTTTCGGCTGGTATCAAAGCAGCCAGTGGCGATATTATTATTCCGATGGATTCGGATCTGCAGAATGATCCGGCTGATATTCCGCGTTTTCTCGAGAAGATTGCCGAAGGCTATGATGTCGTTTCTGGTTGGCGTCAGGCGCGTTGGAAGGGGAGCTTTTTTCGGCGCAAGCTGCCTTCGCTCTTGGCTAATCGCCTGATCGGCGCCATGACTGGTCTCTGGATCCATGATTATGGCTGCACGATGAAAGCATACAAGCGTGAGGTAATCCAAGGTGTGAATCTCTATGGAGAAATGCATCGTTTCGTCGCCGCTTATGCGACCTGGCGCGGGGGCAAGGTGGCGGAGATCGTTGTTAATAGCCGGGAAAGAGTCCATGGCAGCACGAATTATGGCTTGTCCCGCACTTTCAAGGTCCTGCTCGACTTGATCGTTTTTAAATTCCTTTCCAAATATATGAATCGGCCCATGCACTTTTTCGGGGGCCTGGGCTTTGTCTCTTTTTTTCTCGGTCTCATAACGGGTCTGACGGCCGTTATTTTTAAACTGACCGGCTACAAGACGATTATCGAAACGCCGCTACCTATTCTTTCGATGATGCTCATTATTGTCGGGGTCCAGCTCATCGTCATGGGGGTAATCGCGGAGATGAATATGCGCATCTATTACGAAGGCCAGGGGAAGGAGCCCTATGTGGTAAGGACGA
>CAZIGB010000055.1:0-8205 GCA_964539005.1 uncultured Gammaproteobacteria bacterium | reverse complement strand
ATCTATAAGAATTCTACAAAGTAAATTGAACAGGTTTACTGATGTGTTCTTCGGCCATAACCCCTTTATAATTAGGGGCAGGATAGACCATGGCAGATAACACCACATTGACTTCTCGTGAACTGGAAATCCTTGCCCTGATCGCCGAAGGCAAGTCAAATAAGGAAGTTGCAACAGAACTTTTTATAAGCGTTAATACCGTCAAAGTTCACGTTTCTAACATCTTTCAAAAGATTGAGGTCTCTTCCCGAACCGAAGCCACCTTGTATGCGATTGAGAAGGGTGTCGCAAATCCTGCTCTGCCACCTGGAGGTCAGGAGATTTATAAAAAGGACTTTAAGGAAGATAAATTTCCAATTGAGAAGACCAGCCCCCTGAGCAAACCATTCTTCCCTATCGCTGTTTTACTAATCACACTGTTAATTGCCATATCCATTCTTTTGGCTACTCGTTACAACACACCTGGTGAATCTGGAACGACTCTGACTGTCAATTTCTCTTCTGAGGATCGCTGGTTAGCTTATAGCAATCTTAATATTGCTCGATCAGACATGGCAGCTGTCACCTACGAATCACAAATTATTGTGATTGGCGGCGATACTAAAGATGGTGTAACTGGAAATGTTGAATCATTTTCCCAGATAGAAAACGAATGGAATCCACTTCAAGAGAAACCTACTCCAGTAGAAGGCGCAACTGCCGGAATAGTAGGAGAGAGAATCTATGTTCCAGGTGGAATGACTGCAGACGGTCAGGTTACGGATAAATTAGAGGTGTTTGATCCTAGGCGCAATAGTTGGGAAGAAAAATCCAATCTTCCGATAAGACTTAGCGATTACGCCATGGCCACTTTCGGAGGTAATTTATATCTTTTTGGGGGCTGGGATGGCTTTGAACAAAGTGATATAGCCTTGAAATACGATCCAGAAAAAGATGAATGGTCTACCTTAAGCAGATTATCGAAACCTCCAGCCTCAGTCGTTGCAGTCCAAATTGAAAATAAAATTGTAATTATCGGCAAGCCCGAGATGTCCGATTCAAAACTTGATTTGATAAGTTATTATCCAGATCGAGATCTCAACGGAGAAAATCCTTGGGAAGAAGGCGGAACCTTGTCAGTAGCTGGTTCATTAACTTGCTCATTTAACTTACTTGGAGAGTTATATGCCGTTGTTAATAGTAATAATTCCTCGTATTTTTATATCTATGATACTCAACTTGCTACCTGGAATAAAATCGGTGAAAACGCTTCAATAATCTCTAAAGATTCTCAATGTGCCGTTATCGGTGGAGAGTTGTTTATTTTTGGAGGAAGTGACTATGACGGTAATCCTTCGGACCAAGTCATTGGATATAAGATGATCTATTCTATTTCTCTTCCAGGCATTGTCAACTAGGTAGAATCATTTTTTTCCATTGCTGATTTGTTGCTCTTATGAAACCATCCCTGGTACAACCCACAGAGATAGCTCTGCATTACTTTAGATTTACCACTCATAAATAAATAAATTACCATTTTTAGTGCACTTCCCAACCTAAATAAGATTATCGGAAGAGCATTGAATTTGTTCATATGTTTCCTGAAATAGAGTCCGCTTGATTTCGCATAATGAAAACGTTCACTTTCACTAAATTGACCGCCACTGCTTTGAGAGACCTTGTGGAAAAGTTTTGCTGTGGGAATCGCCATCATTTTCCATCTCGATTGAACAACTCTTTTGCAGTAATCAAGGTCCTCAAAATACAGGAAGAATCGTTCATCAAACAGTCCTACTTGTTCAAGTAATTCTCTTCTCATCAAATAACAGCATCCAGAAAGAAAGGTCCTTTCGGTTGGATTGAATACTGCTTTCTTTACATTATGGGAGTCTAGAGGCATTAACAACACATTATTTATAAACCCACCACAGGACCAGACTTTATCAGGATTGTCATAATAGTATATAAAGGGCGCTACCAATCCTACATTCTCATCTTTAAGAGGTTTAACCAATTCTGATAGCATTAGTAAGTCAGCCCTTGTATCATTATTAATGATCAGAAAATAGTTATAGCCAGCGCTTAACGCTTTTTGTAAGCCAAGATTTGTTCCAGCCGCGAAGCCAAGATTCTTCTCCGAATATATGTAGTTAATTTCAGGAAAAAGCAGTGATAGATTATCCAATGGTTCGGTTTTGGAACCGTTGTCAACTAAAAAGATCTCTGTTCCAATTTGCTGCTGATTAAGGATAGATTGAAGGCATTCCCGAGTATTATCATAGTTGTTCCAACCAACGATGATCACGGCAATTGGGGATTCTGGCGACGGGAGCTCTATAATAACCTCAGATTATTGGGATAAGTGACCCAAGTCCATGACAGATCCAGGCTCAATTTCTATCCAAAGATAATCTTGCCCTTCTTCATCCTGGACAAACTCCACATCATCCGGAGGGGCCCAAAGTGTCAAGGCATAAACGCCCGGAGTGACATCTTCAAAACAAAAGTAGCCGTCTTCAGCCGTATCGGCACGTGGGTTTGTTTGGAAAGAGAAGGACATCATTGCAGGCACGTCTTCCCGATCTGCAGCAATATTGGGAGAAAGGAATAGTGCCGCTTGGGGAGGTTCAGAGGTCTCTTCATCAAGCAGGTATCCACAGACAACTCCTTTGCCTTCAGCCGGAACTGGCATTGTGAGGGTGGAAACGATTTCAATATCTGTACGCAAGTCCTTTTCAGTAGGCTCTACTTGAGTAGGCGCTATTGTAGCACAAGCGCTAAACAGAATTACAAGAGAAAGCAATGGCAGTAAGTATTTGTGACGATTCCTCATAAACGGTTCCTTTTATGCTATTATACCCGCAGAAAGTTCCAAAAAAACATAGAGGCTGGCAGATGCCAGCCTCTGGGGTGACTTTTGATTAGGTTTCCATTGACTATTTGACAATAAAGCCTTCGGAAACCAAGAGGGAATCAACACCGTTGTAACTGGCTCCCAGACCTAACTGGTTGGAGGTGCCAATGAGCAGAGAACCAACAGGACCAGTGCAGGTGGCGCCACCAACAAAGCGGTCACCGAGTAAGCCTTCATGATTCAGTGTCCAGCTGCCATCTACGGGGATGGCGTCAGGATTAGTGATGGTTTTACTGACAGGACCAGTCAATGCAGTTCCAGTGAAGAGGCAGCTGAGACCACCAACGGGAATTGCAGTTGTGCCAACGTTGACGATGCTGTGGCTGGAGAAGTAGCCGTAGTTACGATCGTGGATCAGAGGGTAAATAATCTTAGCGCCGCCGTCGGCAGGATCAAAAGCTACGTATGCACCACCTTTAACTTGAACAAGGTTTTGTTGGTTTACTGTTGCCACCAGGGGTTCTGCGGCGGTATTAACAGTGACCTTTGCAGATCCGATGAAGGTTTGACCCATCACACAATCGGTAGCGAAAGCGGGATCTGTTTCAGTCTGGCTCTGGTAGAACACATACTGGGAGAAGGTCTTGGATGCGCCAGGAGCAATCGTTCGTGTCTCAAAGCATGTGGTTCCAGCCATCGAGGGGGTGTATTCAACTGTAACCAGAGTTACGGTGTCGCCAGTATTCATGATCTGGACACCAGACCAGTATCCATAGTTGTTCTGGTTGATCAGGGGCATGAGGGGATTGAGTGCACCAGCACCGAAACCAGTATAAGAGAACAGGGTCGGCCCTTCTTCAACAACAGTCACAGCGATGGGGGCAACTGTGGAAGTTACGGTCGCAGAGAACACTTTGGGAGTATGAGTTTCAGATTTCTGATTCACGACAACCGATTGTCCAGGAGCGAGGGCAGGAATGTTAGCAACTGTCCCGTCAGAATAAGCAATAGCAACAACAGTGTTTGCGGTGCCAGTATTCTGGACATAGAAGAAGGTGTTATAACCCCAGTTGTCTTTAAAGAGGGTAGGCAAATAAGCCGACATAGCACCCTGGCCAAAACCCGAATAAGCTGCGTAGCTGGTTGGTTTCGCCGCCGCATCCAAACCGTTCAGGTTTGACATCGCAGCGATTGCCACATCGGCAGAAATTACGACTGAGCCATTGAAACCTGCAGTCACGGGCATCGTGCTGCGATAATAGCTTTTCGTTTCATTGGCTGCTATAGCATCAGTTAGTGGAGTACCAACAACTGCGCCGCTTAGATCATAAAATGTTAAATTGATAGTACCAGCCGTTCCAGTTAGATTACGCACCTGGATACTTGACTCATAGTTAACCGGTACTGCAGCTTGGGCAGGAGTAGCAACTACTCCTAAAGCTAGAGCAAAAATAAATATTACCGCTAAGAACTTTTTGAACATTGAATCCTCCATTAGAATATTTATTCTTATTCTATGTTTTTTTTCCCCTGTTTCAATAACTCATTCGGATTATTTTCTGCCTATTCGTTTCAAACTTGCAAAATATGAGTAGTAATTAAGCATTACTTTGATATTAAAGGGTCATTTGACGCAAAAATTGTCATGCTCGTCCCCTTACTAAACAAGTTAGATGTCAGCATGTATGGATAAAGAAGAAGTCTAAAAATCGATGAGTAATTTATTCTTTTAATCAATTGCCTAGTTTGCTCAGAAAACCTGCTTTCCTGCAACCAGAAATCCAGTGAAAATCTTACCGTACCCAGCATATCAGTAAAACTAATAAAGTTGTCAATGCGCATGCCGTGTTCTTTGAGCAAACGCTCAATCGCATCTTCAGAGAAAATGTGATAATGCCGCGGTACATCCCAGCCAGCCCAATATTGCCTGAAAATCTTGCGTTCCCAAGAATCAGTATTTGGCATCGTGATCACCAGGCTGCCATCCGGCTTCAGGATCTGTTTTATAATTTCAAGGGTCGCGACTGGATCTAGAAGGTGCTCAAAGACATCCCACAATGTAATGACGTCAAATGAGTTCTCCTCAAAATTAGCATGGTCTAGATATCCATTAAATATATTAAGACCCGGTTGGCTAACAGCGACTTCAGCTGCATATGTTGAGGGCTCAACCCCATATGCATCCCAGCCATGATCCTGCATCTCTTTCAAAAACACGCCAGTTGCACAGCCGATATCGAGAATTTTTCCGCTTTTTTTGCTAGTGTACTTCTCCACTTTATTTCGTCTTTTGTACACGCCATATTGCCTATCAATTCGTTTAAATCTGCTTTTTTCTTGTTCTATCGGGACTGGATAAGAGATGTAATCATCCGGGTAGTATTTTTCAATCTCGTCGATTGAAGGCTGTGGGCAAAGCGTAACCACCCCGCAATTAGCGCAAGTATACAAGCCAAAATCACCGGGCATCCCGTGCAGCCTGTCTTTACCAGCATAGAGCAAGTCCAGTTGGTCGCATCCGCATACTTTACAGGTTAGTGTCTCCAAGTTTGCTATTCTTTCCAATTTCATTCATTCTTGAAAAGTAAAATCTCTCAAGTTCTTCTGCACGTTTTTCCCAACTTAACTCTGGTTTTCTGCTTGCCTCGCTAGCATTACGGCTCATGGTGGCTTGCTGCTCAACAGAATTGCTTAACTCTACCACCAAATCACTGATGCTCTGGGCATCATCATTGCCAACAACACCTGCTCCCAGCGTCCGAATCCAGCCTGCCAGGTCACCTATATCGGTGCTAACAATTGGTCTGCCGATGGTGAGGTAATCACTGAATTTCAGGGGGAGCCGACCGCGATTTGCATTCGTATTTCGAAGTGGAAACCAAAAAAAATCGCATGCAGACAGATAAACAGAAGCGTCCTGGTCACTCACATCGCCAGTGCAGATAATGTCGTCATTGCGAGGTGCGAAGTAATTCGACCTTCCGACATGCAATAGTTTCACGTTTTTAGGTTTGTCCTGTAGCAGGCTAAAAGCTGAGTACATAAGTTCCATATCGCTTCTAAAACCTGAACCTATATACCCGATGATCACGCTTTCCATCGGCAAACCCTTCTCCATCCGCGCCTGGCTGATAGGGATGGGTTTCAAGTGAGGGTTGCGCATACCATTCGGCAGTAACAAGATTCTCTCGGGAGAGTATCCACGCTTTCTGGCTTCATCAACCAGTATCGAGCAAATCGCAGTGAGCCCGTCACTATTGTGGAATTTTCGGTTTTCATACCAGATCTCAAGAATTCTCAGCAGCCCCTTTCGAATTCCGGCTGGTCTTTCTTCGACGGAACCACCTTTGCCCAGCCAGTCAGCCCAGTCGCTGAAAAAAACCGCGCCTTTTCTCTGCAATAATCTGGCCGGAATAAGTGTCGTCGGCCTGGTCTCAAAAGCATGCACCAGATCAAAATTTTGACTTTTTGCCCACCACAACCTCGAAAACAACTCATCGGGACCCCAACCGGAAAGAAAAAACCGCTTAAATAAGCGCGGGAAGGTCACGATGTTCACGCCTTCTTCTTTACGCTCTTGGATCGATTTCCTATCGATGTTGCCGGCTAAAATCGTGACGTCATGTCCCAACCTGGACAATTCTTTGCCAAGGTAAAGAGCCCGTAAAAAAGTTCCCCTGCCCTCTTGGTTGAAAGTGATCAAGGCAATTTTTAAATTCTGTCCAGGTACTGCTGAAACTGGGCTTACCCTTAAGAAAATGCCTGATACAACCATAAAATAACCGATTGTGAGCACCATTTCGCTGAGTATGTAGTTCAAGCGCAAACCTTCCACCTGGGAGAGTGGGAAGATCAATATGCTTGCGACAATTTTGAAGACCAATGAAATTACCTGGGGGACCAGGCGCTGTTTTTGCCGGTTATTCGCTATTATGATAGCAATCAACCCGACGTTTAGCGAGCTGACCAGTACGATTATCGCAGCCTTGATGATCATTTCGGCTGCCAGGGCATATTGGTCACCCAAAATCAGACTGACCGCCTGCTCACCAAACAGGACAATCCCCGCCCAACCAATCATGCCCAACACCAGGAATCCAAACATGGTCCTGAGTGAGGTTTTCCTGCGCTCCTCAACAGGCTGGTTTCTTTCCCTTGCTAATGAAGGGACAATCACGTTCATCAGCGATAGCACGATCGTGCTGACCACATTGAAAAAACTGATCATCAACGAATAATTGCTGATCGTCACCAAGCTTCTGGACAAAAACGTTACCAAAGTGACGTCCACCTGCCTGAAAATAATATTGAACAGGTCAGAAGCGTGAAAAGGGATTGCATCTGCAAATGTTTGTTTAAGTGACCCGAAACCAAACCGCCAGCCGCCAAACGTAAGGCCGAACACACCCCCGGCAACCAGGAGTACCAAAAGATCAATTAACGTTCTGGAGGCAATGATTATATTCAAATCTTTGACAGACAAAGTAAACAGTCCGAGCAATGAAAGCAGTCTTACCGTCCTGCCAACCAAAAGGATTGTGGACGATTGCCTATATCTGTCAGTTGTCAGAAAGACTGTATAGATCGAATTTGTAAGAGATTCCGACAGCGTACTCACGACCGCCAGAAGGAGTAGCTTCCAGTAATATATGTCTGGGCGCAGCAAGGGGGCAATCGCAAGAAGCAAGGTCGCCCAAACGATTCCAAACCCGAACTTGAGCATTAAGACTGTTCTGAGCAGGTTTGTACTAGATGCCTGATATTCAGAGGTAGTTTTTAGTAGCCAAGTGTCAAGTCCCCAATTTACGAAAAAAATACTAATCATACAGAGATTGAAAATTGCGACGTGGATGGCGTAAGATTCTGGGCCAACCCAGCGTGCCAGGAATACCAGGTAGCCAACCGACAACAATTGGGAAATCGTTCCTGTCATTCCGACAGCGACGATCGATTTGCCCAGGTTTCTTCTACGGTCTGTTTCCATGGTTTAATGATTATGCCATACTAAGGGACAAAAAGACCTGCTTATTTCCCCAACAATGCATCCAATAACGGTTGCCAGCTTTCCTCGGTCAGCATCGGGTCATGTCGGTTTGCTTCAGGTTTTTTTGCAATTCTTGCTTCTATTTTATCGGCCAAATCTATGGCGTCACCAGCCCTGGCCACTTCCAGCCCGCCCCGATAATTCATTATCAACGGGTCGGTGATCGAATCAGTGACGATGAGCGGCAAATAATAACCCATGGAAAGCTTGATCGATCCGCTTTGGGTTCCTTCCAGGTAAGGTGCTACAAAACAGTCAGCCGCTTCAAAATAAAAACCGGCTTCCGAATCCGGGATGTAATCAGCTCGGATCGTCACCATGTCCTTGA
>CAZIGB010000054.1:0-8296 GCA_964539005.1 uncultured Gammaproteobacteria bacterium | reverse complement strand
TATATTTAAATTAAATAATAAGAAATTTTAGTCGGCAAGCCAAATTTGATTGGCTTGCCGACTGGTTTTAAGGTTAATAACTATTCGTACATTTCCCCACCTAAATCATTAATCAATCGCGAAGGCCCGAGTTCCGGACAATCATAGGAAATACTTTCCGGCTTTGTGTCGGTGCAGTAGCTGTCGTTAACAACTTGCCCATCCGTGCTACGAATGCATTGAACCACCCTGATTTTCCGACCGCCTCCGCAAGTATCATTACACGGTCCATAATCACCGGTTTGCCAGGAATAAGTCACGTTTGAAATTGCTGTAAAATTTTGGGTCGTATTACCAGTTAAACCACTGAATGTCTTGGATGCTGGGCTGAATGTGTAACCTGTTTTACTTGGGGTGATTGTTCCAGACCAAGTGGAGACTATGTCTTCCACTTTATAATAACCTGTACTGTTAGTGGTAGCAACGCCTCCGCCCGGAAATCCACTTATCGTTACAAGATTAGCACCTTGACCTCCTTCATCTAGCACGTATCCGCTTATATCATAATACATTATCGGCTCATACGAAATATTATCCCAAACCGGATCGGATTCACCATAAGCATTTTTGTATTTGAAATAAACGAATTTCATGCCAGCGCCAGCACTTAGGGTAAAACTAATCGGATCCGGGGTATAAGCTTGCCATGTTGCTCCGGAAAAATTGCTGTTTTCGCTGGCCATATAATGCGTTGGCGTGGTTACCGAATTCCAATGCTGAATATATACAACATTGTTTGTTGTGCTGGCCGCTCCTCCGTTCAAATACATGTCCATAACCTGCGGTACGAGCCCCTTGACTTCGAAAGTTTGGGTATAGACATAAATGGTCGGATTACTCTTTAACTGCACCCTGATCTTGTAGTCGTTTCTGATTTCCCAGCCTGATGTACAGATGTTCTGCGTACCTTGATAAGGCGCGTTCAGATTGGCATCTACCCACTGTGTGGTCCCTTTGTAAACCCAAATTTCGCAAGTGTCGCCAAAACCAGACCAGCTAAGGGTCGTGCATCCGCCTTGAGTGATTACAGTTGGGTTGACAGATGCTGAATAGGCAAACACCGACGAAGTGGTAAAAGCAAAAAACAAAACAAAAAACATACTCAGTACTACTACTGAACTCCAAAGATTTCTTTTCATAATCCAATCCTCCTTTGTCCCGAAAGTGATATTGTTATTGACCTATTTTAATGTGCAATTTTTGATTAACAATATATAAATTACTATTGTTTCATTTAATTCACAAAATATTCATTAGCATCGAAAATTCCGTTGTTATTTTTATCACACCAGCCGATTTCACAGGCGACCAAACTATCGATTTTTTGAATTTCTCCGATTTCTGATTCTGGAGTAATAATATTTTTGGGATACTCATCTAAACTTTGTGCCCCATCGTAAAATTTCCCTTCATAAAAATAATGTTTTCCTGCGCCGCTCTCATCACTCATACCATATACGTGAAGAAATTCATGCAACAAACCATTTGTTATCGTATCTCTTAGTTGGTGTATTAATTTTGGAGTTTTTAACTCAAGATCAGTAATTTGAGACTGATGATTTGTTATCATGGCCTGATTAACTCTTGCCGTGTTTCTGTATGATCCTTCCGGCCTCTGTTCAGTAAAAAATAAAAATGCTATTACATCAAAACCGTCAGGATTGTAGTCGGTGTAATTTTTTACCAGAGCAATTCTTGCATCGTTGTTATCCGTTTCATTATTAGGCAGATAATCTGAAACTTTTCCCAGTTTAACCGCATCAGCAATCGTAAAATTTTCAGTCATGATTTCCTGCCCTAAAAACTCAATTTGCTTAACCTTAAGATAGGCTTTAATTTCGCCAAGAGCTGGCCGTAGAAAAGTATCACGATACAATGGGAATTGATCAAATACTTCATATTCATCATCAAAGTAAACCGGCACGATCAAAATTTCTTTATGGCCAACGGCCGTATCTCCCAGCACGCCTTTTAATTTGAAATCAAAAGTTAGATTATAGCTTCTGTCCGAATTCTGCTTGTTGTATGTAAAAAAATATACATGTGTCAGATCCGTATTCGCACTATACAATGACTGAACGGTTTCGTTTTTTTCATCCATTTTTTCAGGATCAAGATAATACATAAAATCTGTCATTTTCTCATTCGTTTTTGCATTATACCTTTCAAAAACCATCCACTTTTGCCCATACTCAATATGCGGATCAGACATTACCCATTTAACATTATTTATTTCGTCGGTTATGGAATCGCCTTTTTTGAAATTATGCGTTCCAGAACCAGTATAAGAATTAGCATCTTGTGCAGGCGTAAGTGTATCTATTTCTACTCCCTGATTAACTACAACGACTTCTTCAGTGTTAATTTTATCTAAATCCACATCGGTAATTCCAAGTCCTAAATCACGCATCACCTGAAAAGCATCAGCTGGTCGGCCCAGATAATGCATTTTTAAATCAAGCGGATTAACATAATAAGCTTCGCCGTTACTTTCCACTCTAAGTAAAATTTTACCGGACAAATTGGCCGTGGCTTTGTTATTATTATTTTCAAAATTTTTATAATTATTTTCTGATATGCCCAAACCCAATTCTCTCATTAACGCAAATGCGTCTGCGGGACGGCCCAGAAAATATCTCTTCTGATTATCAGGATTCACATACCAGGCTTCGCCATTTTGTTCGACTTGCAGAAGTATTCTGCCTGATAATTTATTTGTCGCGGCTTCTAATGTTTGAATAGAAATCAAGCCTGAAATCAAAAGAAAAAAACCCCAAAATATAATTTTTGTTTTAAATGATATATGCATAATTCAATTTTAACTGATTTTTGATTATAATTGAATACTGAATAAAAGTCAAGGCCTAAAATTACACAAAAAGAGGCTTTGTGAGCCTCTTCATGTTACCCGCAGGTTTGCGGGTCATTTTGCACTCCCGCCCCACCAAGGTTGGTGTGCGGGTCTGTTTGCACAGAATTCTTCAAGCACGGGCGGAAGGAATCGAACCCTCGCCAGAGGTTTTGGAGACCCCTGTACTACCATTATACTACGCCCGCAGATAGTCCATCTTGATGGACTAATACATTATATTACTTCTTTACTATTTTATCAAATGCCTAGTCATTCAATGATTCACGATACTCCAGCTCATAAATATGCATGATAGTCACGGCTAGCGAAATGATGAGCGGGCCAAAGACTACGCCCCAGAAGCCGAAGAGGGCGATGCCGCCGAGGATGGAGAAGATGACAAAGATAGGATGGACTTCGGCTTTGCCCTTGATGATATAGGCGCGGATCAGATTATCAGCCGTGCCGACCACACCGGCGCCCCAGACTGCCAGGAATATACCTTGCCAGATCTGGCCGGAAAAGAGAAGATAGGCCGAAATCGGCGCCCAGACCAGACCGGCGCCCAGATAAGGAATGAGGGAGAGGAAGGCCATCGCTACCCCGCCGAGGATAGCCGGGACACCGACGATAAAAAGGCCGATGGCTCCGATCGCGCCCTGAGCGATGGCGGTGACAAAAGTCGAGATGATCGTCGACTGCGAAACTACCTGGAATTTATGGAAAATCTCCTCGTCATAACGATTTGAGAGCGGCGTCCAGCGGCGCAGGCGATCAAGCATCTTTTCTCCATCGACAAAGAAGAAGAACATCGTCAAAATAATCATAACCAAGGAGACGAAAAAGTTGGTCGTACCCATGATAATGAGACCAGCCCCGCTCGCGAACCATTGTTTCAGATAATCGACCACGCCCAATAAGGTGTTTTTGGCAAATTCGTTTTCGCGCACAAAATCATAAACCAGCTGGACGTTCGGACTCAGACCGCTCGTCTGTCCGCCCGAAAGGCTAGCCACGAAATCACGGAGATGGCCATAAGCAACGATCGATTGCTGAGCCGCATAATAGAGGATATTGGCAAGTGGCACGATCAAGAGCAGGACGACCAAGAGACACATGAGGAGCGCGGCCAGACTGCGGCGGCCACCGAGTCGCTTGATCAGCCACTTGAAGACCGGATAAAAGACAGAGACCAGGATCGCCGAGACCAGCAGCTCGACCAAGAAAGGCTGGAACACGAAATAGCAAGCCGCGATAATCGCGACCATAATAAAGATGAGAAAAGGCCTTTCCAGGCTCTTGTTTTTTTCCATATTTTTATAATTAGATCTTCGAAAAGATATCAGGATGCCGACGCAAGATGTATTCGAAGCGCTCGATCATCTGGCCGCTCGATTGGTCGAAGAGCGGCGTCCCGCTGGCATAAAAAGTGTCTCGCGGATCCCCAAAGCGATTGTAGCCATTCTGCTCGAGCCATTTCTCGATGAGCTCTTTCTGCTCTCGCCCCAAGAGGCCAGGTGTAGTCGTGGCAGCAAGTGACGGATCTGATATGTCTGTCGCTTCTTCTGGACCACCCAGGATCTCGCCGCTAATAAAACGCCCGACCTCGCGGTCAAGCGCTCTTAGCCGCTCGCAACCGGCCAAAAAAAAGCTGGCAAGGAAAAGGGCGGCGATATATATTGGAGTCTGGCTTGTTTTCATCATGCTACGCTTTACGGGTTCGTAATCTCGTAACTGACCAACCTTCCCACCAAGAGACTATTTGGTCTCTTTGTGCGGAGTATGCTTCTTGCAGAACTTGCAATACTTGCTCATGTTCAATCTTTCCTTCAAGGTCTTCTTGTTCTTGTGGGAAAAATAGTTGACGCGCTTGCATTCGGTACATTCAAGCTTGATCATGTTGTCTTGTGACATAACGGTATACAACGAAAAACAGACTATCCCCGGTCTGCTATTTTCGCGCAAAATTACTTATTTACTAGGGTAATTCTAATACAAAAAGGCCAGGAAGTCAAGGACTGGGAAAATGTCTTAAAAATGGACTTTTTTTAGATATTTTTACTAATATTAAAGACCTATCACTTGGATAAGTCTTTAATTTGAAATTTTCAATTTTCAATTTGAAATTTACAAAAAGTTAACAGTCATTTTTCTATGAGCAGCTAATAGCCTGACTCAATTTAGCTGTTGATCCTCTACTACATAAATACTGCTTGTAGAGAATGAATAAGAACAGACTGACCGTAAAGGCAAATACTGCTATGATGGCCCAGAAGAAGGGTGCGACAGGTAAAAACAGCGGATAAACAAAGGCTGCTAATACGCCATAGGCGACAAAGGGACAGATGAGGCCCCATTGGGAAACATGGAACTCTTTGCGCACGTGATCCCGGAAATAATCCTTGAGCAAGCTCAGTCCGAACATGAGATACCAAGTCTCAAAAGCAAAAGCCAAGACCATTACGATAAGGAAATAAGAACCAAGATGGGCGCCATGCTGACGCTCGAGAAAATGGCCGAGCCGATAAAGACTGATGGCATAGAGGGTGATGTGCGGCACGACAACCAAGAGACTAGGTAAGAACTGGCGGTCTGGTAAGCCGTCTTTGGCAAAATAAGAAGTAAAGAGCGCATTCAATTTGATCGCGAAAAGAAAAACACTCATGCTCCCGCTAACCACAGAAAGAAAAGCTGAGGCATTGGCGATAAAGGGATCCTGCGCCATGGCGGCGAGACCAGTGCCGGTAACCGTAATCATGGCCAAAGAAAAAGGGTGCAGGAGCCAGCCAAAATTAGCCTGCCCGAGATCGATTCGTTCCCGGAAAGAATGGGAAAGCAAGCTGATTTCCAGCTTCATAATAATCGCCCAGAGCAAGGCAAAGACGATAAAACCAGGCAACATGAGGGCTTGCAGATTGTCCGAAAGCAAAGGAAAGAAGTAACGGACCGGACCGATAAAGACATTCATAGTCATTGCCAGTGAAAGAAGCGGAGCTAAAAATGCGGAATTACGCAAAGGATCAAGGAGCATCTCTCGAGCGGCTACTGTCCGGCGCCAAGCCAGAAACATGGGAATAAATTTGGCAGTCAGATAGAAATGGATCAGAATAAAAGCGATCATCAAGAACTCAAGACCGATAAGGAGCCAGGCCGGATAAACGGCAAAGAGCGCATGGATCTGGCTGATTTTCACTAGACCGGCGCCATGCTCGAAAACATAATTAAAAAAAGCAAAGAAAGCGACCGCGGTACCCCCGGCTCCGAGCGAAGCCAAGAAATAAAGCGGAGTGAAACGAGAGAGATTTTTCATAGTGTTTTTTATAATAATTGACTTTGATTTATATAACTATAGACAGATTAGCATACACCCCTAGGGGGTGTCAAGAGATCACGAGGGCTGACTTTTTCAAACAAAAAAATCCGCTCTATCCGCGGATTTTTTTCTGATATCAGAGGGCAATGAAAAAAAATTTCATTTAGGTCTGCTTTTCATCTTCATTTTTTGCAACACAGCTCGGCTCTTTCCGCTTCTGGAACATGCAAGTAAAATAGCGCCAATGCCAGGCGATATGGAAAATGGTGATGATGGCCATGGCCGAGCCGAATTCGACGTGCCAATAAAGAATAAAGGAATAGATCGGGATAAACCAGCCAAAGTTGATCGCTAGCACGAGCATAATGCCAAAGATCGCGGAGACGAGGAAAGAAATTAGGAGGAGGACATTCCAGATCCGGCGGTGAGTGAGCAGACTGATACTCTGGGCTTTGACCAGGAGAGAAGAGATAAGATAGAGAATCAGGAGTGAAAAAAGAATAATGAAAAATTTGTAGCTCCGCTTTCCGTTCTTTGGCTTAGCGGTCGTTTCTCCTAAAGAAACATCACCCGCGCTTTTTAGATCTTTGCCTTTTTCTGCGCTGACACCAGCCACGATAGCATTAGCCAGATCCTTGGCTGCGCTTGGCGAAAGGTCAGCCTGATCATGCAAGACTTGAAAACTGTCATTCACGGCCACTTTCTGCCCGACGAGCTGGGAAAGCTCCTCGGCGTAAAGGCTGGCTGAGATTCCATATATCTGAGCGACCTCCGAAACGGTTTTGGTTTTCAGTTCTTGGCCGCTGATGAGGTCGTGAGCTTCCTGGCTAGCCACGGCCTCGCCGACACCAGCCTTGCCCTCTTTGAGTCCGGTCGCGATACTAGCCGCCACTCCGGCGCAGAGGCCGGCATTATCATGCAAGACTTGGAGCTTGTCGTTTGCCCTCACTTCTTTTTTGAGATAGGCGCCGAGCTCTTTCTGATATTCTGTCGAGCTGACACCGAAATAATTCGCCACTTCAGAAACGCTCATGGTCTTCAGCTCGTCCTCGGATAGGGCCTCGGGAGCAGCGGCTGGACTGCTGTTTTGATCATCGCCATTCTCAGAGCGATCGCAGAGATAATTCCCATCCCGATCGACATAAAGGCCGCACTGACCGGGAGCCGGATCATCAGTCAGGCCAAAGGGACAATCATCAGCCGCCAAGACCGGGCCGGCTCCAAAAATAAGCAAGCAGATTAAAAGATATTTTTTCATATTGGGGATAAATAATTATTAGCACGCTGATTATAGCATGAGTCCCAAAAATAGAAAATCACCGGAAGCCCACTGCCCCACCATTGTAATCCAGCTTGATCTGTTCGACGGTCAGAGCCGCTATCACCTTAGCTCTTCACTTTATTGCCTTGACCTGGAGCTGGAAGCCTAGACCTTGAAGGATATTTCCTAGTGTTGAGATAGTCGGATTGCCTTTTCCCGATAAAGCCCGATATAGATTTTGTCTATTTAATTTCGTTTTCTTCGCGAGCTCCATTATACCTCCTTGGGCTTCGGTAACATCGCGGAGCGCAAGCAAAAAAGCATCGATATCACCGTCTTTTTCAAACTCTTCAAGGGCGACATTCAGATATATTCTTGCCTCTTTTGGATCCCTTAATCTTTCTATCACGTAATCACGGAATTTTCTCATTTTAAGCATAATCATTATCTTAACGATAAATATTCTTTCTTATAATCCTTGGCGAGCTCTATATCTCTCCTCTGAGTTTTCTTATCTCCTCCACACAACAATAAAAGTATCTGCTTACCGATCTTGCAATAATATAGTCTATATCCAGAGCCAAAATGCATTTTCAGCTCATATATGCCCGCACCAACGGATTTGCTGTCACCAAAATTACCGATAATCAATCTATTCAATCTATTAATTATCCTAAGTTGTGTTTTTACGTCTTTAATTGACTCAAGCCATTCCGTAAATGGCTCTTGTCCGTTTTCTTTTTTGTATATCTCAAGAACTATATCCCCCTCCTTGTCCATAAATTATTATTTATAGTGTAGCTTATATGCGACAAATAGTCAAGCTTCGATT
>CAZIGB010000053.1:2320-8307 GCA_964539005.1 uncultured Gammaproteobacteria bacterium | reverse complement strand
CGTATATGATAATCTTGTGTTCCATTTTGCCATTAGTCCTCTTATATGTTAGACAAGCCTTAATATCTCGTCTTTCAATGTTGAGTTCATTGGCAAAAGAATTAAGCAGGGCATACATTACCGACAGCATTGTGGCTTGGTTAGAAGTATTACAACCAAACGAAATTTTTGCCACATCTGTCTTAAATTCGTGGTGCAAGCAAAATTTTGTAAGCGAAGTATTGGTACAGTTACCTTTTCCGAATGGATTTTTATGTGCGTTTTTGTTGTCTTCTATTCGAGTAACACCTACTCTATAATCTTTATATTTTGATAACTCAAGGGTCTCATCACTTGCAATAGCGTATCCACATTTTGAGCATACATAGAAAAAATCAGTTGATTTAACCACAAGTGAATCGTTTGCAGTTGATTCTACTTCCACTTTAATTTTTTCAAATTCATAGTTATATGTACTTATTGGGTATGCTGTCTTGTCTCCTATATATATGGCTTCTGTTTTGTATTTTCTTTCTTGTGAACTTAGTGGAACATCCTTTACATCTTCTTCAGCAATGAATCCTGCTCTAGGCTCAATGCTTTTATAGAAATCTCTTTGTTTCAATTCTTTTCCGCAAATTGCACAGGGTTTTCCTTCAGTCCCTATTGGCATATTTGAAAAATTGATATTGTTACAATCAGGGCAATTGGCAAGATACGCAGTCTCAAAGTCACTCATTTCGCTTTTATTCACAATTGGTTTCCTTATATAGCGGCTGGTATACAATCCACTATCTGCAACAACTTCCGATGACGGAGCATATTCGGCAATGGCTAACGACAAGTCACGACTAAGATTTAATGATTTAAAACTTTGAGAAGCAATATTTTGTGTTAATTCTACAGAATCAATAGGGAAACCATATTTTGGAAGAATATTTCCACGAACAAGAAAATCAATCAAATCATTTCTTTGATACCTTTCTAATTTACGGCTAAAGACAGAGGCAGTTTTTTCATCTCTACCTCGCATCGCTTTTTCGTATTCTCTTTTCAAATACTCAACATTCTGTTCAAACTCATTTATTATTGTTGAAAATGTCACAAAACTCTTCGAGCCACTCATAACTTTTTATGTACTTGTGTTTTAAATATTGATTTGTGGTTAAGATTGATTTCTGTAATAAATCCGTTAGTTCTTTGGGTTCTGATTTAAGCCAATCAATAAAACCCAGATACCCTTTATCGTTGATAAACGTTTTTGCATTATTGCCAGAATACAACTCAGGTTTAATCTTCAAGTATAAACTTAAAGCCACTGCATGTATATGACGTTTTAAAATTTTCTCATTATCCAAATTAAAGTTTGGTGGATAAATCATCCCGTTTATCATTTCCTTTGGATTATCGAAGAAGGTAAAATCGTGAGAACTTAATCTCGCAAATGTCAATGCAAAAGCGGCTGCATCTATTCTTCTGCCTGCACGACCTACTCTTTGAGCATAATTTGATGCCAGAGGCGGAATGTTACGCAAAAATACCGTTTCTAATTCTCCAACATCGACACCCATTTCAAACGTAGTTGAACACGATAGTGCATTTATTTCTTTTCGAATAAATTGTTGTTGATAATCTAATGCATCCTTTTTGGCAAGTTGAGCAGTATGTTCTTTTACAAATAGGGGAGAGATTTTTTTGCTTTTGTAAAGCATAGCATAATAATTATCTCTGCAAAACACTTCAGAGTCCAATCTTTCCAATTTCCCGTCACAACCAATTTGAATGCAATTATTACCAATACAAAATTGGGTTACTTTCCCACACTTTTTGCATTTCCAAAGAGTAGCATTTTCACCTAAGTTGACTTTAAAATATTTCGCAGGCACAACATATCCTTTGCCATCGTTTGTTTGAAGTTTATATTCGTTGCTGTCAGAGGTTAAATAACCCCAATATTGTTCCAGAAACTCAACTGCTTCTTCATCGTTCACATTAAGGCTCTTCTTAGTGAGCCATAATTTGTTAGAACGATAATACTTTCTTTCACCAGATTTTAGTGTATAAGGAGTAGGCAGAAAACTTTGTGAGCCATATAAAGACTTATCTTTATTCTTAGTGACTACCTTCTGCACTGGAGTAAAATACAAATATTTTCTAACGCTATCGTTAATATCGTTCTCTTTGTCAGTAACAACTGCTGCTGAACGCACAATCTCAAATGCAAGAAAGTTTAAAAAATTCCTTGCATCTTCTTTTGAAAGTTTAAAGTTGTTGACAACCACTTGAATAATTTCATCGCTATTCCCAAGATATTCAAATGAAATTTTTCCCAGCGAAACTAATGATGTGTCACGATTACAATTGTACAACTCATTAAGCACTGCAACCCAAGCATTTCTCCGATTTTCTTCTATTAAAGATTCTGTGAAGTCGAAATTGCTTTTACGAAACAACTTTAATGCTGAAAAATAATTATCAAGTAATCCTACAAAATCACTTATGCTAACTCCATTCTTATAAGTATTTTCTTCAAGGGTTACCACATTCCATATTGCACGTCTGCGTAAAAACTCTTTGTATGAATCACTTAAAAAGCATGCGAACTTTGCAGCGCCTTGGCGGCTATCTGAAAAAATTAGAAATTGGCTTCCTGTTTGGGACTTATACTTTTTCCTTTCAGGTTTCTGTAAAAAAATATTCTTTGTAACTTGATTTTCAGTGTTGTCTTCAAAAACATAAGTATATTCCGGAATTTGTTCGTATAAAGAAGTGGCAACAACTCCCGTGGCTGCATCATACCCCAAATTAAATTGTCTCAAAGTTCCCCCACAATTGAGGCATTTGCTATTTGTCAATTTTGAAATCCCTATTTTTTGAGTATTTCCACAAGTGCACCAGTTATTGTGAGCCTCGTCTTCCGCAACTATTGCCCCGCAGGTCTTGCAAAGAAGGAATCTCGTATCTTCTTTTTTCTGCTTTCCTGTAGTTTTAGTGACATCTTCATTGTCATTTTCATCTTCATCCTTTGTAGTAAAATTATCGTGAAAGTGAACTTGATAGAAACTGCGTTCATCCAGCATACTTGCTCTTACTAATTTGTCATATAAAACCTTCCCGACAATAGCAATTTCCCCGCAATCCTCACAAACCGCAATCTCAAACATCTTTGCAGTTATTTTATTAGCAAGTGAAAAATATTCCTTCCTTATTAACGATAAACTATCCTCGAAATCAAGGGCTAAATAACAGCCATCTAATGCTTTAAGAAAATAATGATAACGAATATCTATCAATGGTTTTCCATTCTTTCGTGCCTTTGCGCATAAATATATAAATCGAACTGCCTGCTGGCTTGATATTTCAAGAAGTCCAACAAAATCATTAAGTTTAATTAAACTACCCTTGTTTCTTATTTTGGTGTACAAATGAGAAGAAGAAATAATGTCATAAAGTATTTCTGCCTCTTTTTCTTTTGAGTAAGTAATATCAAGATTGTATTTCTTTATCACATCTTCAAAGCAGTTCTCTTCATTCGGTAAATAGGTGTATCGGATATTGCTTAATAACAGACGACTTTTGAGAATTATCACGATATGCAGTTATTATATCGTCAACATAGAAATTACAACCGGTTAATCGTTCAGCAAATTCCGCAACTCGCTTATTACTTGTTGGACTACCATCTCCTAATGTGGCTGATGTTAAAATAAATTGCGGCTTCTTTTCTCCACTTATTCTACCTTTTAATCTTCCCATTAAAAAAGCAGTTTCTATGCCTGTTGCCCCTGCATATACATGTGCTTCATCTAACACAACAAATTTAAAATTGGAATTACTGAAGATTGTATCATCGCCCGGGCGAAATAACATATGTTCCAACATTGCATAGTTTGTGAACAATATGTGGGGGGGATGCTTTTTCATCTCATCACGAGAAACTTCCTCATTTGGCAATCTTTTTCTTAATTCAGGGTATTTCTCGTTGGAATACATGGCTTTATAAAGTTCAATAGCCTTTTCTTCACTATTCTCTGTTCCGCCATTATATACTCCAAACCGGATATCTGGAAAAGCCATTAGAATTTCACGCAAACCTTTGATTTGGTCATTTGCTAAAGCATTCATCGGGTAAATGAAAATTGCTCTTACACCCTCATTAAGTTTACCTTGTTCTAATTCACGCAGTAATTCGTTTATAACAGGTATTACAAAACAATCTGTTTTACCACTTCCTGTACCAGTTGATACAACAACATTTTTACCAGTAATTATTTTCTCAATTGCCTTTTCTTGGTGCAAATACAAAGGACGAAGAAGCGGAAGTCTGGGTTCATATTTCTTTTCTTTCTCCAGATTTCTAAAAAGCGGGGATAATGTTCCATCGAAAATCAATTCTTCAATTGATTTTCCAGACTTGAATGAATCCTTAATTTCAACGAATGGACCGTTTGAAACTGTTTTATCTAACTCTTCTAATAATTTTTTTTGCAGATTTTGATTGCGAAAATGAAAAGTTGTACTGATATAGCCAATGTACTCTCTCTTAATTTCGTCTGCTGCTTTTGCCGGATTAAACATCTTCGTGCTCTCTAAATCTATATAAATTAACTACTTTGTATCTCTTATTGTCCTTACTATTAATATTGCATAACCGTAGAAGTGTAGTATCAAAAATGAGTTCACCTATTAAGAAGTCATTATTGTCTTTATCATAGCCAGCAACCAACCAGAAAGAGTTATTACTTCTTAATTCTAATTTTACAGGGTTAATTTTATCCATTTCACCTTTCTCATTTTCCATAAAATCAAGAGCAGTAATTCTATTGTCCTTTACAACGCCTAATCTACCAATATAGAACCCGTTTGTTTGTCCTTGGGATGACTCCTCCAGATACTGTAAATCTCGTATAACATAAGTTGAAGAAGGTCGTCTCCAATTACAGTTCACTCCATCTGAAAATGATGCACTTATTTCCTTAATGCAGAGCATTTTGTTTTTAAACCTAAACTTTTCAGGCTTTCCAACTATTAATTCCCCTTCATAAATAGGTTGATAATCCTCTCCTCTTGAAAAAATATTCTTGTCTTTGATTTTTACTTTGACTTTATAAACATCTTCTCCAATATTGTTAAATTCCACATTCTTTTTACCGATTTTTGTTCTTATGTTATTATTGCCTTCTCCCTTAACAATAAGAAAAAATTCATTATGATTCTCTCCGACAAAGGTGTTTTCAACGTCCCAAAAAACTTTACCATTCTTGTAAATTAAAGGAGTATCGAGGAACTGTTCCTTAGTAGCAGCATTGAAAAGGTCAAACCTTTCTATCAAATTTGAACAGTATACATAAATATCTCTTTTCCCTTCAATAGCATAAATTGCTCGTCCTATCTCAAACCTTCCGTATTGGTTTTTAGTGATTTCAAAAAGTTTTCCATCTGCTTCCCCATATACGTTTATTTCTTCATCTTCTTTTGGAATATCAATCTCTAACAAATCCCCATTTACCAGAAATTCTTTATACCATAATTTTCTGTTAATAGGTTCGTTATGCCATTCACTGCTATTTATTCGCCATCTGAAATAAGGGATTTTAATAAGTAGGATACCTCCATTTAACGAGCATTTAATCTCGCTGTCTTGATTAGTCCAAGAGAATTCTTGACTTTCATTTTCAGAGGTTATAGTAACTCTTCGCTCTATATTTCCATAATAGAATGAATTATTAAATTGGATATCAAGATTAGGCAATACAATTATTTTTTCTGTTAAAAGTGCTTCTCCTATTTCATAGGAATATAAACAGATTTCAATCGGTTCTTTTTCAGAAATTAATCCTAATGCTATTAGTCCAAACTGATAGCAGTTGTTTTCTAATTGTTCATACTTGAGATTTTGTAATTTATATGATTTCCTGTCAATTCTTAACTCTAATGCTTTCAAGTTCAAATGTTCAGGAATCATTAGTTTTACTCTATTACCATAGACAACGCAAGAAATATCATCA
>CAZIGB010000053.1:0-2310 GCA_964539005.1 uncultured Gammaproteobacteria bacterium | reverse complement strand
TTCTACATCTGCTAAGTTTCCTATCAAACAAGCAATTTCCCCTATTCTATCTACTCTCTCTTTGTTGTCAAAATAAACTTGTCTGATTTCGCCTGTTAGACTTTCTCCTGCGTTTGGATAAATGTTGTAAAGATTAATGCCAAAGGTTGCTAAGTTTGAAGGAGTACTCTTTAAGGCATCAACATTTTTTGAATAAACGAAGTAATTTGTTGGCTTATTTATCTGGCTAAAAACCTCCTTTTCACCATCAAATAAAATAAACTCCCTATTAAGTGAAGTTTTTTTGTTTTTTTCGGAATCGCAAATAACCACTCCGTTTTCATGTATTTCAATCCTAACATTAAGGGAGTCATACCCACTCAGTAATTCATTCAATTCAAGTTCCTTTTGCTTTGTAGCAACAACCAACTCGCCTCGTTTAGTTCTCATTTCTTCGAAATGAACTTGTTCTCCATCTATAAAGACCAGAAGGCTCATTATGATACTGTCGTCATCTAATCTAATCGATGGGATACAAAGGAATACTTCATTGTCGTTTCTAACATAGGATGCAATAATGTTTTGCTTTGAGACTGTAGAGACTCTTTTCTTTCGAGCAGTTTCATCAGACAACTTTTCCGATTCTGTTTTGTTTTTCCACCATTCGACTATGCATCTTTCTAACCTTGAGTTCTCAGAGACTAACTCTCTGTTGAATAGTTTATTGATTTGGAATAAGGAATCTCTTATCAATTTTATAAAATCAGCAGACAAATTTTCATTCAGAGCGAAAGAACGCAAACCTATTTTAATTGAATATGCGCTTGACCCGATAGAAACCTTTTTGTCTTCACGATAATCATGGCTTAAAACTTTTGCTATTTCCGATGCGACTAATTCGCAAAGCCATTCGTCATCTCTCGTAAAACCATAATCCAAGTCTTTTTTGAAAATGACAAAACAGAGGTCAAAAAATGCATAAATACTGTCTTTGGGCGCAAATGAATGCATCATAAGTGTTGCATAGTAATTCTGCCCACTTGTAACAACTGGAATATTAGAATTTTTACCCAGCCAACTTATTACATATCTATATTTCTGACAAAGTTGTTGCTCAATATCTGAACCAAACAAAGTTTTAAACACATAATCCCAATATCCACCATGTTCTGCATCATTTTCGGTAGTATCAGTCTGCTTCCATCGTTTGGCAATTTCAACAAGGGTGGCAAATATGAGTTTATAGGAATTCTTGCCAAAATTATCACACAATGCAGCAACAGAATCCACCATTAAAGCATATTCATCTTCTGAAAAATCGTGGTTACCTATTAATTTTCTTTCGTTAAATACTTGTTCTACAGAATGAATAATACTATCCATGATTTTGTCCTTTTCCGGTACGTTTTACTATTAGTTCTGTCGCTGCCTTAGAATTTACGAATAATTTATATAGTGCTTTATACACTGTCTTCTTTCAATCTACACCTAAAGGTAGGAATAATAATAACGAACATAATTTAAATCTGACGTTTTACAGACTATCCCCTGCTCATCAGGAAGCCATATTCTGGCTATTTTGGGAATTCTTCGTCAATAATTTTAGCACATTTATCCCAAGTGCAATTTTTCGACAAAATCGATGTAAAAATCTATTGCGTTGATTTTCAATACATAAACATTTTAATTAAAAAGAAAATGAACATTTTAATTTAAATGTTTCTCTTCGTCAAAACGGAACGTTTAATCCCTTGACAGGCATTAAGTTCCATACTAATTTTGAACCATTCAATTCAGGCAAATTGCTTCTCAAAAAAGAAGGACTGTCTTGAAAGGAACTTGTTCAAGTTACCGGTAACAACAAAAACAAGTTAGGAAGATGAAATTATTGCATCCTGATGATGCATTACTATGGATTATGGTTTGGTGCATACATACTGCCAAAGATTGAAGGGATTTATGGATTTGAAATATTAATTAAAACGTAATAAAATGAGAAAAACAGTTTTAAAATCGGAAGTCAATGCAATCCTGACTGATGAAAAGATTATGTCAAGGTTGCAGGAAGAAAAGAATCATCTTAAAAAATTGATTCAGGAATACAGATTGCTTGGAGATAGAATTTGGGCAATTGACCGTGAATTTTGTCCTTGGACAGGTAGCGATATTCATGAAGCGACTTATTCAAAAGGAATATTGACCCATCAATACCTGAAAGGGAAAAGAGTGTTCCGTGTTAAAGTTGGGGCACTTAAATCCTGTGGTGGCTTTTCGAGAGCATATGTTGTGGACATCCCACTTAAAATATTAAATCAATAATTAAAATTTAAA
>CAZIGB010000052.1:4243-8424 GCA_964539005.1 uncultured Gammaproteobacteria bacterium | reverse complement strand
CGTTGCAGCTAAGGAAATCTATTTCCCGCAAGGTATCGCGATCCACGCTGATCCATTGATTGTCGACAAGACCGATGGCGGCCCCGCTCTAGCTGTTAACACTCCTCAAAATGTTCCTTCATCTGGTTATGATTATGGTAGCGACGGCTGTGGCACAGACAAGACCGGCACGGATGAGGTTGGTTTCACTCGCCTGACCAAGGCAGATGGCTATGCGCTTTTCTGCGGTAAAGTAAAGGATGAGAATTACAACCTGCCCAATTTCTACGCAATTCCGACCGGTGGTACTTATGATTACAATGAGATCTGCGCTCCGGATGGCGAGCTCATGGAGAATCACGCTTTCGTCTATTGCGGAAACACCAGCCTCTATTATGAAGATCCAGCCGGTGATTATGAGATCGTCGTAAAGGCTCAGACCAAGGATGGTCAGACTGACGTTGAAGAAAACATCTTGACCTACTTGCCTCTCCAGTCTTTCGATGTCGATTTCAGAGATGGGATCAACTACGGCAAGATTGACATGACCAATCAGTGGTATGGCGCTGGTGATGGCATTACCGCCAGCGGTGATAAGACCTTCGGCAATGCTCGTCCGACCCTGCGGAACCTGGGCAATGTCCGTCTCTACATCGGTGTCCAGCAGGATGATATGCAATTCGGAACGACCAATGGTGTTTCGAACATCCATTATCGGGCCCGCATCGGTAACTCTGATGCAGACTGGCTCTCCTATGACCCGAATATGACTGATGACATTGCTTGGCTCGAGGACATTCTAGAACTGTCCGAGGACGAGAAGATCGACTTCAATGTCATGATCAGCCAATGGCCAAGCACATCTTCGGCTTGGGATGGTAACATGATCCTGACTTCTCAGCAGGCTGAATTCAGACACTGCGCGAATAGTGTCGGTGAGCTTGATTAAGTCTTTTAGACCGGATAGGGGCGCTTGCCTCTATCCGGTCAAAGGAGGGAATGGGGAATATCATATGAAAAATTTTATTCAAACAAAGAAACATCTGCTACTTATCATTTTTTTAATTTTTCTAGCTTTACCTAGGCAGGGCAGCGCAGTCGGCATAATTACTCAGGATATCGTAGTCAAAGACGCGATCCGAGGCCAGCTCGTGCGTAATCAATTGCAGCTTGTCAATTCGAAGGATGAAGCGATAATTTTTGAACTTTCAGCCGAAGGCGAGCTGGCGAAGTGGGTCAGTTTTTATAGCTTGGGCGAGGTGGCGGAGCCGCTTGAGAGCGTATCTGTGCCAGCCAAAGACAAGCTCGAAGTCGGTCTTTCGGTAAAGATTCCCGATGACCAACCGAATGGGACTTATGAAGGCAATATCAATGCATTTTACAAAGCAGAAACGGCCAGTAGCAGCGAGGAAAATCCCGTTTCTATTTCCCAAAAGTTTTCTCGCCGTTTAGAATTGACTATTACGGATAAGGAAATTGTCGAATTCAGCGCTCAGGCAATGCCGATGTCTTATGAGATAGTGAGCGGAAAGCCGCTTGAAATCCGTTTTATCTATGAAAATAAGGGCAATATTTCTATCAAACCGCAAGCAGATATCCGGATCACGGATCTTGAGGGAAAAGAGATTTTTGGGGCGATTTATCCTTATCCGGAAAAATTAGAAGCCGTGCCACCGCTCGAGAGCAAAGAAGTCTTGATTGATTATAATACTGGCGACCTTCAACCTGGTAAATACAAGGCGCTTATCAAGGTAAATCTAGCCGGGAAGGAAAAGCTAAATGATGAATTTCTTTTTATAATCAAGCCGGCGGAAACAACTGTCTCGTCCCTGGGAAATAAGGATAAGTTGATAATCGGTACTGAAGTGGGTCTGGGAATAATCTTGATCGGACTTTATCTTTGGGGCAATTCTCGGAAAAAAAATCAGAAAAAGGAGGAAAATCAGAAGTCTATTAATACTTAAGATAAACGTATGAAAAAAGCTTTTTTCTCGCAAAGAAGGAGGCATCTGGGTCTTTTTTCCATGACTTGCATCTTCTTTTTGCTGTCAAATCTGGTATTTGGCAATTTTTTATTTTTGATGCCGGCGAGCGCGAGCACTACAGAGCCACCGCATATCGAAGTGGCCAAAGAAGCCAAGACGACTGATTGCGAACGAGCCGAGATCAGCTTGACGATCAATGGCGCAGGGGTTCCGACGGAAGAGCGGCGACCGATTGATGTCGTTTTTGTGATCGATCGCTCTGGTTCGATGGCGGGCACATACATGGCAAGCGTAAAATCAGCGGTTTCTTCTTTTATTGATCAGATGGATTTTACTAGCAGTGAAGCAGACCGGGTGGCGATCGTTTCCTATAGCGGTTCATCCACTAATCCATCATCTATCGATTATGGGCTAGCTTCAGACGGCGGAGCTGCCAAGTCAGCCCTCAATTCGATCGTGGCAAGCGGTGGCACCTGTATCGAATGCGGACTAAGCGATGCTTATAGTCTCCTAGGAGGGACAGAGCGAGAGCAGTTTGTCATTCTTCTCTCCGACGGTGTTGCTAATGTCAAATATCCAGGGACAAACGAGACTCATGTCTGCAATCTGGGAACTGTGCAGATGAGCTGTCCGGTGCTAGCGAGCGAATGCACAGACGGAGCAGTGGCTATGGGTTCGAGTATAAAGAGTGATTTCGGGGTGGAACTATTCAGTATCGGCTATCGGCTCAGTGATATCGATACGGCCTGTCCGAGTTCGGGCGGGGCAACTAGCGCTTTAGCCAGAGAAACGCTTGTCCAGATTTCGAGCGGAGCGACTAGTCATTATTATGATGGTAATCTGAGTAATATCGATAGCGTTTTTGATGCGATTGCCTGGAAGATAAATAATATTGCCGGTTATGAGGCGAGCATAGTCGAGGTTTTGCCCTCAGGTATTTCTTACCTCGATATGATCAGCGGACCAGCGCCGGACAGTATCGATGCTCAGACGTTGACTTGGAATTTTGGCAATCTGCCGATCGGAGAAAGTCGTAAGGTCCAGTTTTCTGTCTCGAGCGGCATAGAGGGGCATGACGGTCTGATCGATGTCCATCCGGATACGCGGGTAGTATACAAAAAATATGATCATGCGGAAATATCTGTGCCTTTTCCGGAAACAAGTCTAAAGATAGATTCTTGTACGGCGCCGACTGGCCGGATCGCTGGCTGTAAATGGCAGGATGACGGCGATGGTCAGCGTGAAGAAGGCGAGGCCTTGCTTCCGGACTGGGAGATAGAACTCCGCGATGAAGCGGGCGCAGTCATTGCCAGTACCACTACTTCATCTCTTGATGATCAGAGCTTCGGCTGCTATTCATTCGCTAATCTAGCGCTGGGCAAGTACTCGGTCGGAGAAAAGGCTGTTTCTGGCTGGGATCAGGTCTTTCCCGGCGAGGAGGCGAATTATGTCCATTCGATCGATGTCAATCGGGAGGCTTTGAATTGGCTAGAGGCAGATTTTGGGAATTATCAGCGGCCCGCTCCGCTCTTTACGCTAAGCGGTTATAAATATATCGATCAGGATGGGCTCGCTTCGACGACTGAATATTTGGATCATCCCGGCGAGGGTTGGACGATCGAGCTTTTTGACACCCAGGCTTCGACGACTCAGGTCGCGACTAGCAGTCAGACCGGTTATTTCGAATTTGTCGGTTTGTCGAACGGAAATTACAACTTGGGTGAGAAGTTGCTCGGTTCTTGGATCCAGCTCTTGGCCCCGAGTTCACTGATCAGTATCACTGATGCCGATGTGGATGGCCAGGTTTTCGTCAATTATCTGCCTTATTGTGGTGATGCTATGGTCAATTCAGAAGAAGAAGCTTGCGATGATGGAAACAAAGAGAATGGAGATGGTTGCGATAGTCTTTGCCGGATAGAGGTAGACAAACCAGTGTGTGGAAACGGGATTATAGAGAGCGGTGAAGCTTGTGACAGTGGAGCCAATAATGGCCGGCCTGGTTATTGTAATAGTGATTGCAGCACGACTATACCAAATGGTGGTTCATCATCAAGCGGAGGGGGAGGAGCTTGGTTCTTTAGTCAAAAACAAGTACCAGCTGAGAGTGAAGTGCCGGCAGAGGAGCCAGCTCCCGAAACGGAGGATGTCGTTGTCCTTGGTGAGGAAGGAGCAGCTGCTTTGGCTCTGACAAAAAAAGTGGATAAGAGCTGGGCCAAT
>CAZIGB010000052.1:0-4233 GCA_964539005.1 uncultured Gammaproteobacteria bacterium | reverse complement strand
CCGGGAGATACGCTTGAATTCACTCTGGTGGTTAAGAATAGCGGCACATTGGATGCCTTCAATGTCGTGGTTAAAGACATCTTGCCCGAAGGCCTCTACTTCAAAGATGCGAATCAGAAAGATACCTGGCTGATCGGTAATCTGATGCCGGGAGCAAGCAAAGAAATAAAATTCACAGCTTTGATTTCGTCGACAGCTAGCCCCAAGATCTATTCGAATATCGCGACAGCTAAGGCTGACAATGCGTCTGAAGTCCGGGCAACGGCTGATGTCGAAGTAAGACTAGTCCCGGTATTAGCAGAAACCGGTCTGGATTTGAAGGAGCTAATCTTGCTCTCTCTTATCGGTCTGGCCGGTATCATGGCTGGTCGCTATGGACGCAAGCGGGAAGTGAAATTGTCTTAAATAAGAAAATAAATTAGGAGAAGACCCCTTACTAATGAGGGGTCTTTCTCTTTGCAAATGATCATAATAATGTATAATTAGAGTTAAATGGAGAAAAAAAAGCCAAAAAATAGGAAATATTGGATATTACTTGAAATCGCCGGTTTTTTGCTGCTTTTTTATGTGCTCTCTGCTCCTTTTTTGCCGATGTTTTTTCATCAGGCACCCTCAGCAGAGGAGGGAGTAGTGGTAAATGTAAAAGACATTGCGAGTTCCAGTGATATTGAAATTATCAAGAAAGAAGCACGGAATTTTGTCAATTCTTTGCCTGAGGCTGAATATAGCGTCTCGAAAAATCGTCTCATAATCCCCAAAATCGGTGTCAATGCGCCGATTGTCGAGGCAAAAGATGAAAAATATGGCTTGTCTCGCGGTGCTTGGCGCGTGCCGGAGAGCTCGACCCCGGATCGGGGTGGTAATACGGTCATCACTGGTCATCGTTTTCAGTATTTACCGCCCAATAATCTCACTTTCTATCGTTTTCACGAGCTGGAAATTGGGGATATTATCACAGTGATCTGGGAGGATCAGGAGTATGTCTATGCGATCGGTGACAAGAAAGTCGTGCCAGCCTCTGATCTCTCGATCCAAGCCCCGAGCCAAGCTGATATTTTGACTCTCTATACTTGTGATCCAGTCTACTCGACCAAGAACCGGCTGGTAGTCGTGGCTGAGCCTATTTCAATGAATCGTTGATTCGTGCTATAATATACCCATGCTTAAAGATAGCAAGAATAAAAAGAAAAGCTTCTTGATCTGGTTTTTTCTCGGCTTTTATGTCTTGAAGAAATTTTTCCGTATGCGCAAAGAGCGCAAGTTGCATAGGTTTGAAAAAAACTTCAAGAGCTTTCTTCATAAAGAACAAGAAGAGATAAAGGAATATCTTTCCGGTAAAGAGGATTTGTCCGAGTTTGCCTCTGATTCGGGCGGTCTTTTTCGGGACTATTTTATTCCCCATTCCGGTAATAATCACATGCCCTTGATTCTGCGGACGAAGTCTCTGACTATTATTACTCTCTTGGCAGTTGTTCTTAAATTTTCTTTGGTGGCCTACCTTTATTTCGTTTTTCCTAATTCTGGCAAAGCCGATGATGTCATGATTCCGAAAATTTTTGAGCTTATCAATAAAGAGCGGGCCAGTGCGGGTTTTAAACCCTTGCTCCTTGATCAGACTTTGGCAAACTCGGCCTTGATGAAAGCGAATGATATGGTGGAGAAAGATTATTTTGCCCATACCACACCGGATGGCAAGAAACCTTGGGACTTTGTCAGCCGGGATTTGTATCCCTATAGTATCGTGGGGGAGAATCTAGCGATGAACTTTACGACGGCTGAATCCGCCCATAAGGCGCTTATCAATTCTCCGAGCCACAAGCACAATATCTTGAATGAAAAATATCAGGATGTCGGACTGGCGATCGTGCGCGGGGATATTGGCGGCAAGACAACCAATGTCCTGGTTCAGCTTTTTTCCGCTCGGGTCGCGCTTGATACGAGCGCTCCGGTTCCGGCCAAACAAGCAGTCGCAGAGCCCGAAAAGACCGAAGAAAAGGTAGCGGTTTTGGCTTCAGAGAGTCCGAAAGAGCCGGTAACGACCAGTCCTGCTCCGACACCATCACCAGTAGCTTCTGCTCCAGTGTCAGCACCAAAGACAGAGACGGTGACTGCGGTTCCGTCAAAGCCAGCAAGCGCAAACTTTAAATCCAGTGAAACAGTAGCAAAGCCAGTCGCGGAGCCACCAGCTAAAAAGATCGAAACTGTTAAGACGGAGCCGAAAGCGGAAGCTCCTAGTCCTGCGCAACCCGCAGAAGCTGTATTAAACTCCAATGAGCTAGACAGTGGTCAGACTGAAGCCCCAAAGGAAGAAGTGCCAGTCGAGATCATCCGGGTAATCAAGCATCCGGGAGATCAAGTTTTAGCCAAGAATGTCGAGGAGCAACTTAATTATATGATGGCCAAGGCGGCTATCGAAGAATCAAGCTTGCCGAATGTCGAAACTGTTACTGAACACAGCCAGGAAAATAATTTTCTTTTTTCAGAAAGACTGATCCGTCTGGTCCAGATAGCGATCGCGGCTATCCTCTCTCTCTTGATTATCGCTCTTCTTCTCAATATCTTCATCCGCTTCGAGATCCAGCACAAGCCCGTGCTCTTGCGCACGGCTTTGGTCCTTGTCTTTGTGATCGCGCTCCTCTTTATCAATTTTCATTATCTGGAAGGGGGAATGCGGACGATCTATATGTCGTGAGAAAAATTTTCAATTTTCAATTTGAAATTTTCAAACAATGATTGAATTATCTAATGACAGAATTTTTAAACGTTTGAAAATTGTTTAAAAATTGAAAATTTCAAATTGAAAATTAATAAATGTTTCCCCATTCAAAGAAAAAACACGTTTTGGTTGCTCTTTCTGGCGGCGCTGATTCCAGTGCGGCTGCTTTTTTATTGCGCGAGGCCGGCTATGAGGTGTCGGGCCTCTTTATGCGCCTCGGTGACGATTATCAGGCGAGCGAAGCGGCAGCTCGGCGAGTGGCTGAGAGCCTGGGAATCGCATTTCACGCCGTGAATCTGGCTGATCGTTTCGAATCGGAGGTCATTTCTTATTTTATCTCAGCCTATGAGGCCGGTGAAACTCCCAACCCTTGCGTGCATTGCAACAAGCAGATCAAATTCGGGGCCTTGCTTGAATGGCGAGAGAGGCTCGGGGCAGATTATCTGGCGACCGGCCACTATGTCCGGAGTATTTTGAACGAGACGACCGGCGAATATGAGCTTTATCAAGGAGCGGACAAGAACAAGGATCAGAGTTATTTTCTCTACCATCTCGGACAAGCGGCGCTTCAGCAGATTCTCTTTCCGCTCGGAGATATGCAAAAAACAGAGATAAAGGCATTGCTTCAAGCCAAGCAAATACCTTTTCAGAGCAAAGAGAGCATGGATATCTGTTTTTTGATGCAAGACGGCAAAGCTCTCAGTCAAAACGAATATCTGGCCAAGAAGATCTCGCTCACGACTGGACCGATCAAGCTGGTCCGGACCGAGAAAAAAGATGGCAAACGGATCACTGATACTATCGGCCAGCACAAGGGCTTGCCGCTCTACACGATCGGCCAGCGACGGGGAGTCGAGATCGGCGGCACTGGACCCTACTATGTGGCAGGCATGAGTTATACACAGGCCACGCTCTATGTGGTGGCTGATTTTGCCGATGAGCTGTTGATGAATGAGAAAATATTTTCAAAAGACAATCGGCTGGTCAATTCATATTTAGATAAAAATCCTTGCGAATGTCAGGCCGTGATCCGCTATCGCCATCAGCCGGTCCCGGCGCGATTGGACGCAGGGGGAGTGAGGGGTGAAGAAAAAGATACTAACCTAAAGGTAAAAAATGCAATTTTTGTCACTAGTTTTGATCAGCCTGTCCGGGCAGCCATGTCTGGTCAGAGCATCGTCTGGTATCAGGGTGAGCGTGTCATCGGCGGTGGAGTGATAAACGAGCCGGATCATTTCCTGAAAAACTTAATCATGCTATAATAAAGACAAATAATTTTTTAATAAGAATACTATGGACAAAAAAAGTCTCATGATAATCGCTCTGAGCGTGTCTATCACCCTCGGCCTCTCCCTCGCGGCCCAGTCGCTGATGGCGGCTTGGACTAGCCCGACAGTGGCGCCTCCAGGAGGCAATGTTGATGCGCCTTTGAATGTGGGGACAGGGAATCAAGTTAAAGGCACTCCGACTGGAGGAGGTGGCCTCACTATCCATGGTGTGACAAATACAGCAGGTGG
>CAZIGB010000051.1:0-8455 GCA_964539005.1 uncultured Gammaproteobacteria bacterium | reverse complement strand
GAGGAACTACTACCAAGTGATTCCTAAATGTGCGAAAAATACTTGACACTACCTTTTTTTAACATATACTATAATTAGATGTGTTACTTATTCGAAAATTACAGTAAAAATATAAGAATCTACAAAGCACATATGCAACGAAGACTCACTATTTGTTGCAAGGAGATTTCAATTCTAGGTTATATTTAACATACTTTTCAAGTTTTCCAGATAAATGATGATTGAATTAAGTATATGTAAAAACCCAGAACAGTAGCTAGTAAGGATATTATTTGAATATCGATAGCTGTTTTATCATGATTGAGACTGAAGAACGGACCGGGGATTGGTGGGGAACAAAGAGATTGTAACCAAAGCCTACAATAAATTAGCTGAAATGGCTGAATTCAATTTTTCCGAACTTGACATCGACAACGATGAAACAAAGTATATCTCTCTATTCCTTTCCCTTCTTCATGGGAATAACTTGATTGATTTAGGATGTGGACGCGGACGTCTGGATAACTATATACATAGAAAAACTGGAATTGATATCGTTGGATACGACATAAGCGAAGGTATGTTGCGGAAGGCTACTGAAACAAATTTGTTTCCAAGTCACATTACTTATTGTTTATCAGATATGCAAGCCATTAATCCATGTATCCATTTTGATGCCGCATTGTTATCATTTTCGTTGATACACCTAACCGATGAACAGGCTAATGAAACAATTTCCAACCTCTACAGATTTCTAAACGATGGGGCCTTGATTTATATTTCTGTGTTGAAAGGCGAAACAGAACTTGGCTATATTTCCGACCCATTGGATTTATTAACTTTAACTTATGTAAATCTCTTTACCGAATCCGCAATGAGGAAAATGTTAGAAGGTAGCGGATATCGGATTTATCAACTCTTTTTTGGGAGCGATGATAATCCAGTAGCTTTTGCTAGAGAAGCTATGTATATTCTCGCGCAAAAAGGAGATAAAGGAGTTTCGGAGTATGTTTGAGTATCTCCCTTGGTCTAAAGCCGTCTTGGATAATTGCCTTGTCGAGTATAGAAAAAGAAAATTCACTGTCCTTGACATTGAGCTTGGTGCCGATTGTAACTTTACTTGTATTTATTGCGATTCTCCCAAGCGCAATAGAACAAGTAAAATATCAGTATTGACAATTGAGCGTTTTCTTCAATCGAAACAGATTAAGTGGATACATATCTGTGGACTAGGTGAACCAACATTTTCTACTAACTATAGTTTGCTCATTGAAATACTAAAATTATGTGAAGAATATGGCGTTAAATGCAATATGTTTTCTAATGTCTCTAATCTCACAGACGAGCTTCTTGATTATTTACGAAAAGGAATCCTTTACATCCTATTTAAAATTGATACTCTCAGCAATACTCACGCTGCCAATATTTATGGAATAAACGCAAGCAGAGCCCAAAGACAAATAGAAAACATTAAAAGGCTAAATAAACTAGTTGTATTTCAGGAAGGATGCACTAATCTGGCAGCCTCTTTAGTACCAACAACCATAAATGCTCCGGTAATAGTCTCACTTGTAAATAATATGTATAACAATGGTATTTTTCCTATGATTGGTGATTTAGAGAATTCAGGAAGGGGACGCGATCACTTTGAAGCATTGAAAATAAATGAGAATAGTTTGAAACAGCTGGAAAAGGATATCAATTCAATTGTAGGTTTTGATTACTCGGTTCCTCAATGCCCTGCTGTGATTTCTTCTATACATATAAGCTCAGAGAATGAGGTTGTTGTCGATGAGTTTTCTGGCCTTTCATGTAACTGGTTTTGGCTCGAAGAGCCTAAGTTAAAAACTCTTGCTGTCCTTTCGCAGGATACTACACTTGAAGAGGTTAGTGACTTGCTCATGGAATATCGAAAATCGCGTTTACCAGCTGTAAAAGATTGGCTTGATGTCCATAGAGATAGCAGAACAACTTTTGGGGGTTGTGGCGGGGATATAATTTCGTTACTAAATGAATATATGAAGATACAGGGAGGTATAAACTGACATGGCTATTTACTTGGACAACAATGCAACAACAGCTCTTACTACGCAGGTATTAAGGAAGCAAACGAAAGCGTTGTTTGAAATCTATGGAAATCCGAGCGATCCATATAAACTAGGTGTTATTGCTAAGAGAGAGATGGAAAATGCACGACTGAAGCTTGCCGATCTCATCGGTGCAAATATAACTTTGGGTGATCGTGATCGGATTGTTTTCACTAGTTGTGCTACTGAAGCGAACAATGCTGTATTTAATTCAGCAACAAAACTGAATCCGAGAAAAAAACATATCATCGTTTCTTCTGTTGAACACCTTTCTGTTCTTGAAGTAGCAAGAGACCTTGAGAAATCTGGTTATAGAGTAAGTTTTGTACCTGTAAACCAGGATGGAAAACTTGATTTGGACTACTTATCTGAAAGTATAAATCACGAAACTCTCTTAGTTTCAATTATGATGGCAAACAACGAGACAGGAGTAATTTTTCCTATCCATGAAATTGTCAAAATTGTTCGAAACTTCTCACCCGATATTTTAATTCATACAGATGCTGTTCAGGCAATTGGTAAACTGCCTATAAATGTTTCTCAAATTGGTAATGACTTTTTGTCATTGTCTGGTCATAAATTCCATGCACCTAAAGGTATTGGCGCGCTTTTTATTAAAGCCGGAGTTCCTTTTAAACCATTTTTTCTTGGTGGTCATCAGGAAGGTCTTGAAAGAGCGGGCACAGAAAATACAGCATCGATTATCGCGATGGGCGAAGCTGCAATCGTCGCGAAAGCATCAGCAATAAACCAGGAACCAGTACGCCTCATGAGGGATGATATGGAACAAGCCCTTCTTGAGCTTCCAATACGTAAACTCATTATAGGAGCAAAATCAGATCGTCTCTCAAATACAACAAATATTTCATTTCCAATAATCGATGGATATGAGCTAATGTTGAGACTAGCCAAAAAAGAAATTTATGTCTCGACTGGCTCAGCGTGTAATTCCGAGAGTGAAGAACCTTCACATGTAATCAAGGCAATGGGAATACCCACGGAATTTCACAAATCAATACGAGTAAGTTTATCAAATACAACCACACAGGAAGAAATTGACTCATTCCTTACGGTTATTCGAACAATTCTTTTAGAGAAAGGTATTTAATCATGGCTGTGCAAATTAATTGGAACATTTGTGATAACGACAAAGCCTGCGGAGGTATATCTGCTTGTCCAACTGGTGCCCTCTATTGGAACGAAGTTGAATCCAAAATTGGTATAATTAATGAACTATGTATCTCTTGCCACTTGTGTGTAACCGATGGGTGCCCTGTTGGTGCAATCATTGTCACAGAAACAGAAGATGAATTTGAACAGGCAAGAATAAGTCTTGAGAATGATCCACACGATAGGGATCAGCTTTTTGTGGATAGATTTGGTGCAGTACCAATTAGCGATGATATCCTTATTGACTTGGACTCTCTCGATGAGAAAATGGGTCAAGGTATAACTTTTGTAGAGCGTTTTACTGATTCATCCATTCAATGTCTAATTCATTCAATTAAAGTTGATGATGTACGTTACGAAACAGGACTAGAGTTTGCATTTTTCAAGTGCGAGGATACTGAGGCAGAGGAAACGACTGAATATCCTGTGCTTGATATTTATATTGATGGGAGGCTTAAAGGTTCAATCGAGGGATACTTTTCTGAGGAACAGTTTCAAGAATTTATTGAAAGAATCCTATGTATCCTCCGATAAAATTACCGTAACTTTATAGGGAGGGAGGTTAATAAATTGACGAATATGATTTCAACCCAAATTGGGACAAGGACAATAATGCGTCGGAATCTTGTTTCAAAATTAAAAGACAATATTCCTAATACGTTAGAGTCTGATGGGATTAATAAAATTCTGCAAATCGATGATAATATTCGTGGATTCCTAAAATTATGCGATCCTACACTCAGGGAGAAGGTAGTTCTGCTCATAAACCATATTATTATCATGGATAAGCTGGCTGATAATGGACAGAACTCATGGCAAAACGATGAACGACACAGCAATATGCATGATTTGCTCGATTTGCTTAGTGATTTTGGAGCAAGTTCATCGTCTCTAACCCTAAAGGAAAGCGTATATTATTACACAGCCTGTCTGTGTTTTAAAGTACATGATTATCGAAATGCATTGCGTTGGTTCAAAGAGTCAAAAAATGTCTATCAACCCAATACTGCTGGGAGCGAACTCCAAGAGATTGAGCGAATAAGGAGAAATGTTTTTATTGCTTTTTGTTATGAATACATTGGTCAACCTGAATTAGCAATAAAGTACCTCCTAGGTATATCAAGTATAGAAATCTTCGAAACAGCTGTCTTCGAACATACTTATGAAATAACCTCGGCAGTTGTGAACCCATTGTCCAGGTCCGATAAATATTTTTTAATAAAATTGATACTTAATGTTCTTGAAATTGATGATAAGAATTTTTTTGCTGGATTAATAAAGAGATTGGAAATCGATAAATCCATTACTCCAGAAGTCGATGAGCTAATTCACGTTTTTTCTCATTGTCTAAGTGAGTATCGTATCAAAACTGATTTTTTCGAAGGAGATCCTTTTGGAAAGATAAAATTAGGTAATTTGATTAGGCTCATTGCGATAAAATTGATCGATATGCTGGATGATCAATATGTCACATGTAAAGCAACCATACGTGCTGAAGGTAACGATCGAGACGGTGCACTTGAGATTTTGCCCTCAAATGATGATGTTAAGGTTGCTAGAGAGCTTGCAGAAATAAATTTCTATCGGTTTTATTTTTTCGAACTGTTTAGCGAGATGTATGCTTCAGAAGACGATAATATCATCTCTGATGCAGGTAAAGCTTTTAAAAATTATTGCCTATCGTTAGTTGATAAGGACAGTAAACGAGATGCCTTGTTACACTATCATATTTTTGAGGTTAAGCGCAGGTTAAGAACTGAGTTTGAGAGAATCCTAAAAAAAGGTAAAGAACGTAATAGTTCTTTTTCATCACTTGATCTTGAAGAAATTGGGGAGTCATTCTATGCTGTCACACAAGAATCTCCAGATTTTCAAGACGGTTTCTCTTCATTTGCTAATGATGAAATTAAGAGAGAACATAAACTTTTACACATTTGTTTGAATATTCTCCTAGAAATTAAAGCAACTGGTCTTCCACTTTTCTTTTCGAACGATGAAACAGATTGGGATTTTTCGTTTGATGTAACTGGAAACCAGCTCTTTGAATTATGCAGAATGTTCAGCTCATTGTATTTGCGGAACAGTAAACCATCTCAAATCCCCGCTAAATTTGAGGTATCAAGTTATCGAACTTATTTAATTAACAATCTTCGATTTGACATTATTACCGATTCTGAACACTATTCCAATCTCGAAGAGACGATTACCTTGCTTTTTGAAAACAATAGTGTACATATTTTTAACGTAGAACCAGCGGATCAATCAAGTACTACAAAAATCCTGTTTGCTACCAAGGAAAATGTTGAAAAACAATGCGAAGAGTTCCTTAACCAGATAATTACGTCTCCTGATAATACTAACATTCGAGTATTCTATGTTGGAGAAAAAAATGATGAATTCAGTTCTTATCCTATTGTGGCCTTCATGGATCTAAAAACTTGCATGCTGATGGCTTTCATCTATGCAACAATTGAAATAGTAATAGACTATATATGCAAACCACAACCGATATTTATCCTTGCGCCACTTAGGGACACGGGCTCTTACTTTTTTCAGGCTGTGAATCTTGATAGATTTGTTTCTCTACACAGTGAAACACCCGTAAGGAAGCAAATTAATAGTGAAGGCATTGGTATAATTCCACGTTACAATTCGACGAGACAAAAGAAAGGACTTAAATTCACGTTTAAAAATGACATAATTAAGAAAGCTTGCCGTGGTGGGATAATCTACCGCAACAGCAAACTCTTTGTACTAAGAAATGATAAATTTGTGGAGAAGACCAATGTAAATCATCAATTGATTAGGGAATGTTATGTACAGTATTCAAAGGAACGCGAAAAATGTAGAAAGTGCAATATTGTCCTAGGTCATGACCAACAATATGATAATTGCAGAATAACAGATACCAAATATTGCAGCTATGTGTTTAGAAAAAGCGATTCTTTAGCCAATAAAACCCTAACCAAGAATTCACCAGCAAAGAAACTTCTACTTGAATTGATAATCATTGCCTGTAAAGAGGATATTTTTGATTACGACAATTTGTATGTGTTAGAAAATAGTCTGGCGGAGGGTGTGAAAAGTGACCTTGACTTTAAGGTCATCTTTTTTTCCAAGGACATGAGCGGGAACGGTTGTTATCATGATTGGCTAACAGTTAATGAAGTTGTAGATTCAATCAACCATGATGGTCCGGAATTAACCGATCCAACCCTTGATGAACAAATAAATGATTTTAATGCGATTATTGAAACCGACTGCGATCTATGGAAAAAAGATTTGGAAAAGTATCGAGAAGATTGGAATGAAGTTGTAAGCCTTTACCATGAATCAACGATAGAAAATACAAATGCAAGACAAAAATTGGATGAAATCACTAAGTTGCTTACAAAAATAGCAAAATTGCTAACAAAAATGTTTTGTGACGGAGATGCGTCGAAGCAAGAATTGGATACAAAAATGAATCATTATCAATCCGAGAAACAAAAAATCCAAAACGAGTTATCTTTACTTAAGAAAAAATGATGGAAAAAGGTTGGCGAATCTACCTCTCATTATTTTTGGTTGTGCCTGAAAGTGCATTTACTTTTATCAGTGGTGTTTTACTTTCTGCTGCAATTAACATAGCAACAAGTCAATTGCCATCGAGCATTTGGCTAATGCTTAGATGCAATACGATCATTTCAATGTTCCTAATGTTTGTGGCTTGCATTGTTTTCATGTGGCTTGGAGTATCGATTAAACCACACCAAGAGGCTCATTCCCGATTATGTAGTGCAAAGGAGATGAATGTACGTACACAAGATTGGGTGTCGTATTTAAAAGGTAAAAATGTTATCAAAAAATGGAGTATCTTGTTCTTTTTGTCCATTTCAACAACTATCGCCAGTCTGATTTTTCTAATCTTCTAATTTCAATTTGAGTTGTGAAATGATGCGAAAATACATTATTACTAAAGGTTCAGGTAACTCCGACTACGCACAAAATGCATTTGACAATGCTCTGCTTGCATCTGGTGTGGCAGATTACAATCTTGTGAAAATCAGCAGCATACTTCCACCTGGATTAATCCCCGTGGATTCAATAGATTTGCCAAAGGGTTTGATTCTGCACACTGCCTATTCGAGTTACATTGAGAATTGTCCAGGAAAAATTATTTCAGCCGCAATCTCAATAGCAGTCCCCAGAGATTCTTCCTTGCCAGGGGTCATAATGGAGGCTGGAGGAGGATACAATCAGGGCACTGCGGAAGATATCGTTGTTGCAATGGGTCAAATTGCTATGGCTTCCAGAAACATTAAAGAATATGATATTCAAAAGGATGCAATATCGATGAGGACAATCATTGGCTTCAACTGTGTCTTCGCTGCAGTTTCGATTTGGTGAGAAGTTCTCCAGTTCTACGAATAATAGAAAAGTGAAGTTACAAAACCACAAAGGGCACTACTTCACTTTAGCCATTCGAACATCAATCACCAGATCTTCTTCAGGAGAAGGTATAATAGCAGGCGAAACCATTACCTATCCGGAGGAAAGACATGAATTATGCCCTGATCATGGCTGGGGGGGCGGGGACGCGCCTTTGGCCACTCAGCAGAGAAAAGCATTCCAAACCATCCCTATCCCTTTACAGCGATCAAAGCATGTTCCAGATCGCTGTTGAGCGTCTTTATCCTCTTTTTTCTCCCGAACAAATTTTAGTGGTTGCCAGCCGGGAACACATCGCCGACCTGGCAGCCCAGGTACCCGAAATCCCGCAGCAAAATTACATCATCGAGCCCGAAATGCGCGGCACAGCCTCGGCGATTGGGCTGGCGGCGGTGCATTTGGCGCAGCGCGACCCGGACGCCACCATGGCGGTGTTGACGGCTGACCATCATATCGGCAAACCCAGGGTCTTCCGCGAGGTGGTGAAAGCAGCGCTGGAGCTTGCCAAACAGGACTACATCATCACGCTCGGCATCACCCCCACCTGGCCTTCCACCGATTACGGGTACATCGAGATGGACGGCGCGGTGGACGAGGCGCAGGGCTACAAAGCCTATCACGCGAAGCGATTCGTGGAAAAACCAAACCTGAATAACGCCCAGACAATGCTGGCGCTGGGGAATTACAGCTGGAACAGCGGCATGTTCATTTGGAAGGTACCGGTGATTATGGCCGAATTTCACCGCCAGATGCCGGAATTGCACAGCAGCCTTTTGCGCATAGCCAGC
>CAZIGB010000050.1:0-8601 GCA_964539005.1 uncultured Gammaproteobacteria bacterium | reverse complement strand
GTCGGCTGGGGCTATTCGACTACCTATCCGGTCCTTGATCCCAGCCATTATGTCGGACCGATCGAGATCAAGACTTATTTTGAAGCATTTGGTAAGGCGCCTTACCTCGTTGATACTGTCAAGGTAGAGATGGTGGAAAAAATGCCGGAGCCAAAAAAGGTTAATCTTGCTCCGACCTATCATCTCTTGCTTGGACAGTAAGGCAAGCGGCAATAAAAAACAAACTCTTCCCTCCGGGTATTCACTCGGAGGATTTTTTTTATTTTAATTCTTGGCTAGGACCCAGCCGATTACTTCTTTTGCGTTATGGGTGAGAAGCGTCTTGGCACAGTTGTCGAGCGTGGCGCCGGTCGAGGCGACATCATCGATCAATATGATAGTCTTGTCTGTTAGATCGTCTCCTTGCCAGAGGAAAGCATCTTTGACGTTCTCGAGTCTTTCCTCTCGGGCCAATCTGGCCTGGGAGCGAGTTTCTCTTTTTCGCACAAGTTTATCGGTGGCAAGCGGCAAGCCGAGCGCTTGGCTAATCTCTTTGGCGAGAAGGGTGGATTGATTGAAACCCCGCATCCGTAAACGTCTCGGGTGAAGGGGGATGGGGATAAGGAGCGGTTTTGTGGCTATGACATGATCGGCTCGTTTGATGTTATCTAGAGATCTGAGCATGAGCTTGGCCAGGGTCAGGCTTAGCTCGGCGCTAAAGGCGTATTTATAATCCTTGATCAGCTTCATAATTCTCTGGTCGTCATAATTCGTGCTTATCCACAGATCAGTGATGAGGTGTTTTTCGTGACAGATCGCACAGAAGCCCTCGCTCTCGATATTTCGGCAATCAGGGCAGAGATCAGCGCGAGCAGACTGGATGCTAGCAAGGCAATCCGGACAGATGCGCGCGCCTTCTTGGCCGCAGTGGCAACAGTAAAGCGGAAAAAGCAGGTCCAAGAAAAAATCACGTCCAGATGGGACGTGATTCATTATAGTGTGAGTGATCCTCCGGAGCATAAACTAGAGATTTATTCTGTGGACATTCTTGGTCTTGCCATCGCTAAAGTAGAGAGTTTTCTCGTCTTCGGAGACGACGATGTTGGTGATGGTCGATTCTTCTTCCGGGACAGCAATAATCTTTTTGGCGCCGGTGGAGATATTGATCTTGTAGAGGAAGTCATCAGTATTCTTGCCGAGTTCAGGAAAGAGTCCGGCGCCTTCTTCCAGATTCTGCGGAACTGCGCAGTAGACATTGTCGCTTGAAGAGAAGACGCATTTGTCGGCCCAAGTGTTTACACCCAAGCTTCGGCGGCCTTGGCCGATACTTTCGCCTTGGGCGCTTACGACCCAGAGGCCGGGCTTTAAGTCATTAGCATTCGAATAGACGCTGTAAAGAAGCTGTTTGCCATCTTCATTCCAGATCGAGCGGAAGCCGCGGCCCTCGATGATGGTTGATTTGAAATTCTCCTGGTTCTTACCGACGAAATATAGGTTTTGGCGATCCAGATCGATCCCTTCTGTAAACATGGCAATACTCTGATTATTCGGAGACCAGGAGGGGTAGACGCTGTCCGCATTGTTGCCTAGAGGCTCGATCCGCTCTGCGCCTGAGCCGTCAGCATTGGCAGTCATGAGCCAGCGGTTTTCCGGATCAAGGCCGATGCTCTTGGCGACTATCTGCTTGTCATCGCTCGAGAATTCGAACTCTTGCCAGTGTTTGGGGAGAGTGATGCTTTTTTCTTTTTCAAAGTCATAGACAATATTGGCGCCGTCTGGGTATTCGATTACCGCTCTTTTCTTGTCATTGGACCAGGCTACGTCTTGGACACTGTAAAAGACTCGATCGGACAAGGCGACTTTGTTGCCGTCTTTATCTATCGTATAAAAGATACCGTCATATTCATCATAATACTGCAGGCCCTTGCCATCAGCGCTGCTTGTGATATTGGAGCTTGGGTTTGTTACCAATGTCTCGGTCTGGGTCAGGCCGCCGCTGGCTATCGGATCGATTTCTTTGCCAGGGATGAGTGATGGCGTGGTCGTGGGCAGAGAGCTCGGATCTTCTGGGTTAATGACATTGCCAGAGCCGTCGTCGGCACCGGGTAATTGGCCACCTTGGTTCCTGCCAGGTGTGGGACCGACGGAAGCAATCGGTGAGCCGAAGAAGAGATTGTAAAAAATGAAAACCAAGAAAAGAGCGAGCAGGCCGAACAAGATGAGAAAGATGATCGTTTTGTGGCGATAAATAAAATCCATGGGAGATATTTTGTGAGTCTGTCAAATTTGTGCTATAATAAATTCGAAGTGTTGATAAGTGCTGTCCTCTATAATATGATTATATAATTTTTTGCCCGTTTGGTCAAAGGATAGCCGAGCCAAAGTCTGTCCTCTGGTCTTTCTCTGATAGAAGACAGTTCCGGGATAAAGCCAAGTATGAAAATCCTGCCCAATACCAATAATTTTATCGGAATAGATCTCGGTAGCACCAGCATCAAGATTGTCGAATTGAAAAAAGAAAAAGATCAATTGCGTTTGGTGAATTACGGTTTCAGTGAATCGAGCGAGCCACTAAAGATAGAACAGATGCCGGATGTGCGGCCGATCGTCAAGATTATCAAGAAGATCCAGAGCAAGGCAGGGATCCGATGTAATGAAGCCTATACAGCACTGCCGACTTTTTCTGTCTTTACGTCCGTTCTCAATCTGAGCAACGTCGCCGCCAAGGACATCGCTTCAGCTGTTCACTGGGAAGCTAAGAAAGTTATTCCTCTGCCCCTGGAAGATATGATTCTCGATTGGAAGCAGATCGATGAGGCCGCCAAGACAGGCCCGAGCAATATTCGGATCCTCCTGACGGGAGCGCCGAAAGTCTTGGTTAAGAAATATATTACTATTTTCCGAGAAGCGAATATTCACCTAAAAAGCATGGAGACCGAGACCTTTTCCTTGATCCGTTCTCTTTTGGGTAATGACAAGACTGTCTCGATGATTGTGGAAATAGGCGCAGCGACGACCGATGTTTCTATTATCAATAAGGGCATTCCGATGCTGAGCCGGAGTATCGATGTCGGCGGCGCCACGATCACAGCCAGCCTTTCGGATCGCCTCAATGTCAAGCCAGATCATGCGGAGCAGTTCAAATATGATCTGGGAGTCGCCGCTATCGAGGATTCTGATAATTCCGTTTCAAAGGTGATCATGGAAACGTTAGCACCAGTCATTAATGAGATAAAATACGCTTCTGAACTGTACCAGAGCAAGAGCGGTTCGGCTACGGAAAAGATAATATTGTCAGGCGGTTCAGCTCTGCTGCCGAATTTAACAGATTATCTGGCCAAGATATTAGACAAGAATGTCGTGATCGGCAATCCTTGGGATCGGATTTCTTGCCAAGTCGATCTGAAGCCTTTACTCGAGGAGATCGGTCCGCGCATGTCGGTGGCGGTCGGCCTAGCCATGTACGGTTTTGGTAAATAATGTATATTCATAAGCTCGAAGGGCCCAAAGCCCAGGAGCAAATAAGGAATGGGTGAGATAAACTTTATCAGTGATGATCTAGAAGAATCCGCTAGTGGCAAAAAGCCTCCAAAAAAAGGAGCTAAGCCCGAGAAGTGGACTCCAGCTAACGATGACGCTGTCGCGGATGACGGTGAGGATTTGGTTTTGGCTAAAAACGAAGATACGACGAAAGAAAAGATTGAAAAATCTCGCCAGGAGGTTTTGGCTGTGATTGATAGGAAAAAAGCGAAAGCAGAAGATAAGTCAATAAAAGAGCCGGAATCAAAAATGGCTTCGTGGTTCGGCCGTTTGGCGGGCAAAAAGACCGAGGCGCCAGTGGTGGGAGCCGGACTTGCCAGCTCATCAACAGCTAAACCGTCTTCTTCACCAAGCATTGGCAACGACAGCCCGATGATTTTTAACAATAATACTTGGAGTAATGTCGGTGTCTTAGAGACAAATTTGATTGATAAGAGTGATTATAGCTTCTTTGATACCGGCAAGAAGGCCAGAGCTCTCTCGCTCGGTGTCCTTGGGTCCGTTCTCATCGTTTCATTGCTTTATTTTGGACTCCTTTATTGGGAGTATACCGAGCTGTCCCGCTTAAAAGATGAAAAGGTTGCGATTGTCGACCTGGAAAGCGAAGTGAAGAAATTGGAACTTGAGACAAAAGAAGCTAAGCAATTCCAAGCTAAGCTCAACTTTGCGACTCAGATAATCGATAAGCATGTTTATTTGACAAAATTTTTGGATTTTCTTGAGATTAAAACTTTGCCTAATGTTTTTTATAGCGGTGAGATCGAGCTACAATTTGGCACTCCTCACTCTTTTACAGCCCGAACGGATGATTATGAATCTATGAAGAATCAGTTGATGGTTCTTGCGGAAGACAATCGGATCAAGAGCTTATCTCTTGGTGAAGTCGGATTTTATGATCAAAAAAGCAATGACCCGCTTCCTCCAGCTGATCCAAATGCTACTTCGACGCTTGTGTCTCTGCCTGTTGTAAGCAAGGGGGTAGAATTCGTTATGGATTTCGAAATAGAAAAAGATATCTATTATGATATGGCTACTACGTCGGATAAGGCCATAAATACGGATCAAGCCGATTCGTCGCTTATCGAATCGAGATAATATTATGTTAAATCTGGAGAATAAAATAAGTAAAGAGAAGATCGCTAATGAGACATTTGTTCTTAGCAATATTCTAGATGATTATTTTGGCTTGATTGTCCTTGTTTTAGTGCTTGGTATTATTATGGGTTCCTATTTTTTTGTCTGGGTGCCAAGACTGAATATTGCCATGGATAATATTTCTGAGGTTGAATCTGCTATCATAGATCAAAAGAGCAGTTTGGAGAAGTATAAGCAGCAATTGATTTCTTATAAAGAAGCTTATACCTTGATAAGCGATAGTGACAGAGAGCGGATAAGTGATGTGATCGGACCGTCCCGTCCTTATGATTCTATCTATAAATCCGATTTACTTATAAATTATCGCGATTTATTAAAAGAAAAAGGTTATACGGTCGAAGGGATGGAAGTGACAGAAAAGAAGGTAGTAAAAAAGGTTGATAATAGTTCCAAGAAAAAAGTAGCAGCTGATTTGGAGCCTGAGGATATCCTGCCAGAAGGAGTGGGAATGATGTCTGTTCTTCTGTCTGTCTCTGGGCTTGATTATCAGAAGCTGCGCGAACTTCTTTCTCTTATAGAGGCTCAGCTTCGAGTTGCCGATATCAGGAATTTGACTTGTGACGTAGGCGTCCGTAACTGCGATATCAATTTCGATACTTATTTTTTCCTGTCACCAGAACAGCTAGCCAAGGAAGCAGCGGCAGAAGCTCAGAAAAAAGCTAAATAAAAAAGACTATGGAAATAATGACTGAAAAAAAGACGGAAAAAAAGCGGGAAAATAGGACCAGCTCGTCTTTTATTCTTTTGCTTTTTTTGCTTCTCGTTTTGACTGGGGCTTCGATCTATGTTTTTCAGAAATATCTCTTTATCGTGCCAGCGGATGAATTTGATCTGATGCAGAGCTATAAGCCGGAGCTAAAGAAAAAGGAGTCCGAAATCGCTTCTTATGATTTCTCGATTTTCAATAGTGAAAAATTTGATGCGCTGGAGGCTAGAGCGTGGCATGAATATGATCCAGCTTCCCTCGTGGTCGGCAATCCAGGACCATTCAGCCAGGAATAGAAAGAAAAAAGAATATTATGATGCAAAACGAAGCCTTTTTGTCTTTCCTGATCGAGAATGGCGCTTTGGATAAGGATAAGGCTGGCCTAGTGCTTAAAAAAATAAGAGAAGGGGAGACGGATATTATCAGGGTGATACTCGATGACAGCCTGATGGAAGAAGAAAAATTGGCCGAAGCCCAGGCCGCTTATTATTCCTTGCCTTATATAAACCTGCTATCGGCCAAAATCGAACAGCAGGCTTTAGCCGTATTTACCAGTGAAGTTGCTCAGAACTACAATATTATCTGTTTTGAGAATAAGGAGGGCAAGATCAAAGTCGGTATAATCGATCCTGGCAATTTTAAAGCGATCGAAGCAATCGATTTCTTGGCCAAGGGCAGCGGTCTCAAGGTGGAATATTACCTCATGTCCCGACGGAGCTTCGAGAGTGCGCACAAGCAGTACAAGTCGATCTCGCGGGAGATCGATACAGCCCTCCGGACGAGAGAAGAAGAAGAGAAAGAAAAGAAAGAGGAGCGCAAGAAATCCAGAATCGACGATGATGAGGGTCTAGATGATATTACTAAGAGCGCGCCAGTCGTCAAGATCGTGTCGGTCATTATCCGTCACGCGATCGAGGGCGGGGCGAGCGATATCCATATCGAGCCGATGGACAAGGAGAGCCGGGTCCGCTATCGCATCGACGGTATTCTTCATACTTCCTTGGTTTTGCCACGGAACGTGCACGATTCGATCATTTCTCGGGTCAAGGTCATGGCCAACCTGAAGCTGGATGAAACCCGGATTCCGCAGGACGGACGCATCATGATGGAAGTATCTGGTCAGAAGATCGATTTTCGCGTTTCTGTGCTCCCGCTTGTCGGGACAGAAAAGGTAGTAATGCGTATCCTCTATACGAGTCGTGGCGCGCCAAAACTATTTGACCTTGGCTATCTTGGTGAACAGCTACGGATTATTAATTCCTGCACAGAGCAGACTGAGGGTATTATCCTAGTGACTGGGCCGACTGGGTCGGGAAAATCAACCACACTTTTTGGACTCTTGGATTTGCTTAATAAAGAAGGAGTAAATATCTCCACTCTAGAAGATCCGGTCGAATATCAGATGAAGGGAATTAGCCAATCGCAGATCCGGCCCGAGATCGGCTATACTTTTGCCACTGGCCTTCGGTCTTTTCTCCGCCAGGATCCGGATATCATAATGGTCGGAGAAATCCGTGATCAGGAGACGGGCGAGCTCTCTATCCATGCTGCCCTGACTGGGCATTTGGTGCTTTCGACTATCCACACCACGAGCGCTTTGGGCGCGATTGCCCGTATGGTTGATATGAAAGTAGAAATGTTCCTGCTTGGTTCGACTTTGAATACGATTATCGCTCAGCGTCTAGTTCGCAAGATCTGTCCAAAGTGCAAAGATGAGACTGAGGTTTTCTCTGAGCAGAAAAAGGCCTTGATGGAGGAGCTGGCAGAAGTACCACCTGATTATATCAAAGAAATGATTCCTGATCTGTCTTGGGATAATCTCAAGCTTTATAAGGGCAAGGGCTGTCCAGCTTGCGGCAATACCGGCTATACTGGCCGTCTATGTATTGCTGAGGTGGTGGACATAAACGAACATTTGAAGAGATTGATACTTGATGGTAAGATGATAACTAAGGAGGACGTCCGCAAACATCAGGTCTTTACCTCGATGAAGCAGGATGGCTTTATCAAGGTGATTCTCGGCCAGACGAGCATGGAAGAAGTGCTCAGGGTTATGAGAGATTAAAGAAAAAATATGATATTCAAAAGTGCTACCAAAGCTGTTCCACAGGACACAAGATCAATTAAGATTGCCTTGGTCGAGGATGATCCTTTCTTGTCGAGCATGTATTCGACCAAATTCGGTCTCGAAGGCTTTGCGGTCGTGGCGGCTAATGATGGTGAAAAAGGCATCGATCTGATCAAGGCTGAATTGCCCGATATCATTCTTTTGGATATTCTTATGCCCAAGAAAAATGGTTTTGATGTTCTCCGTGAGATCAAACAGGATGAGAGCACGAAAAATATTCCGGTCATTCTTTTGACTAATCTCAACCGTTCGGATGAAGTGGAGCAGGGCATGGATCTCGGCGCCTCTGATTATCTGATCAAGGCCCACTTTATGCCTTCGGAGGTTGTGGAAAAGATCAAGGCGGTCTTGGCTAAGACGGGTAATTATTCTTTTTAATGGCTTCTGCTAGCTGAATCAATTATGGCATTATTCAAATACAAAGCTTATGGGCAAGATGGCAAGATTGTCACTGGCCTAGCTGAAGCATCGGATGAAGGTCTGGTCGCGGACATGTTGCGTGATAAGGGGCTTGCTCTGGTGGCGCTGAGCAAAAAGTCTCAATTGAATCTGAATAGTATTCCGCTTTTTGCCGGTATCAAGGCTAAGGATATCGTTATCTTTTCCCGCCAATTCGCCGTGCTTGTCTCGGCTAATGTGGCACTCGTTCATTCGCTCAAGCTTCTAGTGGCTCAGATCAAGAATCCGAATCTGAAGAAGATTATTGCGGATGTGGCCAGCGCGGTTGACGGCGGGTCACGCCTTTCTGACGCTTTGGGTGTTTACCCAAAAGCATTCAGCTCTTTTTATGTGAGTGTGGTCAGGGCGGGTGAGACTTCAGGTAAATTGGATGAGGTGCTAAATTATTTGGCGGATGAGCTTGAGAAGGACTATGATATGAATTCCAAGATCAAGGGGGCGATGATCTATCCAGCCGTCGTTATCACTGCTTTGGCGGTAGTAGGTGGTGTAATGATGGTCGTCGTAGTACCGAAACTGACTGATGTGATCACTTCCTCGGGCGGTGAATTGCCCCTGCCGACCAAGATCTTGATAGCGGTTTCTGGTTTCCTTGAGTCTTATTGGTGGCTATTAATCATGGCTGTTTTTGGTC
>CAZIGB010000049.1:0-8626 GCA_964539005.1 uncultured Gammaproteobacteria bacterium | reverse complement strand
TGGAGATTTTACCCCCTCTCCCAAGAGGTGGTGAATTCGATTCCCGAAGAAGTCAGAGTTCATGAACTAAATGGCAATAGGAAGGGGCTGGTCTCATTTTATCGCGGTCAGGTCAAGAATCAGGACGTAAACAGTGTCTGTTTCTGTTATCCGGTAAACCATGAATTCTTGTTTGCCGTGCCATTGGAGACGCTGCAACAGTATTTGCCGAAACATGCCCAGCGTTATAGGTTTGAGCGGAATTGAATCACGCTTCAGCCTCAAGTAAAAAACCTATCTACGGATAGGTTTTCTTTTTTTCTCAGATTTCACCAAGGTTTGAAATTGTTATGTGTATAATTCACACTAAATAAAAATATATAAATTTGGTCCTAAAATACCCATGCTTTTATTATGCTAATATTAAATATAATATTATTGTAAGTTCTCCTCTTGACATTATTTCGGCTTGTGCTAATATAGTGTCATACTTACACAAAGTAAAAAAATGAAAAAGACTAAATTCGTAGAAAAGACTTTTACTCATCCGATTCCGGCCGTCGATGTCGTGATATTCTCGATCAAGGAAAAAAGCTTGCAGCTTCTCCTGATCAAGATGATTAAAAAACCTTACCTTGGTCATTGGGCTCTGCCCGGCGGCTTGGTCCGGACCGAAGAATCAGTCGATGAGGCGGCCCAAAGGAGCCTTTTGACCAAGACTGGACTTAGGGACATTTATTTGGAGCAGCTCTATACCTTTGGCCAGCCCGATCGTGATCCCCTCGGCCGAGTCGTGAGTATCGCTTACTTTGCCCTGATCCCGGATACGGATATCGAGCTCATAAGCGATGCGCGCTATGGTGGCGTAGAATGGCATAGCGTCAATGATCTTCCGCCTTTGGCTTATGATCATAAGCATATCGTCAAAGTAGCGATCGATAGGCTGAGAGCAAAGCTTGCCTATACCAATATTATTCGCCAATTGCTCAATCGAGAGTTCACGATGTCAGAACTGCAAGAAGCATATGAAGTGATACTAGGGGAGAAGCTTGATAAGCGCAATTTCCAGAAAAAGATCCACGCCCTGGGCCTGGTAAAGAAGACAGGAACGCAGAAAAAGCAAGGACCGAGCCGGCCGGCAGCCCTCTACAAGTTCAAAAATCCGGATTTGGAAACTGTCCAGATCCTCTGATCCATTAAAAACAAGACGCGACACAGACATTGAGAAGGGTTTCCTCGAGGGTTCTTCTCTCTGTTTTCTGAGTCGCGTCGGGAAATAGAGAAAAAGATTCCTCGCCCGAAGCTCTGCTCAAAAAAGCAGAGCTTTTTGTTCTTTACAATCCGTTTAGCATTCCGCTGGACGGCTAATCCCAAATGATGGAGGAAAAAATGAAACAGATCCATTTGCTCGTAATCGACCCGCAAAACGATTTCTGTGACATCCCTGGGGCAGCTTTGCCGGTAGGGGGCGCTAATGACGACATGAAGCGTCTCGCCGCCCTGATCCGGCGCATCGGTCCCAAACTCGCCGACATCCACGTTACTTTGGATTCTCACCGCTTGATCGATGTGGCTCATCCGGCTTGGTGGCGGGATGGGGCGGGCAATCCGCCCGCGCCCTTTACTCTCATCAGCGCCGATGACATCCGCAATGGTATCTGGCAGACCCGCAATCCGTCTTTCCGAGCCCGGACGCTGGCCTATGCCCAGCAGCTGGAGAAGGAGGGCAAGTACCTGATCTGCGTCTGGCCGCCCCACTGCCTCATCGGTAGCTGGGGACACAATGTCCAGGCTGATCTCAATGATGCTTTGCAAGAGTGGTCCGAAAAGGAATTCGCCATGGTCGACTATGTGACCAAGGGATCCAATCCTTGGACCGAACATTATGGCGGACTCATGGCCGAGGTGCCGGATCCGCTTGACCCGAGCACGTCGCTCAATACGGATTTCTTGCGCATGCTGGCGGAGGCCGACATCGTAGCAGTGGCAGGTGAAGCGCTGAGCCATTGCGTGAAGGAGACCGTGAGCCAGATCGTGGACAATATCGGAGCGGAACAGCTGCGAAAATTCTACATCCTGACTGATTGCACAAGCCCGGTCGCGGCCGTGCCAGGGGGACCGGATTTTCCGGCCATTGCCAAAGCCTGGCTCAAGGCGATGGAGAAAAAAGGCATGACATTGACCACGGCGGCCGAATTCTTGGCCTGAGCGGAAGTCCTATAAACCAAGTACCGAATGGAGGTATCACCATGCCAAAGCTAAACGCGCAAGACCAGATGCAGATGGGTCAGATCGGTCAGATGCAGGGCTTCAACTTTTCCGCGATCAGGACCGAGCATCTCGGCGCGACCGAATACACTTTGGTCACAATCGCCGTGGATGAATCCGGCTCTGTCAGCGGCTTCAAGCAAGAATTACGGGATTGCCTCTTGGCCGCAGTCGCGTCTTGTCAGAAGTCGCCGCGTTCGGACAACCTCTTGCTCCGCGTTCTGTATTTTTCCGCCAGCCATCATGGCCTCGTCGAAGTCCACGGTTTTAAGCCGCTGGCCGAGATCGACCCGACCGCTTATCCGGAGCTTCAGCCGCGGGGAGGGACGCCCCTCTATGACGCGGTTTATTCCGGAGTCGGGGCGAGTAATGCCTACGCCAAACAGCTGACTGATGATGATTTCTTAGTCAATGGTATCGTCTTTATCATTACGGATGGTTGCGAGAATGCTTCTCGGACCAGCGCCCAGATGCTCAAGCAAGAGCTCCAGAAAGCGGTCCAGAGCGAGGAGATCGAATCTTTGCTCTCGATCTTGGTCGGTATCAATGCCGCTGGCTACGATACTGAGCTCAGGCGCCTACAGCAAGAATGCGGACTTGATGCTTATCTCGACGCGGGCATGGCCAACGCGCAGAATCTCGCCAAGTTGGCCGGCTTTGTCTCTCGCTCGGTCTCGAGCCAATCTCAAGCCCTAGGCACGGGCGGACCGAGCCAGGTAATCGCCGCCGTCATCTGAATGGAGACGGCTCCCAAGGGAAGACGAGAATGAAAACTTGTCTTCCCTTTTTCCTTTTTGAAGAGGAGGCAGATATGTATCTCTTAGCAAGCGATTCCTATTTTCATACTGGCCTTATTCATCAGAATAGCGGACGGCCTGGCCAGGATTATGCCCTGGCTGAAGCAAATGATCAGTGGGCACTGGCTCTCGTTTCTGATGGCTGTTCGAGCGGTCGGCGGACAGATATCGGCGCCCGCTTATTGGTCCTGGCAAGCCGTTTGGCTTTGTCAGCTCAAGGAGCGAGCCTAGATTTCGAAAATTTGCCAGTCGCTATCCGTAGTCAGCAAGCGGAGTCCCTGGCCTTGGGGCGGACGCATTTCGGGCTCACAAATGAAGATCTCTTGGCAACGCTTCTTCTCTCTTATGTGACTCGGCAGGGGGCTTATCTCTATATCTGGGGCGATGGCGTTTACGCCCTAAAACGGCGGGATGGCTCGATCAGAGCGACGGCTTTTGAATGGGCTGATAACATGCCTTATTACCCGGCCTATGAAGCAGGCGATTTGCCGGCCTTTATCGTCGCTCATGGCGCCGATCTCAGCGCGCCACGCGTGACCGAGCGAAGGATAGAAATCACAGCGGCCGGAGAGCTTTCGGGCGAGGAGATCAGCCAGCATAGTTTGGCCGCGGGGATCGCTGGTTTCAGCCTTTTTCTAGGAGAGGCCGAGCTCAAGGAATTGGAATATATCGCCCTCTTTTCTGATGGGATCAGCCAGGTCGACAAGCTAGCCTTGGGGGAGACGATCATGGCTTATCTGGCTTTCAAGAATAATAAAGGCGCTTTCGTGAAGCGACGGATGATAAAGGCGGGCAAAGATTTCCGAAAGATCGGACAGGGTCCGCTCGATGACATTTCGTTGGCGGTGATCCGGCTGGAAAAAATCGAAGAGGAGGAAGAAAATGAAAACGAAAGCTAATCTCGAGCTAGTTCTCGAAGGTCGGGGCGGGCTGATCGTGCGACCGAGCGATTATTTGGCTGGAGGCGGAGAAGCTTCGCTCTATCGCAAAGGCGAGACCGTGATCAAGCTCTATGATGATCAGCAAAAGATGCGCAGGGATCGGATGGCAGAAAAGATCGCTCGTCTCAGTCGCCTCAAGCATCCCTATATCGTTTCTCCGCAAGGCTTGGTTTTTGCCAAAAGCGGCCAGAGTCTCGGTTTCTATCTCCCTTATGTGGCGGGTGAGGCCTTGGCGCGTGTTTTTACCAATGACTTCCGGGCGCGGGAAAAATTCACTGATCAGGATGCTGATTGTCTGGTCGAGGGCATGAGAGAGACCGTGCAGGCGGCGCATGACTTCGCTGCCATCATGGTCGATGCGAATGAGCTTAATTGGCTTTTTCTTCGGAATAAGCGGGGGCAGGCCGAACCGCGCGTCTTCGATATCGATTCCTGGGCTTTGGAAACTTGGCCAGCCAGCGTGATCATGCCATCGATCCGTGATTGGCAGCGGGCCGGCTTCAATGAGGAGAGCGATTGGTTTTCTTGGGCAGTTGTTACTTTTCAGATCTACACCGGTATCCATCCTTACAAGGGGCGGCTCGCGCCCTACAAACGCGGGGACCTGACAGGGCGGATGAAGGACAAGGCTTCGGTTTTCCGGCCAGGTGTGGTTCTCAATGCGGCGGTCCGGGATTTTTCACGGATCGCGCCGCCACTGCTTGATTGGTACCGAACGGTCTTTGAATCCGATAAGCGCGAGAAGCCGCCTTCGCCTTTTGAAAAGGGCAAGAAGATCGCCACTGCTAATGTGGTGCGACAGGTAGTCGCGAGTGGCGGAGAGCTCCTCTTGATCGAACGCCTTTATGACGGACGAAGCGAGCCGGCTGAGCGTATCTTTGCCTGTGGTCTGATCCGGACGGCTAAAAACCGGCTCTTGGCTCTCGCTTCCGGACGGCTGATCATGGACAGAGCTGAGACTGTCCGGGAGCTTGTTGCTCTGCCTGATGGCTGGTTGATCGCGAGTGAGGGGGAGACAGGGATCGCGCTCAGTTTTGTCCAGAGAACTAGTTTGAAAAGAAGCTCCTTGGCTTTTCCTTTTTCTTTCCGACAGCTGTTATGCTCTGGCCAGCGTCTCTTGGCTGTTTCTGAACAAGGTCTGAGCGAGATAAGCATCAATCAGGTTGGTCGTCTTCTGGCCAGTGTCGGGCAGACCTGGACGATGATGCCGAATGCCTCTTTCTTTTTTGAGGGGCTAGCCGTCCAGAATGCTTTGGGCGCGGCCTATCTTTTTCTCCCTATCGGCGAGAGGGCTTGCGCGGTCTGCAGGACCAAGGAGCTAGACGGCAAGCAAATCGTCTGCGCCAAGGCGGGTAAGCTCTTTGCCTGTCTCACGGTACTCGAGGCGGACGGCACTTATGCCCGCTATGAATTCGCTTTTGACCAGGCGGGCCACAGTTATCAGTTTTGGCAAGGGCCGGTCGATACCGCGGAAATAAACATGGCCATCCTTGATCGGGGTGTCTGCGCGACTATCGTCGAAGACGGCCGCCTCGATATCTTTGTTCCTTCTAGCGGGGCTGCTAAAAAGATCAGCGACAAGCGGATCTCGAGCGAGATGCGCCTACAAGCCCAGGGCGAGCGGGTGCTCTGTCTCTATCAAGGCTCTGTCTTTAGCCTGAGACTAAAGCGATGAAGAACCAAAACAGCCTGGCACAGCTAAGTGCCAGGCTTTTTTCTATAAAAAAAGAAGCGATTTTCACGCTTCTTTCCGGTTTTTTGCTTATCTTTACAGGCAATCAGCTTCAGTGGCGATCTGTCCCTCTTTGTAATAATTTTTTCCGTCTTGCCCGCACTTCTTGTTCTCTGTTATCTGGAAGCTTCCGGCGTTTGCCCCATCAAGCCGGTGATTCAGATAATAGACGGCTTGCTTGTCTTTGGCATAAGGAAAATCAAGGGGGCTAAAGCTGGCAGGATCAGCCCCGATAATCTCGACGTAGGCGATCCGGGTGTCCAGGTCTTTGCGGCCCCAGACGTGTTTTTTGTCTTTGGAAAAATTAGCATCAATGATTTCGAAGCTCTCGGCGTCAGCGCCTACGAGCTGGCCGGCATCTTCGAAGAAACCAGTACGGATTTTGGCATTGATAATCCAGAAGACTTTATTGTCTCGTCGGAAGTAATAGAGCTTCTCATCGAAATAGCCTGCCAGAAAATCAGCTTCGCTTTCACTGTGGGGGACCGAGGCAGCGCGATGATGTTCGGCTGGCGATCCGAGCAGGTTCTTGATGTCAGCGGCTTCAGCGCCGAAGATCGTTTTGCAGGTGCCTGGCGCCTGGCAGACCGTGAGACTTGGCTGATGCTTATCAAGATAAGAATAAATTCCCCAGCCCAGTCCGCCCAGGGCGGCGAGAATCAGGAGAGTGGAGATAATTGGCTTGGCTTTTTTCATGGTAGCTTCAGTTAAAAATGAAGTTTAGAATTCCTTGGGCTAAATATAGCATATAAAAGCGAAAATTCCAAGCTTAGATTCTTGAAAAAAAGAAGACCCGTGAATGCTCATTCCACGGGTCGTGATAGGTTTTGCTTGGTGATTTATTCGGTGACGAAGAAACGGACGCTCAGGCGATCCTTGCCACGGCGGCCTTTGAAAACTTTTTGCTTTTTAACGGGATCATAGTGATGCCCGTTTTCAATTTTCGGGGGAAGCGAGTCCAGCGGGTGCTGGAGGACGAAGTCGCTCAGTGTGTCGACTGGGTCGTCTTCTTCGCAGATCTCGCGCTGGATGAAAGGAGCCAGCTCGTCCCGCAGGAGGTAGGGGGCCTCGTAGGGCGGCTCGATTTGTTCGGGCCAGTTTGGCTCTTCGTCGTCTTCGTCCAGATCGAAGGACAGGCTGTCATTCCAGAAGCGGGCAGTGTCCATGACCCTTCCCTGGATGTCACACATCGGTTCGGCTCCAGGCTGATAATGATTCCGGGGATCGGCCAGGTCACCATCGGCCAGTCCGTCGGGGGTGAGCAGGTCATCGCCCCAGCAGTTTTTGCTGCCGAGGGCGATCCAGGGCCTGACGGTGCAGTGGAATTGACAACGCTGGCAATCGAAACCGCAGCGGTTGTCGCTACTCGAGGCCGGATCAGCCAGTCCGCGCGGGTTCATGAGAAAAGCTCCATCTTCTTCGCGCCACTGAGAATTTTTTGCCATGTCTTCCTCCTGTTTGAGTTTTTTGATAAGAACAGCGAATAATTTTTATCATAACACAAAATATTATAAATGTCAATTTAATAGATTATATATAATACCTTGCATTACATAGTAGTGTATGCTATAATCGATTCTAGTCATAAGTAAAGTGAAATATCTATGCAAAATCCGAAGCTCATAAATATCGAGAATACCAAGACACAGATGCGGCGAGGGATCTTGGAATTCTGTATCCTTCAGGTCATCTCCAAGGATAAAGTCTATGCCTCGGAGATTTTGGGGGTGCTGAAGGAAGCGGACCTTATCGTCGTGGAAGGCACGGTCTATCCGCTCCTGACCCGCTTGAAGAATTCTGGTTTCCTAGACTATGTCTGGGAGGAGTCCAAGAGCGGACCGCCGCGTAAGTACTACACGCTCACGCCAGCCGGCCGGGATTTCTTGCAGGAGCTCAAGGCAACCTGGAAAGGCCTTTCGGCTTCCACTAATTCAATTTTAAAGAAGTTTAGATAATAATATGAAAAAAGCGATTTCAATCACCCTTTCCGGCCTGATGTTCGTGATCGAGGAAGACGCGCACAAGAAGCTTGAGAGTTATCTCGATTCGATCAAGCGTTTTTACGGCAGTGACGGCGAAGAGATCAGTAGCGATATCGAAGCCAATATCGCCGAGAAATTCAAGGGCAAGATCAGCACGGTAAAAGAAGTGATTACGATAAGCGATGTCGAAGAGATTATCGCGATCATGGGCACGGTCGACCAGATCGGTGACGACGGCGATGAGAGCGAGGCGCCCAAGGACGCCAGTGGTGACACGGTCAAGGACAAGAGCTTCCCACGTCATGGCAAACGCCTTTATCGCGATTCCGACAATGCGATACTCGCTGGTGTCTGTTCTGGGCTCGCAAGCTATTTCTCGATCGACCCGATCGTAATCCGCCTGATATTTATAATCCTGACGATTGCCAATGGCATCGGCATCCTAATATATTTTGTGATGTGGCTGATCGTGCCACCAGCCAAGACCAGCTTGCAGAAGCTCGAGATGCAGGGGGAGCCGATAAGCCTCGAAAATATCGAAGAGATCGTAAAGGAAAAGTCCGAGATGCTCCGCAAGGAAGGGGAGAAGGCCTTTGTGAGCTTGCGTGAGAACAAATCCGCTTTTGCCAAGATTATCAGCTTGCCGATCGTTATCATCGAGGCTATCATCCGTTTCTTCCGTTCATTTTTTCAGGTACTATTTCCGATTCTCGGACTCATTGTTGGTCTTATCATAATCTGTGCCGTCTTCTTTTTATTTGTTGTCCTCAGTTTCTTTTTCGTGAAGCTACTCTTTTCCTCTGATTCTTCTTTTTTTTCTAGTCGTTTCCATCTGGATGAGATTGCCGGAACCCGCGCCTATGTAGCGACGATAAACGCTTCTTATGTGGCCGCTCTTTCGGCTTTGGCCTTTGCTTCCTTGGTCGC
>CAZIGB010000048.1:0-8816 GCA_964539005.1 uncultured Gammaproteobacteria bacterium | reverse complement strand
TGTGTAAGCCGTCTTTTCCGAGATTACTCGTCGGATCTGCTGTGGCTCAGTCTTCGAGCTGTGGCCATCCGGATAAACGATTCCCGAAACGAGGTATGGCTTCATCAATATCCCGCCATTAACGATCGCAGCATAGGAAACAATCATCTGGAGCGGTGTCGCTGTAATTCCTTGGCCAAAAGAAGCCGTGGCCGCTTCGATCGGACGGATCTTTTCCCGGAGCAGATTCTTGATATTGCTCACCCCCTCGGTCTCGAGCTCGATGCCAGTCTTTTCACCAAAACCAAAACGCTTGACGTATTCCGCAAATTTCTTCGCCCCCATCTTTTCCATCGCAAAGATTGTTCCCGTATTGAGCGAAAACTCAAGCACTGTATTCATATCCGTCACGCCGTGCCCGCCATGGGTCGCATAATCGGAATTCTTGATCGGCTTATCCCAGCCCTCGATCATCCGAAAGCCGTTATCATGATAAGTGGTATCAGTCGTAATCTTGCCGTCATCAATCGCCGCCGCCAGTGTAACTGATTTAAAGATCGAACCAGGCTCATAAGCATCAAAAATGGCTGGATTATTATAATCATTGATATCAGCCACCTCTCCATAATTATTCGGATCATAGTCTGGCCACGAACACATCGCCAGAATCGCTCCGGTATACGGATTCATTGCAATGATAGAACCAGCATCGGCCCCATGTTTGCGAGCTTCCTCGCCCAGGCGCTTGCAGATTTCGTACTGGATAGTCCGATCGATCGTCAGGATCACATCACTCCCATCCCGCGCTTCTTCCAACTGACGATTGTTGATAATAATCAGCTTGCCGCTTGCCGCCCGTTCCGCCTTGACGGTGCCAGCATAACCCTTAAGTTCCTGATCAAAAAAACCCTCCAAGCCATAGCGACCTGCCTCAGAATCTCCTTGAAAACCGACAAAGCCGATCATATGCGCTCCCATCCGGCCCTCTGGATAATAGCGATATTTTTCGTAAGTAAACTTCAAACTATCAGGGTCGATTGCCGTTATCTTGGCCAAAGTCTCTTCATCGACTTTGCGCTTGATCGGTTCATAGGGGTCATCTGGCTTATCAAGCCGCGCCATATAAGCAGCGATTTTTTCTTCTCTTTTCTTTTTCAATAATTCATCTCGCTTCGAGTCTCGCACCAGCTCAAGTCCCTTGATGTCTTCCGGAGTCGGTTCATAGACGGCCGTTTCTGTCGAGCTAGCCCCCTCCTCGTTTTCTGCTTCCGTCATTTCCGTCTTCTTCTCATAGAGCCAAGCCAATTCCGGATCTTGGCGAAGCAGATATTCTACCTCATTCTGCATCTGTCTTTCATCAAAAAGCTGATACAGAGCCTCCGATACCCGTTGCGGTTCTTCCATCTTGCTCGGAATAGCATAAACATTAGCAAAATCCTTGTTAGTCGCCACTGGATAAAGCCCATTATCCGAGCTCCCGCCCCGATCCTGATAAAAAATCCGTCCTCGCTTTGCCTTGATCTCACTCTCCACCTCATGCTGGTCAGCCGCTAGGGCAAAATAATATTCATGCTTATAGACTTGCAATACAAAAAGCCGGACCGCCAAAGCACCGGCAAATAAAAAAACAATCGCAGCCAACACGTGCAAACGATCATTTTTCGCTAGCTTATTTGGGTTTTCCTTTTTGCCCTTGTAATTTCTGGCTCTAATCATGGGGAATCAGACTAAATTGTTGATCGTATCGTCATTTTACCGCCACCGCGCCATCAGTCAAGGCTAGATATTCAATGTTATCCACTTTGACCATTCCGAGCTTTCTCGCTCGCTCATTAATCAGGTCATAGGATTCAAGCGCCATCGCCTCCAACTCTTTCTGTTCATTCTCAGCCTCCAGCTCGCTGATACTCACCCGTAATTCATCCAGGACAAAACCTTTGATCGATAGGTCATTGACTGTTCCGATATAGGCAAGCGCCGAGAGAACGATAGAGATGACCAGGCCTTTATTTATGGCTGAATGTATCCGAGCGCGGTTGCGCAAGATAAGCTCGAGACTTCTCTGGCTAAAGCTAGAAGACTGCGGTGTCTGTAACTGTTCCATTTTGTTTTTATTTTTTAATTTTGTTTTTAACTAGATTTTTTCCGCCACTCGCAATTTTGCGCTACGCGAACGGGGGTTGCTCTTTTCTTCTTGTCGGCTGGCTACGATCGGTTTTTTCACTATTGGCCGGAGTCTTGCTTCATGCCCGCAACGACAAACAGGTAATTCGGGCGGACAAAGGCAGTTCCGACTCTCCTTGCGGATGAATTCTTTGACAATCCGATCTTCCAAACTATGGAAAGAAACAACAGCCAAGCGTCCGCCCGGAGCCAAGAGCTCGAGAGCTAAAGGCAAAGTCCGACGTAGTCCTTCCAATTCGTCATTGCTTGCGATCCGCAAGGCCTGGAATGTCCGAGTTGCAAAATGGATTCTTTTGTCATTGGCATAAGCGACTGGGATCGCGCTGCGAATAATTTCCAAAAAAGGCAAAATCCGCTCTAGGCGCTTTTCTCGTCTAGCCTTGACTATCGCCCTGGCAATACTCCGGCTATGCCGCTCTTCTCCGTAATCACGCAAAATGGCCGCTAATCGCTCCTCCTTCCAAGAATTTACTATATCACTTGTCTGATTGAATTCCTCGCCACTTCCCCCGAAGCTCATATCGAGCGGACCGTCATGCTGAAAAGAGAATCCTCGTCGGCGATCATCAAGCTGAGCAGATGAAAGCCCGAGATCCATCACAATCGCTTTTAATCCGCCTCTTACCCCCAGTCCTTCTAAAGCCTCTTGAATATTATGGAAACTGTCATGGATGAGGATAAGCTGATCAAGTCCTTTCTCTTTCTTGATCTGCTCAGCGTTAGCAATCGCTAAGCCATCGAGATCAAAAGCAAAAATGCGACCAGTTGGTCCGACCTTTTCGGCAAGAACTTGCGCGTAACCAGCTCCACCCAAAGTACAATCCACCACCATGTCACCCTTTTCCAATTCTAAACTATCGATCACCTCGCGCAGGAGGACCGGTATGTGCCTATATTCCATCATTAACAATTAATCCTTCTAGAATACTAAAGCACGAGCGCTTTTGATCTCTCGACCAGAATGAAACGGATATCCATTCCCTTTGGTCGGAAATTTTTGATCACCCGCACCTTAACGGTTTTTGAGCCATTGCCATCCGCTGGCAGGCATTTGATCTTCTTTCCCATTTTTGTTTTTATTTCTATCTTCCTATTTATTCTAGATTCCCAAATCACCCAGGCTCTCAGCAATCTCGCTACTCTCATTTTCTGCTTCCAGCTTGTAAGCCTCCCACTTATCTTCGTCCCAAATCTCCAAATGATCGACCAGGCCAGCAACTACAACCTTCTTATCAAGACTGGCATACTTGCGCAAATACTCGGGCAGATTGACCCGCCCTTGGGTGTCGCATTCGACCTCCATCGCTCCGGCTAGCACCAGACGAGCATGTTTCCTAGCTTTGGATTTCTTCATGGGCATTTTGATGAGCTGCTCAGCTTCTTTTTCCCATTGTTCCTGTGTATATAAAAAAAGACAGTTATCCAGACCACGAGTCACGACTGCTCCTTCGCCCAGCTTGGCGCGGAACTTGGCCGGTATCGCTAGGCGCCCTTTTACATCCAAATTATGCTTATACTCGCCGATGAACATTTTATTTTTGTCTTTCCCCTTGTAGCTCTTCTGCCACTAAGACTGAGGAGGAGGCTGATTTGTTCTTCCCGCAAATCAGCTCCCTTCTTCGCCTTAATTGAATTTTGTTCTCGTGACGGCGCGATTATCTAGGCCATTCACATTTTGGAATTTTGTTTTTGTTTTTGTTTTGGAATTTTGTTTTTGTTTGCGAGTTTTTGTATTTTATTTTTGTTTGTTTCCTTGGGATGCCTTGTTCCGACTAAGGATCAAGAGGAGGCTGATTTGTTATGAAGCAAATCAGCTCCCTTCTTCGCCTTAATTTTAAACTTTTTGTTTAAGCATCCCCATGCTTTTTGTTTTTGTCTTACCCTCTCGGGCAAAACGGCTTAAAATTAATTTGTTTTTATATTTTATTTTGAAGACTTTTTTGAGGCTCACCACTGTTCCCCACTTTTCACCCTTATAATGCTATTATACACCACTTTTGGCCTTTGGTCAATCAGTCCTCCCCACTGTCAAACTTGCTAAGGTTGGCCGAGTCGCTTGAAAAAGTTATGCACTGTTAACCTTTTTGAAGCTCCGACAAAAAAATATTTTTCCTTCCCGCTCTGGCTTTTCAACATTCTATCCACACATCGGACTCAATGCTGTGCATAAGAAAAAAATCCTCCTTAACAGAGGATTATTATCAACATGCAATCATGGCAATAGCTAACTTTTCTTCTTACCGATATTCGGCTCGCTCGCATATTCCGGCCTGACCAAGGAAATATCACCAGCCTTGAGATTCTTCCCCTTGCTATCTATTACTTCGATGCCCAAGCCATAGGCCAGAGCATTAGCAACGACCACGCCAAGACGCAAAGATGAAAAACCTTCACCCTGCTCGTTCACGCGAATAGAGCTTAGCTCTTCTTTGCTAAGCCCATTATCGGCCAAAAAAGACACGATCAGCGGCAAGAGTTTTTCAGACTGCCGATACTGGGCCTCCTCACTCTTTTCGCAAAGCAAAATTCCTTCCTTTAAAAGAGAGAGCTTGATATTCTGATTATCACTGGTATCGATATATAATTCCATATTCCCAATCATAAATCATCGCTAAACAAAAGACAAGGCAAAGAAAAAAGAGACTAGGCGTCCCTTTTTCTTTATAATAAATGACTTAGGCTTCTTTTATCTTTCGACGAGAAATCCAGAACTGCTTATTTGCCAATGCCCGATCATAGACCAGAACAGTCTCACGAACGATCATATCCCAGTCGTAATTCTCTCGGACCCGGGCTAAGCCCTGTTCCTTCTTACTATCGACCAACGCCTTGTCCGCCAAGAGCTTAGCCAGCTCTGCCCGGAGACTGGCGACATCCTTATTCCGGAAGTAGAAACCAGCTTCCTCGACCGCTTCTTTATTTTCTGGAATATCGGAGACGAGCACAGCCTGGCCATAAGACATCGCTTCGAGCAAGGCAATAGACAAGCCTTCTGATTCAGAAGCCTGGAGAAAGAGATAAGAATTGGAATAAAGCTCACGGAGCGCGTCACCTGATTGCAGACCAGTAAAGACGATATTTTCATTACCGGCCGCCAGCGTCTTGAGCTCATCGACATAATCATCCGTATATGAACCATCGCCGACGATCACGAGTTTCTTGTCTGTTTCGAGCTGCTTGTAAGCCTCGATCATATAATGGATACCCTTGTGCCGGACAAGGCGGCAGACTGAAACGAGATAGCCATCCTTGACTAGTCCCCATTTTTTGATGATGTCAGCCTCTTTCAGCTCCGCTCGAGCAACGCCATTTGGGATATAAACCGCTTGATTGCGGTATTTTTCCCGAGCATAGCCCTGAAGAGTGCGCGAGATCGCGATCACCTCATCCGCCACTTTGTTGGCTACCCGCTCGCCAAACTTGAGATAAGCGCGGGCAAAACCGCCCCATTTCTTGTGGATGTAGCATTGGGTGTGAAAAGTAGCGATGACCGGAGTCAGCGGCTTCAAAAGCTTGACCAGCCAGAGCAAAGATGAAGGACCGATCGAGTGAAAATGAATCACATCGACTCGGCGCTCCACGAAGCAGACATGGAGAGCGGCCAAAAAAGTGTGGACGATCGCGTCCAAATTCTTGGTCGAGATGCTCGGCAGACCGACCAGCCTGACTCCTTCATAGGATTTCAGATTCTTGTCAGTGTAATTATGTCGAGTATAGGCCACGACTTCGTGTCCAGCCCGAACCAAGCGCTTGGCCAATTCCTCTACGTGGGTCTCGACTCCGCCTGATATGGCTGGTATGCCCTTTTGTCCGATGATGGCAATTTTCATATGGTCCATCTTAAGCGGGGATATGCTCCCCGATATTAATCGATATGGAAACTGATGCTATAGCTAAGTTTAGAACGAAGTCCGGTCGCTTTGATGTCGGCCAGCTTCGGATTCGATTCCGGGACTTCGATTGTCCGCTTGAAGCGGCCATTAGCATCACTCATGGCGGTCCAGGTCTCGCCCGCTAGGCTGACACTGATCTCTTCATTGGCTTCGAAGCCTCGGCCGGCTACGCTCACAAAGGCGCCCGGAGCCGCGCTAGCTTGATCAAGCAGAAGCGAAAGTGCTTCGATCGGAGCTTCATCTTTTTCCCCAGCTTTGAAATAATCGATAAGCTCGAGCTCGGAATCAAGAACAGAAATTTCTGAATTATTGAAGACTACGACCATTTCTCCGTCATAGGTCCCGACGATATCGATGTCCATCGCCCAGGACTGTCCACTGGTCACTGTATTGGTGTAGGCCCAGTCGATCGCCCGGAGATCGCTCTTACGATTCTTGACGATTCCGATCCCATCAGAGAAATAGACAGCGTCCGAAAGGACTGAAGCCTCGGTATCATAGCCGATTTCACCCGTATGACGGAAACTGCGGCGCTCGTTCCCGAGCGTATCAAAGACCCTGAGTTTCTCATCATCTGTAACAAAGATCTCTTTTTTAGCCGCATCGTACTCCACACCGCGAATACTAGCTTCACGAGCCTTTAGCCAGATACTGCCAGTCACTTTGCGGTCTTTTGCACTATAGATCTCTAAGACATTATCACGGATAATGAAGATATAAGCGCCATCCTGGCTGATAGAAACATTTTCAGCCTTATCGAATGTTACTTTGTGAGTCTCGACGACCTGCATATCGCTATTCCAATATTTGATATCCTTGGTGCCGACAGTCACGAAATATTGGTCTGTTTTATCCAGTCCGAGAAACCAATCCCAGGCATTATCTTTTAGCTTGTCACTGAGCTGCGGACTATAAGGATTCGTGACATCGAAGCGATAAAGATAGCGACCATCAGTCAGATGGAGATAAAGCTTGCTGTTCTGTTCTTCGAACTGGAGATCGTGATAAACACCCGCTCCCTTGGGTAGGCTCACAAACTTCGGCTTAAACATAGCTGTCCGGACGATTTGATCGTGATCAAGGACAAAAAGCTCGAGCGCGCCAGTATTGACGGTGGCCAAATAAAGCGCCCCGTTGAAATAAGTCGCCTCACCGCTGGTATAATTTTTGGTCCGGGACTGAGCCGAGGGATACCAGACGATCAGACTGACAAGCAGAGCCAAGACAAAGGCCAATGATAATTTCTTTTTAGTGATTTTCATATTCTTATTATACACGCTTTTGGGGATGGCCTCGATAAGAGGTAATTTATATTAACTGAAAATTGTAGCAGATAAAAGCCGCTTTGTCAAGCGGCTCCGGTCCTGATTGCTTAGATTTTAAATATTTAATATTAGCTATTTATTTTAAGTAAATGCTGATATTTCTCAAGCAGTTCTGCCAAATGCGCTTTTCCGTTCATTTCCTGCGCTTTTGCCCGGGCTTTCTTTTCCAAACCAACTCTCTTATTTATATCAATACTAGCCAAATAATCTATTTTTTCAGCCAATTCAGTAATATTTCCCGGAGAAAATAAGAAACCGTTCACCCCTTCTTCAATCATTTCAGGCAATCCGCCAACCTTAGCCACAATGTTAATTTTGCCCAAAGCCATGGCTTCTAGCAAAGAATAAGGCATATTTTCTGGCCAGCGCGAAGGCATGACTGTCGCCAAGGCCCCGCCAATAAGGCTATCCAGCTCTGCCCCTTTGACAAACCCCGCCAAAGAGACGCGGTCCACCAGCCCTTTCTCCTTGATAATATCCGCCAAAGACTGAGACTGAGGACCAGTGCCGGCAATTACGAGCTTCAGCGCTCTGTCAGTCACCCTCTCCATCGCAGCGATCAGATCACTAATCCCCTTCTCCTCACTCAGGCGGCCATAATAAAGGAGATAGGGATCACTCTGACTAGTCGCGCTCGGCTTACTTAGCCATTCAGCTGATAAAAAGTTATAAATAACGCAAAGCTTCTCAGCCGGCAAGCCAAAACGGATCATCGTTTCTTTCATGTATTTACTCGGAGCGATAAAAAGATCTACCTCATTATAATAATCTTTGATTCTTCTATTCAGATAGGCTTCGAGCATGCCGAGAAATGACAGGGCTCGCGAATTATGCAGACAAGAGTAACGCAAGCAATTGTAATACTTGCCTCCGCGGCAACGTTCACAATTGCCTGTCTTGTTATAAAGCTGAGAATTCGGACAAACAAGCTTGTAATCGTGGAGAGTCATGACGACCGGAATCCCCTCTTTTTTCAATACCCGGATGATAGCCGGTGTGAGCTGATGCGCGATATTGTGGAGATGCGCGATATCCGGCCGCTCTCGTCGGATCAGCTGACGCAATTTCCGGACCGCTTCATAATTATAGAAAAACTTGAGGATGTGGAGCGGGTGAAAACGATGCATATCCATGTACGAAATAAAAAGATCCGCATCCTTATCCGGCACATTCTCCGGATGCTGCATGGAAAAATGCAAAAGCTCATGCCCATTGGCACGCAGAAGCTCAGACAAAGAAAAAACATAGCGTTCACTCCCGCCTTTGAGAAAATGGAATTTGTTTATTTGTAAGATTTTCATTTTTTCCCTACCATCACCCTCACTTTATTGACGACCGCCCACAGTCCCGCTTTGAGGAGATGCTTCTTCATCTCGCCTCGGATCGTGCAGATGATCCAACTCTCGGTGATATTCTCGTTTTTGATCTTTTCCCG
>CAZIGB010000047.1:4365-8873 GCA_964539005.1 uncultured Gammaproteobacteria bacterium | reverse complement strand
CCGCTCCGGGTCGGATTCTCCCGACCGCGATAGCCCCAATAATTATAACAATCTCGACCGTCTTTCTTTGGCGAATAAATTCCATATTTACTTTCTTTCATGCCAATACCGACCAAGAAAGCAGCGACTGCCCGATCGCGCTCCAGGATTTCTTCAAGCATTGCTTCCATAGGCTTGCCCTTGATGATTGCAGCAAGCTCTGCTTCATAATGTTCAGGAGACGCGGGAAGCGGAGCAGAAATAATCGGCGTTGGCGCTTTTGCCTCTTCAGTTATCGACGACCGTATCTTTAGCTCAGGACGGATAGGTTCTTCTTTTTCGACTTTCTTTACTACTGTCACTCGCACCTTTTTTTGACTCATAACAACAAAAGGATCAGAGCTTGGGCTCTCAATCGCAGGCACAAGCCTCGGAATCGAGACAAAGCCAAGTTCTTCTTGCGATACCAAGCTTGCCAACAGCATCTCATCCTTCTCTGATATTTTTTTCGGCAACGGTTTTGAATTATCTTCTGGGTTGACCTCCGCCGCCAAGGCCTTGGGCGGATAAACCGGCCTAAAAAAAGCACCCGCCAAACGGGTGTCAAAATTATTCGAAAAATAAAAGACTAGACAGCCACATATAAGCACTGTCATAGGAAGCGCATTTCTTTTTAAAATCAAAGAAAAACTGATGGGGCTAGGCAATTCTAACTCTTCTTGCTCCCGCAGTTTTTTTCTCTCTCTACGCTCTTTATTAGCCGCCTCTATCCTCTTTAGCTTTAATTTACGGCTGTTTTTGTGTCTTTTTTTCGCCATTAACGACATTAAAAGGTCTGGATAAACTTATCCACACCCTCTTTTTATGCCTATCCATTAGACAGGCAACCGTTGACGAAATTAACACATTTTAGAAAAAAAATCAAGTCCCCGAACTATTTAACAAAAAGATCATCAACTTTTACTCCCAGGACTCTGGCGACATCCAGAGCTAGACGAAGTGAGGGATTGTATTTTCCCTGCTCCAAAAAAACGATTGTTTCCCGGCGTACACCTACCTTCTGAGCCAACTCCTCCTGAGTTAGACCCAATCTTTGCCTTTCTTTTTTTATACTATTTTCCATATCAGCTTTTACGACGCAAGATTTTAAACAAAACAGCGTTCAGTAATAACAAAAACAAGACACTAAACGATAAATACTGGCTCAAATCATAAAGCGCTCCCTCTCCCTTTGAAATTGCCATCAAAACAAAAGTACCGATTGCCCCTAGCCAGGCATAAGCAATAAGAGCATAACGTGAGGCCCGACCAGCTACCTGATAATCACGTTCATCTGCCAATACGGTAGTCGTCTGCAATTGCTTGCGGCAATAATACATACCAGCAGTGGCAGAAAGAATCATAACGATCGGCAAATAATAATTTTCTAGACTCAAAGACATGCTAATCGAAAAAGAAAGCAGGATTATGATAGAGAGGCGACAAACTTGATATTGTTTATAAGTCATATTTTTGTTAATTATTTCTAACTATTCCTATGTTATATTATTCTAACATAGTTGTCAAGACTCTTATTCACAAATCTAAAAAGGCCGTTGCTTGACGGCCTTCTGGCTATTACCCTGGCACTTCAGAACAAATCAAATAAGCTACCAATCCCGCTCATTCGGATCCGCTGTCTTGTCGCTCAGCTGGCCGCCCATCATGTTCTGAAAAAAGGGATCATTAAACATCTCAGCAAAGGGGTCATCGTGTCCCTGGTCCTGCTCATTCTTATTCTGACGGAAATATTTCTGCAAGTCCCGCTCATTCTGAGCCATTTGCTCCATATACCGCTCCACCTCATTCGCTGTATTATCATCGAGCTGGTCCGATGCTGTCTGCCCCTGACCTTGCTCACTTTTCTTTTCTTGCCCCTCGCTCGCTCCTGCTTGCTCGCCGTCTTTTTTCTCACCAGCCTGCTCGCCCTTCTCTTCGCCCGACTGCCCGGCTTGATCAGATTTTTCCTCACCTTCTTTACCGGACTGCCCCTCGTCTCCCTTCTGTCCAGACTGCTCGCCGGACTTTTCAGACTCCGAACCCGATTGTCCGTCTTTTTTTTGTGAATCCGCCTGCTCCTGCTTGGCCGCTTCAGTGAGCTTGCCTTTTATGAATTCGATATTTTCTTTGGCCGCAGTGTCATCTTTATTTATTTCCAAATCCTGCTCGTAAGCTTTGATCGCCTTCTCCCACTGCTCTTTCTGTTTGCCTTTATCTACTTCTATTTCTCCGACCCGGTAATAGGCATTACCCAGATTATAATAAACCTGGTCACAGTAGTCTCGCGACTTATCTTTGCAGGCTCCGTCTACAAGCGCTTGCAAGCGGGACAAAGCCGAGCTGAAATCTTTTTCTGCGTATTCGGCAATGGCGCTATTGTTGTCCGCCAGATAAGCAAGGGCACTATAAGATTCACGCGCCTTATCATATTTGCCGATCGCTTCGGCATAATAGCCCAGCGCGTAAGCCTCGTTGCCCTCTTGGTTGTGATAGCGAAAAGCCAGATCGCTCTGACAACCAGACAAAAGGAATAAGAGCGCCAAAGGAAAAGGCCAGATCCGGCGCTCGGGTAGCATTATAAAAATGATGAAGAAGAGAAAGGCCGGCAATAGAAAAAATTGATAGCGATCTTCGGCGCCGCTCTTGGCCTCACTCGAGAGCGTGGTCTTGGGCAGATCTTCTAGCTCTTTGGCGATCGCCACCATATCTTTGCCTTCATCGGCTTGGAAATATTTACCACCCGTCATATCGGCAATATCCTTTAGAGGCTCATCATTGAGCTTGGTAAGCACCGTCTCGCCTTGGTAAGTCTTGTAATTTACTCGGCCAAAAAGATCACGGCTCTCTGGTATCGGCACGCCCTCGTCCGAGCCGATACCAACCGCGTAAATCGCGATGCCGTCTTCCTTGGCTACTTTGGCGAGCTCACGATAATCAGTCTCACCCTCCTCGCCACCGTCGCTAATGAGGATGATTGCCTTGCCTCGAGCCGCCTCATCTTTGGAAACGAAACGATCAAGCGAAGCCTTGAGTGCTTCCCCCAGTTCCGTGCCCTGTTTGCCGACATCCGCATTGCTCACGCCCTCGAGAAAGGTGAGGAAGGCGGCATTATCAAAAGTTAGCGGCGTCGAGACAAAAGCCTCGCCCGCAAACACCACCAGCCCATAGCGATTGCCCGGATTCTGGCTGGCAAAATCGGAAATCATGGCTTTGGACACTGTAAGCCGATCAAGCTGATCTCCTTCCTGGGCGAGATCGAGAGCCTGCATGCTCTTGGAAACATCCAGAGCAAAGACGACATCGATACCGCTCGCTTCACTGACTTGAGTTTTGACACCCCACTGCGGACGTAGTAGTGAAACCGTAAGGAACAAGAAAGCCAAAGACAGAAAAGCATAGCGAACCAGTGTCTGTACCCGCGATGATTCGTAATTCCGCAAGCGTGAAAAATAGCTAGACTCTCCCTCGCGCCATACCCGGAAAATAAGCCACACAAAATAAGCGCCCGCCAAAAAGCCTAGTAAGATAAAGATGAGATAATATGATTTTGCGTATAGGAATGTCATAACTAAAAAATCATTTTCGAATCGCCCTTAGCCCGCCTAGAGCTAGATAAAAAAGAAAGAGCAAAGAAAGCGCCACCAGAAAAGGCCAGAAATTTTCGCGCGCATCCGTAAGCTGACTCGTCTTGATCGGCCGCTTCTCGAGCTGATTGATATTATCAAAAATTTTCTGCAAAGCTTCCGGCTCATCTGCCCGAGCATAAGTACCCTCGCCGATACGGGCGATCTCTTTTAATTTCTCTTCATTAAAAGTCGCCTTGACCAGAGAGCCGTCCTGATTCCGCGCATACTCTTTCTGCCCAAAGGCATTGGTCACCGGCAAAGGCGCCCCATCCTTATCCCCGATACCGATAGTGTGTATTCGAATATTCTCTTTCTTCGCCATTTTGGCCGCCACACTCGGTTCAATTCCAGTATTGGCATCACCATCCGTAAGCAGTATAAGCACCTTGGACCGGTCTTCTGATTTCTTGAAACGGTTGATTGCCGCCAAGATCGCATCCCCCACCGCCGTACCATTGAGCCCGCGCACCTCCTGGTTGATACTATCGGTCGAGATATCATCCAGATAATGCGTAAGAATTTCATAGTCAAAAGAAAGCGGACTCTGAGTAAAAGCCTGGCCGGCAAAAACGATAATACCCAAGCGATCCGTCGAAAGCTTATCGATAAATTTCTTTATCTCCGCCTTAGCCGCCTCTATCCGATTCGGAGCCAGATCCTCCGCCAGCATCGAGCCCGAAACATCAAGCGCGATAATAATATCGATACCCTCTTGGCTCGATTCCGTTTTCTCATGCAAAGTCTGCGGCCGCGCCAAAGTCAGAACAAACAGTATTATTATGCAGACCGCCAGAAAATCTTGGACATAAGGAATATAGTCAAAGACAGAAAAACGACGAGCCGCCGCCAGATCCTCGAGCACCG
>CAZIGB010000047.1:0-4265 GCA_964539005.1 uncultured Gammaproteobacteria bacterium | reverse complement strand
ACAAGGAAAGGGCTGACATCAGATCTCGCCACCAACTAAAAATTTAAGACTCACCATGCAAAAACCTCTCCGCCAAAACCAAGGCTTCTCGTGCCGTACTCTCATCTTTGCCTCTCCTCGCAAACTTGGCCAGATCCAAAAGCCGAAACAGATCACCAAGCTCATCTTTTTTGCGGTAAAGCGACGGCAATTCGGATCGAAGCTCAGCCGTAGTCATATCAATTGCTTTAATCTTAAGTATACCGCCAAGATATTCTTTTATAATCTCGCTAAGAAGAAGATAAAAGCGCTCGAAATCTTTCTTAGCAATCAAAGATTTAGCTTCTATCAATCGCTCCCGGGCCACAGCTAAATAATCGATCGGAGGCGGCTCAGGAATCGCTGGTTCAATACTTGCCAAATTCTCTGCCCGCTTTTTCTTGAAACGGAAATATAGATAGATAAACAAAGACAGAACAACTAACGCAAGCAAAGAATAGAGGGCAAGCAAAATATCCCGAGTCAGAATCGGAGTTTCGATAACATTCTTTATGGCATGGATATCTTGCATAAGGACTAATTACGGAGCTGGCGCAAACGAAAGAAGCGCAGAAGCTCTTTGTATACATCACTCTCAGTAGAGAGTTCCAAGGTATCGATATTGTAACGACGTAAAAGCTGGCGCAGACCAAGAATCTTTTCCTGCCGGATCGCGTAATATCTCTCCCTAGTCTCTTTGCGCCCCAAATCCACGACCAGCTGTCGCCCGCTCTCGGGGTCCTCGATCCGATAAATACCACCAGTCTCGATCCCCTCTTCAAAGCAATCAAAAATACGCGCAAAAACCAGATCAAATTTACGCTCCGAAATCTTCAGCGCCTTTTCCGCTTCCACACTGATGCTATCACTCACAAAAAAGCAGATCGCATGCCGCTTGATAACAGAATTTACAAAATCCAAAGCCAGCTTCTGATTTCCGCTCCGACGCTCCTTACCCTTGGCCCGGACCACAATCTCCCTCACGATCCGCAAAAGATGAGCCTTGCCCTTCTTGGGCGGAATATATTTTTCGATCTTGTCCGAGTAGAGAATGGCCCCAAACTTATCGTTATTCTTGAGCGCCGAAAAGAGAAGAATAGAACAAAGCTCGAGCGCCGTTTCCTGCTTGGTCTTGCCCTTTGTCCCAAAATCCATAGAGGAAGAAAGATCTAGGACCAAGAGCGTCGTCAGCTCGCGCGTCTCCTGATATTTTTTTACAAACGGCCGGCCTTGCCTAGCCGTAGTAATCCAATCAATATTACGCACATCCTCACCCTCTTCGTACTCGCGGATATCACTTACTTCAATGCCTGCGCCCTTGAAAGATGATTTATAATTACCCGAAAAAGCCTCACTCACCTTGCGATTAGTAAAGATATCGATCTTACGGATAGCACTGCTTATTTCTTTTGGCGTCATGAGGATAAAAACTTAGGGCACCTTGACACTCGAGAGCAGGATGCGGACCACATCATCCGGCTTTACGCCATCCGCTTCCGCTTCATAGCTCAGAATCAGACGATGTCGCAAGACATCAGGCGCGATATCTTTTACATCTTCAGGAATCACATAGGCCCGGCCTTGAAGTAATGCCACCGCCTTGGCCGCAGCCAGTAGGCCGATAGAAGCACGCGGTGAGGCGCCATAAGCCAAGAGTCCCTCGAACTCCTTTATCTCCTTCGGATTGCGACTGGCAAAGACCAGGTCCTTGATATAGTTCTTGATCGCATCATCGGCGTAAACACTGTTTGTGAGGCCTTGCAAGCTGATGATCGCTTCCGCGTCCATGACCGGAGAAATCTCTACCGGCTCTCGCATTTCCGAACGCTTGATAATCTCGATCTCTTCCGCTTCGCTCGGATAGCTGATAATCACTTTCAGGAGGAAACGGTCCACCTGCGCCTCGGGCAAAGGGTAAGTCCCTTCTTGCTCGATCGGATTCTGAGTAGCCATGACAAAGAATGGGCGGCCCAGCTTGAAAGTTTCCTCACCAATCGTTACCTGTTTCTCTTGCATCGCTTCGAGCAAAGCACTCTGAACCTTGGCCGGACTGCGATTGATCTCATCCGCCAGGATAAAATTGGCAAAAACCGGACCCTTCTTTACATAGAATGAATTCTCGCGCGGATTGTAGATGCGACTGCCGATAAGATCCGAAGGCAGAAGATCCGGCGTAAACTGGATCCGCTGAAAGCCGACATCGAGTGCCTTGGCCAATGTCGATATCGCCGTAGTCTTGGCTAGTCCCGGCACCCCCTCGAGAAGTATGTGGCCGCGGCAGAGTAACGCCACGACCAAGCGATTGACCAGCGTCTTCTGGCCGACAATCACCTTGGCCATCTCTTTTAGCAAAAGATCGATCCGGCTTTTTTCCGCCTCGATCCGCTCTTGCACTTTTTTGATTTCCTCATTTTGCATATATTTTTCAAGTTCTTAATATCTTATCCGCTAACTCGATTATCCGCGCCCGATCCCCCTCAGCATGGGCATAACGATTGGCATCGCAAGCTTGAAGGACTTCAGTCGCCTCACTTGCCCGATAATATTTAATCTCCTTAAGCTGAGCAAGGAGCTCGCTTGTGGTCATAACCTCGCTCGTACCTTTTTCCCGACGAATCAGATGAGCCCGGACAAGAGACGCGATCTTCGGATAAAAATCTGGCTCATTAGCATCGGGCAATCTCACCGTCTCTGTTTTTGTCAATTGTTCTGATTCGCCTCCAGCCTCTTTTTTTCTTAATATTTTTTCCTCTAAATAATCACGGAATTTTCCTCCTCGCATATATAATATCAAACCAAGACCGATAAATGCCGCCAGAATATTCAATACTCGGCGATCAATTCCCTTCTGACTAATCTCGTCTCTACTCCGACTCGCCTCCTTGCTTCCGCCCGAAAAGAGCGTCGCCTTTTTCACCGTAATGACGATCTCATTACTGACAAAATCAAACACCTGGCCAGCTCCATCCGTCCCTTGCAACTTAACCGGACCGATCCGATATTCGCCTTCGTTCTTGGCCGCCAAAGTCTTGCGCAATTCATAAACAATCGCCGAATTACCATTAGCGATGCTCATATTGGTCGATTGGGAAGAACCGAATTGCTGAAAACTATCGATTCCTGGAATGGGAATCGCCCCGAGATTGATTTCATTCCCCTGCCCGAGACGCTTGAGCAAAAGAACCACCTCGAAATTCTCGCCTACCACTACCTCATTTTTAGCTACAGTAAGCTCAATCTCAACCTGCGCCGCCGCCAAAGACGGCCAAGGCAAAAGAAGCAGTAATCCCAATAGCATTATCTTTATTTTCATATGTTCTCAAAAAAAACAAAAACCAGTCCTAACATAATAGCACCTTTTAGATTATACGAAAAAAAACCCTTTTTCTTCAAGAGCCCTTTAAAAACAAACACATAATCCCAATCTATCAATTTGCTTCATAATACAACCGAACAATCAAAGATACTTATAAATATCGTGCCTGCCGATTGAAATAAAGAGGATATCCCCATTCGGCATTCGCTCAAAAATGATGCGATAATTCTGAGTCAGAGAGATAGACCAGATACCCTGAAATTTTCCGTGCAGCTCATGAAGCCTAAGAGACGGGTGCAAGGGGTTGTCCTTGAAAATCTCTTCCTTCTTTATCGCAATGCTAATAATATCCTCTGGCAAGCGCTTTAATTCTTTTACAAATCGTTTCGAATAATGGATCTCTTTGACTATCATAGGAGATCTGCCAAAGATTTTGCTTTGATGGTTTTTCCTTGCTGATATTCTTTTCTAGCCTCTTTTACAGACGACAATAATTGTCTATCAGAAATAAGATCCTTGTCGAGATCAAAAAGATATTTGATATACCCCGAAACCGAATCAAACCCCCTTAACTTCGCATTCTTTTTTATCTCTTCGCTCAAATTCTCCGGCAAAGACAAACTTAATATTTGACGCATATATTTTATGATACATATTATTTAAATATTGTAATACGTTTGTAATACGTTGTCAAAAATTAATTCTTCTGCTATCATAGCATCACAATCAAATAATCATTTATCAAGAGCGGTGGCGAGGGAATTGGCCCTATGACCCATCCGGCAACCCTTTTTTCGGTGACACGAAGAAAGAAGGTGCCAACTCCTATTCCTTTTCGAGGAAAAGATAAATCGCCAGTCATTTTTTGTTGGCCAGAATCTCTTTTCTTCGTTTTAGGAAAGAGATTTTTTATTATTAATAAGACTTGAAT
>CAZIGB010000046.1:0-8935 GCA_964539005.1 uncultured Gammaproteobacteria bacterium | reverse complement strand
CGCTGAGCCTTGACAAGCGGCAGGAAAATGCTATTATAAACATAATCAAGCGAAAGCCACAGACAGTAGGCAGATAAAATAAGACCTACCGAGGCTAATATTAGCAAATAATTGCGGTATTTGTCTGTGTCTGCGCACAGATTTTTTTATTTCATTAATAATTTATAATATGGCAAAAACCAAATTGCAGAAGCAGATCATGCTCCGTGATGTGAGCGAGAAGATCAGTCAGGCAAAGTCCATGGTGTTTGCTGAATTCAGCGGCTTGGGAGTCAAGCAGAACGAAGCTCTAAGAGCTCAGCTCAAAGCTGAAAACAGTGAATTCTTGGTCGCCAAGAAGACACTTCTCAAGATGGCCCTAAAGGATAAGGCGATCGAAGGAGTGGATCTCGATTCGAGCAAGGCTCAGCTTTCTATCATCTTTGGTTATGAAGATGAGGTAGCCCCAGCCAAGATCGTAAACGAGTTCAAAAAGGCTAACCCGGATATCATCCAGTTTTCTGGCGGTATCTTGGAAGGCAAGTATATTAGCGGTGAACGTGTCCAGGCTCTAGCCTTGCTACCTAGCAAGCTCGAGCTCTACGCCAAGCTTGTCGGTTCGATGAACGCGCCAGTTTCTGGCTTTGTCAATGTCCTGGCTGGCAATTTGCGTGGCCTGGTCCGCGTCCTCGACGCTATCAAGGAGAAAAAAGCTTAATAATCTAATCAAAAAATATGTCAGAAGAAAAGAACACAGAGGGAACTGTCGAAGTTCCAGAGAAATTCAAAGCCCTGGTCGAGAACATCGAAAAGATGTCTGTCCTCGATCTGGCCGAGCTCGTCAAGATCCTCGAAGATAAATTCGGCGTTTCTGCGGCTGCTCCAGCTATGATGATGGCTGCGGGACCAGCAGCAGCTGCTCCGGTTGAGGAGAAAGATAGCTTCGATATCGAGATCACCGATGCGGGCAGCAACAAGATTGCTGTCATCAAGGCAGTCCGCGCGATCACTGATATGGGCCTCAAGGATGCCAAGGACCTGGTAGATGCCGCTCCGAAGGTTCTCAAGGAAGGCGTAAAGAAAGAAGAAGCTGAGTCGATCAAGAAGCAGCTTGAAGAAGCTGGCGCCAAGGTTGTCTTGAAATAAGCTTTTTAAGAGATAAAAAAATAGCCCGCGTTTCGCGGGCTATTTTTTATTGTCCTTATTCCGTATTTAATTTCAGGATCTTGTTGCCGGCCAGAAAGTAGATGAGCTTTTTTTCTTCATCAACGGCGAAATCTTTGAGCTTGTCTAGGTTTTGCCCCGTGTATTGGAGCCGGAAATCGCCGTTTTTTTCGAAGACAGCTAGCCGTTTCTGGCCTGATTCCATGATGTAGATGTATTTATCTGTTTCAGAGACATGGAGCTTGTCTGCTTGCGTGAAAGGCGGGTCGATAAGGCCGAGTTTGAATTCGGTCGGGCTGCCGCGAAGATAGCGCAGAACCGTGCCGTCGCTTAGGAGGACATAGATCTGGCCGTCGATCGCGATATCGGTCGCGCGGCTGAAGTCGGCTTTCTCATTGAGCCAAGGCGTGCCGAGCCCATACTCTTGGCCGTTTTGCTCGTGCTTATAGATTTCATTGTCGCTGGTATCGAGGACATAGAGGATGGAATTATAAGTGGCGGCTCCTCGAAGCGCATCCGGATTCTTTAATTCGGAAGCGATATCGACGAAGGCGCTTTCGCCCAGATCAAAGGCGAGGATCCCATTGCTGGAAAGATAGTAGATCCGTTTATCGTCTTCTCGGTCCGTGCGGAAGGGGTGAGCAAGATTTCCGATCGGACGATCAAGGTCAGTGATAGTCGAGGGGGCGTTTTCAAGGAGATCGATTATGTAGATCGATTTCTGATTCGGGTCAGCGGCATAGAGCTTGCCCGTGTCAGCTTCTAGCTCGATATTCTTGGCATCGGCTCGGCTATTGAGGTTGGCCAGGTCGGCGATCTCGGTGGCAGAATCGGTCCGGACGACGAGACGGATTTTTTCGAGCTGGATATCGTATTTTTGTCGGATTTCAGCGTATTTTGTTTTTTGTTCTTCGTTGTTCTGCGGCAGTTCCGTGATCAGGCGATCAATCTCGTTAAAAAGCTCTTTGGCTCCTTGTTTATTGTTGTAAAGGAGACTGGCATCGGCTTGATTCTGTTTTTGCTCTATCTGGCTGATTATCTCTTGGTAGCGCTGTTCACTGTCGGCAATTTCCTGCTTCTCTTTGGTCTTGTTTATGCTGATGAGGGCGGCGATGATGAAACAGGCCGAGAGGAAAAGCAGAAGTTTTTTCTGACCGAGAAAAGAGAAGACTCTTTTTTTGGCTAATACTAGATAAGAGGTGCCAGGGATCAAGCTGAGGAGGCGAGAAAAGAGCGGGCGGATCTGGAGAGAGCGGAGGAGATTAGTCCCGGCAATGAAGAGATTTTTGAAGAATCTGCTGCTTAGGCTGCTGATTTTTTCGAAGGAGGATTTCCTTTTTACGATGATCTTGTCCTTGAGAAAGAGCGGCGGATTCATCTTGTTCGGGATATTCTTGGCGTAGCTGCCGATCGAGAGGAGTTTGACCCATTTTTTGGGACTGATCATGCCAGAAGGAGTTAGTAGAGCATCAGTCAGATCCTCGGTCTTGTTGAGCTGGGCGATCGAATCGCTACTAGTGGCAGGTGTTTTGCTGATGACGGTTTCTGTGGTCTTTTCGAGTGAGGTGCTTTTTATGATCAGCCCGGCAAAGGCGATGTAAGTATTGATACTGTTCAAAATATGGCGGATCTGCTCGATCGCGCTGCTCGGGGGCAGAGAGCTGACTACGCCGCAAATCTGCTTCTTGGAAATATATTCCGGCAGAGCTTCATTGCTTATAAAGAGAGCACCTTTGGCAGGGATGCGGCCGCAGATAACATCAGAAAAGAGACGATGCTTGCGATCGCTATTGTTTTGGTTTTCTTTAGGAAAGAGGTCAAAAAGGTCGTATTGGCCGCTAGCCTTGTCCAAGAAGATCAGGAAGGCCCTATTTTTGCCGCTATTGGTGATATAGAGTTCTTCTTCAAAGACCACGCCAGCCAAGATATTGATACTTTCGAAATTTATCGGCAGACGCTCTTCTTGGATTAGTTCAGCTAGAGCTTTGTTGGTTTCGGCCAAGGCTGACTCAAAAATGTTGTCAACTCGGATACTGGGGATCTTTTCCCGGAGCAGGAGCTTTTCATTCTGATAAAAATTGTGTACTATAGAATCAATAAGAAAAGAAGCAATTCTCTGCGCCAGGCTATTTTCCAGCTCGATCTCGAGAAGCAGGAAAAGCTTCCCGGCCAGATATTCCCGTTGGGCATCAGGCTGAGCAACATATATCTCGCTGACAGCGCGACTGCGCTTGCCTGGAGACTGCATTAATTGGGCGAATTTGTAATTCATGCTAGATCTATTCTTTTGACTTATCCCGTATAAATTATTATACTATAAAAGAGGTGCATAATTCAATGCTTGGCTAAGGCCCTTAATAGGCAAGGATATGATAAATTCAGGCAAGTACATCTTGAGCAAACTTTTTGGTTCGACTTCCCGGGTCAAGATTTTGAAGTTTTTCCTCATGCATGATAATGAGAGTTTCTATATCCGTCAGATTGCCCGCGATTTGGATCTGCAGCTCAATTCTGTCCGGCGTGAGCTCGAAAATCTTGAACAATTCGGCTTGCTCTCGGCTAGCGCCCCGAGCCGCAAAGAAGCCAAGGTCGAAGAAGAATCTGTAATCGAAGAGACTTTGCCCGAAATTGAAGAGTCTGAACTTCCTGATGGAGAAGCAAAGCCGAAGTCGAAGAGCGGTGGCAACAAGACGGACAAGAAGTACTATTCGGTCAATCAGAATTTCGTTCTCTTCGAAGAGATCAAGGCCCTCTTTATCAAGGCCCAGGTTCTTTATGAAAGGGATTTCTCGGAAAAGATCCTGGCGGTCGGCCAGCCCAAGCTTTTTATCTTGTCTGGTTTTTTTGTCAATGCCGAGGATGCGCCGACTGATATTTTCTTGGTTGGTCGTCTGAATCGGGAGAAGATCGGCGAGGTAATAAGCGAGCTGGAGCGCGAGCTTGACCGGGAATTGAATTATACCGTGATGGATATCGAAGAATTCATCTATCGTCGCGATATCACCGATGTCTTTCTTTATGGGATTCTGGAGAGCAAGAAAATCGTGATTGTCGATGAGCTCAGTTCGGTCTGATTATTTGCTAATTTATAACGATTGCCTTTTTGGGTAGTCTATTTTTTTATGCCAAACGTACAAGAGATCTTTGATCGCATTCAAAAAACGAAAAAAGAACAAAAAGAAATCAAGGACATGTATCGTGATGCCTTGTCTAATTCCAAGCTTCTTCAGGAAGTGAGCGAGGAGCTAAAGACTCTCAAGGAGAAGAAAAAGGGCATCGAAGACAGTATCCGGGCTGATTTCAACGCTGAATTCGAGAAGCTGGAGACCTTGAAGAGCGATATCGAGAATGACAGCATGCTTCTTTCTGATGCCGCTCTGACCATGGCAATGAAGGGGGAGATGATCGAGATCAAGGATCAGTATGATAATAAGTACGAGCCGATTTTCCGCGTGCAGTTCAAGAAGGCGAATTGATTCTGGTTTATTTCCTAAAGAAAAAGGCCAGGCCTCGGAGATTTCCTAGGTCTGGCCTTTTTTATCGTGATCGTAAAGACGAGGCATGCCTCGTCTTTACTATTATATATCTAGGTTCTGCACCTTTTTGGCGTTGGTCTGGATGAAATGCTTGCGCGGGGCGACCTCGCCGCCCATGAGCATATCAAAGATCTTGTCTGCGTAGGCCGCATCTTCGATCAGGACCTGTTTCATGAGACGTCGTTCTGGATCCATGGTAGTTTCCCAGAGCTGTTCCGGGTTCATTTCTCCGAGACCTTTGTAACGCTGGATAATGATGCGATTAGAAGCGGGTTTGGCTTTCTTGTTTCCGATCTCTTCTTCGGCTTCTTCGTTTTCTTTCTCTTTGCTTTCTTTTTCTTCTTCGGAATTTTCTGTCTCTTCGATATCGCTGTCGGCGCCAGGGTCGCCGCCTAGGTCGATGATGGCTTGTCTTTTTTCGTCATCGGTGAAGGCGTAGATCGCTTTTGCGCCTTTTTTTATCTGATAGAGCGGTGGTTGGGCGACATAGATGTGGCCGCCGGAAATGAGAGCGGCGAAATGCCGGAAGAAAAAAGTCAGGAGCAGGGTCCGGATATGGGCGCCGTCCACATCGGCATCGGTCATGATGATGATACGATGATAGCGGAGCTTTTCGATATCGAATTGGTCGTTGAAATTGGTGCCCATGGCGATGATCAGATTCTTGATCTCATTGTTGGCGAGCATCTTGTCCAGGCGGGCGCGCTCGACATTGAGGATCTTGCCACGCAGCGGGAGGATGGCTTGGAAGCGGCGGTTGCGGCCTTGTTTGGCGGAGCCACCGGCCGAATCTCCCTCGACGATGAAAAGCTCGCTTTCTTCGGCTTTGCGACTCGAACAGTCAGCTAGCTTGCCAGGCAAAGTGAAGCCATCCAAGGCGCCTTTGCGGAGGATGGAGGCGCGGGCAGTCCGGGCGGCGATACGGGCTTGGCTGGAGAGGATACATTTGCCGATCATGGCTTCGGCTTCTTTCGGGTGCTCTTCGAGGAAGATAGAAAAAGCTTCACCAAAGATCTGTTCGACATAGGATTTGACTTCGGCGTTGCCGAGTTTGCCCTTGGTCTGGCCTTCGAATTGGGGTTCGCGGAGCTTGACGCTGATAATAGCCGTGAGGCCTTCGCGCACGTCTTCGCCGGTCAGGTTCTCGTCTTTTTCTTTGAGCAGTTTCTGGGTGCGGGCGTAGCTATTGAGGGTGCGGGTGAGGGCAGAGCGGAAGCCGGCCAGATGAGTGCCGCCTTCCGGATTCGGGATATTATTAGCAAAGGGAAGAACGACTTCGTTGTATTCGTCATTATATTGGAGGGCGATCTCGACCCGGCAATCTTCGATCTCTTTATCGATGTAGAAGACAGTCTCATTCTTGACGACTTTGTTGAGATTGAGATTCTTGATATAGGAGAGGATGCCGCCTTCGAAGTAGAAGGTATAGTCTTTGGGCCGGTGGTTTTTGCGGCGATCGGAGATATTGACGGTGATACCTTTGGTCAGATAGGTCTGTTGGCGGAGATGGTCGAGGATCTTGCCCCATTTGAATTCGGTTTCAGTAAAAATGCTCGCGTCTGGTTCAAAAATAATGGTGGTGCCGTGGCGCTTAGAAGGTCCAACTGCTTTGACCTTGCCTTGGGGCTTGCCGATCTTGTATTCTTGGGCCCAGAGTTGGCCATCGACATGGACTTCGGCCCGGAGATAGGTCGAGAGAGCATTGACGACTGAGACGCCGACGCCATGGAGACCGCCAGAGACTTTGTAGCCGCTGCCTTCGCCGCCAAATTTGCCGCCGGCGTGAAGCTTGGTAAGGACGGTTTCGAGGGCGGAAACACCGGTAACCTTGTGGATGCCGACTGGGATACCACGACCGTTGTCGGAAACGGAGACTCGGCCATTTTCAAGCAGGGTAATACTGACTGTATCGGCGTGGCCAGCCATGGCTTCATCGAAGCAGTTGTCCACGACTTCCCAGATCAGGTGATGGAGGCCGGCAGAAGAGGTGGAGCCGATATACATGCCAGGCCGTTTCCGGACCGGATCGAGGCCTTCGAGCACGGTAATGGAATCAGCGCCATAATCGGATTTTTTCTTGTCTTTTGGATCCATATTCGGAGTATTATGATTGGTTTATTATCAATATGAAAAATCCCAAATTATTGGGTTTCTTATTTCCCATTTTAGCAATAATCCTGTTTTGTGACAAGGGCTGCTTGCTTCTTTGGTCTAATCGTGCCATAATCAGGGACATGTCAAAAAAGCGTTATCGTATTTATGCCATGGGCTGCAAGGTCAATGCTTATGATGCGGAAAAATTAGGAAAGGAGCTGGCGGAGCGCGGTTTCCAGTCCAGCGAAGAAGGGGCGGACCTGGCTGTGCTTTTTTCTTGCACGGTGACCGGAAATGCCATTACCAAGAATCGGCTCCGTCTCCGCAAGATCCGACAGGACAATCCGGGGGCAAAGATCGTGCTGGCTGGTTGTTGGCCGCGGGTCGAGATTTTAGCAGCTTCATCTCTCGGGGTTGATCTGGTACTTGATAATGATGACCGAAGAGCCCTTTGGCGCTTGCTTGATTCTTTGCCTGTGCTTCATTCCGAGAAAAAGGAAGCAGGGGAGACAAAGAAGAGAGCCCGTTATTTTATCAAGATCCAAGACGGTTGTGAGCAGTTCTGCTCTTATTGTATTATTCCTTATGCGCGTGGCCCGCTCCAGTCGCGGGACCGAGAAGAAGTTTTGACGGAAATCAGAGGAGCACTTGACTCTGGCTATCAGGAAATCATCCTCTCCGGTATCCATCTCGGGCTCTATGGTCACCAGAGCCAGTACCGGCTTTATGATCTTTTGGCGGAACTGCTTGCTTGGCCGGGCGATTTTCGGATCCGCCTGAGCTCGATCGAGGTGCGGGAAGTCGAGCCTCGGATTATTGCTTTGTTGGCAAATAATCGTAAGCTCTGCCGGCATTTGCATATTCCCCTCCAGTCAGGGACTGATTCGATCCTCAAGGCTATGAATCGGCCTTATGACACTGAATTCTTCCGCCAGAAGGTCGCTGAAATCAGGGCGGCTGTCCCCGAGGTCGCTATTACGACCGATGTAATCGTCGGTTTTCCGGGCGAGACGGAAAAAGAGGCTCTGGCTACAGAAAGATTTGTCAGAGAGCTAGGATTTAGTCAGCTTCATGTTTTTCCCTTTTCCGCCCACGCCAAGACGCCGGCTTTTGCTCTGCCAGATAAATTGTCGAGCCTAGAAATCAAAAAAAGAGCCGAGCGGCTGAGGGCGTTGAGCAGGATTATGGAGCAGGAGTATCAGCAAAGTTTCCGAGGTCAAGAGCTAGGCGTAATCGTCGAGAATCTAAAAAAGGGAAGAGCCAAGCTGAAAACGGAATACTATTTTGATATCGATTGCCCAATTGAAGAATTCCGAGAGGAGCAAGTCGGTCGGCTGATAAAGCTGAAATTCTAAGTGTTTCGACGGTTCATTTGTCAATTGTCAAAAAAAATGTTATCCTGTAGATAAGTGATTTACACTTTTTTATAAATCTATGAATCTAAACAAGAAGGTCGCTAATCTTAGCAATGACTTCGGACTCGCGCTCATTGCTCTGATTTGCATTGCAATCCTCATGATTGTCAATGGCCAGATTGCTTCACCGTTTTAAGAAAACTTTTCTCACGTTCACATTTCAAAAAACTCCAGACCGAAAATCGGGGTTTTTTGTTTGGCAATGGAGGTTTTTATGGAGGTTCCGTAGAATCAAGCGTTAAACAAGGCAGGGGCTTGACAAAAATGTAACAAAGTGCTAATTTACTCTGTTCCTTTTGTCGTTCTTTGAAAAAAATCAGAACCATCAATAAAAATGGCATAAGCCATAATAAAAAATGGTCTTGCAGTACAATGAGGCCAGGGAGGCAGTATGAGACTAACAATTTTCGGATGTCTTTTAGCGGTAAGCATCTTTGCGGTAAATGATGCTCAGGGCAGCGAAAAAAATCAGATCAACCTTAATCAAGCGGAAAAGAATGTCAGGATTGTCCTGCAAATACTGGTAGATCTCTTTGATCACTTCGAAAAAAAAGAGGATTCAGTAGAGAAAAAGGGGACAGCACCGGTTTTGGACGCTGAGAAATTAATTGCGGCGGTCAGAAAGCCTGAAAAAAAGTCCAAGGCCAATAAGGGCAAAAAACAGCCAGACGTGGTCGAGAAAGTCCTGACTGCTTCTGCTCTCATCTCTTCGGGGAAAAAGGGAAAAAAGAAGCACTCGGACAAACT
>CAZIGB010000045.1:0-8979 GCA_964539005.1 uncultured Gammaproteobacteria bacterium | reverse complement strand
TTTGTTTTTATCCTAAGCTCATTTGAAACCTCTGATATTTCTCCCCTTACTTGCACTTTATCACCGATCAACAAATCTGGAAAATCTTTCTTACTGCTATAAACTTGCAGGCCTTTAATATCATTAATATAAAAATACTGACTACTGAATATTCCCGGAAGCGCCATAACCACACCTTCAACAGAAACCAGTCGTCCCAAATAACTTTCATCCAATTTATTTATCAAGACAGGCTCATAATAAGGGCTCTTTTTTATCGTAACGCTTGTGCTGCCGCTTTTTTTGGCGCTTAACACGACTTGCTCGATGCTATTGTCTGCGCTTTTCCATGTCCACTTTCCATCACTGTTTTTTTCGTAGACAGCCCCTTCTTTGCCCTTGCCAAAAACCACTTCATCTATCACCTCTTCATCAGGCGAGAGCAATCGGACCGTATCGCCATTATTATTCAAGGCTAGTCCGCTGTCCTCTCGTGACAAAAGATATGTCTGCCCAGGAGCTAGCCAATATTGATCTTTAAAACTAAAAGGCTTGCTTCCTCCAGCCTGATCATCAATCATAAGCCCGAACAAATCCACTTTCTCTTTTCCGAGATTCTTGATTTCAATCCACTCGCCATCATTATCAGCGCCTATCGGATCAGGAAGAATCTTTCCGATCTTGATTTCCCCCCAGGAAAATTTGATTTCTGAATTTTGAGAATATCCATTTATCAGACGCGCTTTTTCGATCTTAATTGTCTTTTTCTTTTCTGTCTGACTTTGGCCATCGCTAATCCTGAGACTGATTTCGTATTCTCCTTCCTTTAGATAGACATACTCTGGCGAACTAATGGTGGACTCGGAGCCATCGCCAAAGCGCCAAAAATACAGAAGCGGGTCTTCATCTGGATCAAAACTATCACTCGCGTCAAAACTAATCATTTCTTTTGCAAAAAGTTCATCCGGAAATGAGAAGGATACGACTGGCGGGCGATTCGGGCTTTTGATCTGGTTTAGCTCTCCAGGAGTGATCGCTAAGCTCCATTCACAATCAACATTCGCGATTTCTCCCAAAAGCTGCCCGCTCTCATCCAGACAATCAAGTCCATAATTTCCAAGAGGCTTGGAATATTTTATCTTATATACCGCCGTTTTCCGATCTCGCTTGTACAGGCTAAGAGTGCCGCCTTCATTACTGAGAACCAAACGACTTTCTGGACGATAAAGCAGAAAAAAGTCTTGACTCGCTAATTCGACATGTTCTAAAAAACGGAACTTAGCGCCATTGTCAGTAGCCAGCTGCCATTCAAACAGATCCACTGTATCCGGCCCGGCATTATACAATTCGATAAATTCGCCAGTTTCGTCATTGCCAGCCGGATCAATCAAGATTTCACTGATAATAACCTTTTCATCTGCTGTCTTTTTCTCTCCTTCCGAACCCTCCGCTTCTGCAACCTCGATCGTTTCTATACTATTAACAAATCCTTTGCTCGGCTTGCCTGTAAGCACAAAATCAATCTTATTATTACGAGTATCGACGCCGATCTCCTTCCGCGCCAAGCTATTCGGATCGCTTGCCATCTCTGCATTATCCTCCGTATTGCCGTCATTCCAATCCCCATAGGTAAGCGAATCGATCAAGACTCCGGCTGAATCTCGAAGCTCTATCAGATCGCCCTTGTTATTAAGGTTTCCTTTTGGCTTTTCAAGTACCAAATAATCCTTGCCGGACCCTATCTCACCCGAGAGAAAACTTTTTGCCCCGCTGCCATCTGATATCGTCCAGCCATCTAGACTGATGGTCTCTGGCGAAGAAGAATAAATCTCGATCCATTCTTCATTGTCATCACTCGGATCACTCACGATCTCATTAATCAAAACCGATCCTCTTGGCAGACCTGAGCCCCTCTCAGCTTCGGGATTAGAATCAGCCTCTTCTGTATCTGACCCCGCCTCTATAATCTCGTCATCCACCCGAGACTCTGAATAATCATTCAGGTATCCCGGTGATCCGCCAGTCTGACTACTGTCTTTCCAGGTAAACTCACTTGTTCTTGCCATTGTCTTCTTATTGTCATTGTTTCCCGCTAGCCATGGCCCCACATCTATAGAGTCAATTACTGCGCCATTTTCATCGACCAAACTTAAGCCCTCTCCTTCATTACCCAGTGAACCGCTATAAATCTGCTCTGCGCTGCGTTCTGGCACTGTTTCATCATCAGTGCGTTCTAAGAGAAAATAAGATTGCGCTGTGATTACACCTGCCAGCTCTATCATGGGCGAACCGTCCTGGGCAATAATTTTCCAAGCGTCCAATACGATATCTATATCCCCCGGATTATAAAGCTCGATCCATTCGTCATTAGCGCTTTTTTCTGTACCCATCCAGGCAATCTCAGAAAAAATTACCGTTTCTGAAGCTAAAAGATCTTTCGAAAAATAAAAAAATCCCGAACAAAATATGTTCAAGATCAAAACTCCAGCGCAAACACGCTTAATTATCCCTCCTTGCATATTTTTTTACTTATTACTTACTACCACAATTTTAACATTTTAAGCTTAAGTCTTCAATTGTTTTTTAATGGGCTGTTAATAAAGCCTGGTGTAGAATAATATATTAACCCCAAAATAGCTTATATTAGAAAAATTATAGACAAACTACAAAAATAACTTGCTTTTTTCCTATTTTTGTGCTATTATACAATTATCAATGTTTTTTGAAATTTCTCATCAACCTCAGCAGGAGGAACGACGATGAAAGTAGAAATCCAGAACGGACAGGCTGTCATTTTTCCGAGCCAGGTCGACGACTTGGCCCACAACACCAATGTAATCAACCGCATGTGCCGTTTCATGGAGCAAATGCCAAACCTTAACCCCAAGGAAATCCTGGAGCTTCTTAACAGCCCGAATATCTATCCTGTCCCAATCAACTAAACAATGAGGAAAAAATGAGAAACAAAAAATTTCTTCCCTAAAAAAGGAATGGTCCGCAAGATCCATTCCTTTTTCCTTGAAAACAATTTCTATAAACTCTCTCAAAACTATAAATAAAATAAAAAAGAAGCAGGTAACCCTGCTTCTTTTTTTATTAGTTCGCTTAATTGCGGCGACGGAGTTCGTCTCGAATTTCGGTCAGAAGCACCTCCTCTTTGCTCGGCTCAGCCGGTTTTTCTTCTTTTTTCTCCTCCTCAGCTCTTTTTAATTTATTGAGAATTTTTATCATCATGAAAATCGCAAAAGCGATAATCAAAAAATCTACGACACTCTGCAAGAAAGCGCCATAATTCCAAGTAACTGTTTCGCTAAAATTCAGTTTAAGATCCTTAAAATTTACTCCTCCGGTAACGACTGACAAGGGTGGCATCAAGATATCATTCACAAAAGAAGTCACGATCTTGCCGAACGCTCCCCCGATAATAATACCAACGGCCAGATCCACAACATTGCCCTTCATGGCAAAAGTCTTGAACTCTTCTAAGATTTTCATATGTTTAAATTGTCGCTTCCGCCAATGACCTGATAACAAACGATGTTATCGCATACGACGAAAGGATAATAATTAGACCGATCGTTGAGTCTGTCAGTGTTTTTTTAGCTTTAAGAATCTTTTGCTCATTTCCACCGGAAGTCATCCAAATAAAACCGCCGTAAATAACCAGACACAAGAATATTATCCCAAGCAAAGAAAGAAAGATAGCTATCAAGCCGCCAACTATAGCCGCAATCCCTTTTGGTTCGCCATACCCGGCTATTCGAGCTGTTTCCTCAAGCAAACGCAACATTTCTTCAGTCATAATATTATTCTTTTGTTTTTATCTCGTCCAATTTGACCGAAAGAAGCTTACTTACCCCGTCATCCCCCATGGTCACGCCATAAAGAATATTGGATTTACGCATACTAGCCCGATTATGAGTAATAACGATAAATTGGGTTTTATGCGATAATTCATCCAAAATACTAGCTAAACGCTCAGAATTTGCTTCATCCAGGGCCGCGTCTACTTCATCAAGTACGACAAAGGGAGAAGGGTTGGAGCTGATAATCGCGCAGATCAGAGCGATAGAAGTAAGCGCCCTTTCTCCACCCGAAAGCATAGACACGGAGGCAATTCTTTTGCCTGGTGGATTCGCCTTTATTTCAATCCCGGCCAGACCGGTCGAATTGTGCTTTTGGAGAAATTTTATTTTCTTGAGCTTATCAGTTTCTGTCAATCCCTCGGACAATTCTACACCTTGCGCCTGCTCTTCCTCCATCGCATCCTCCATAACCTTTGTAATTCTGGCTGAACCGCCATTGAAAAGAATTTTAAAATATTCTTCGAATTTTTTCGCAATTTCTTTGAATTCTTTATCAAATTTTTCCTTGATCAAAACATCCAATTCCTTAATAACCTTTTCCAGTGAATGGATAGTATCACGTAAATCTTTGATCTGTCCAGTCAAAAAATCAAATCTTTCTTTTGTCTTATTGTATTCTTCTTCTACGGTCGGATCTATCCCACCGATATGCTCGAGCTGTTTTTTAAGGTGAGCAATCCGTTCACGACTATGGACTGTATCGATAGTCGCATCTGGTTCTAAGCGCTTTATATCTTGCAAACTTCCCAGTTCAGCCCTGATTTCTATTTCTAGATCTTCCAGTCTGGTTTCATAGCGGGCTGATTCAACTCGCAAGCGCTGCAAACGATTATTCAGATCATTGAGCTCAGATTGAAGACCTTGCGCTTCTTTTTGCAGAGCAAATAATTTTTGTCGCTTACCATCCTCTGCTTGATTCATCTTTTTTAATTCTTCTTTTATCCTGGAAATTTTTGCATCTTCCTGAGACAAGCTCTCTGCAAGGCTTATCTTATTCTCCTCGAGGTCAGACTGCGCTAAAAGACCGGAGTATTGCTTGATTTTTGATTCAATGCCTTGCTCTTCACGTTTAACATCGTTCAGTTTTTCGCTCAAAAGTCTCTGTCTCTCTGCAAGGCCACCGGCTACAACCTGCCTTTCACCCTGACGGGATATGAGTTCTTCCCGCTCCTTATTGCAAGCTCCCAACAATTCATAAAGCCGTTGCCATTCTTCATTTATCTGCGGATCTTTCCGTTCTCTTGCCCCATCAGACTTCAAGGCTGATCGCAATTCTTTTCCTATCTCTTCAAGGGCAATTTTTAGTTCACCCAGATCATCAATCTTTTGCAAAAGACTGATTTTATCTGCCACTATCTCGATTTTCTCCATCATATCCGGCTCAGTCTCTTCTGGAATATAACGCCCCACCTCGCGCATCTGCCGATTTAGCTCTTCAATCTTTTTATCCAAATCCTTGCGAAGGGAAAAAATCTCTGACTGTCCACTTTTCTCTTCTTCGATCTTTTCTTTAAGAGTTACAAGTTCTTCGCTTATCTTTGCCTGCTCTGTTTTTAATTCGTCCCGCTTTTTATACATGAACGCCAGGTCAAATTTCCCCTCTGCTTCTAGCTTCAGCTCTATTTGCGCTTCGAGCCGATTCAGATCGCGCGCGATCGCATTTCGACGACTCTGAACCGCGCTCAGTTCGTCTTGAAGCCGAGAAAAATCATTAGCGCCAAAATTATGCTTTTTAAAATCTTCTAGCTCTTGGTTTATGCTTTCTAATTTTTTTTCTCGCTGTTTCTGTTCTTTTTCCAGCTCAAGAAGGAATCTGTTTGCCTCCCCATGGCCATGATTGAGATCGTGCCAGATACGAGCATAATAAGCCATCTGGATCTGACCAAGCTCCAGTTCGAGCTCGCCTCGTTTGTGCAGACGCGCCACCTGACGAGTCAGGCTCTTCATCCGCGGCTCGATCTCATTAATCAACATTTCGCCCTGGAGCAGATTCTCATAGCTTGATTTAAACTTATTCAAAGCGTCATCTCGCTTGATCTGATACTGTTTTACGCCCGTCGCTTCATCAAAGAATTCTTTCCGCTCAGCAAGACTCGTATTCAAAAAGCCCTCGACCATACCCTGTCCGATAACAGAATAAGTTTTCTGACCAAAACTGGCTTTAGCTAAAAGCATCTGCACATCGAAAAGGCGCACCCGGCTATTGTTCAAGAGGTATTCCGAATCTCCATTGCGATAAAGGCGTCGAGTAAGCACGACCTGGGAATAGTCAATCGGAGCCTGCCGATCTTCATTGTTGAAATGAAGAGACACTTCAGCCATGCCAAGCTGGCCACGCTTATCAGAGCCAGAAAATATTACATCTTCGCTCTTCTTGCCTCGAAGCGTCTTCATACTCTGCTCTCCCAAGGCCCAGCGTACCGCATCCGCAACATTTGATTTGCCAGAACCATTTGGTCCGACCACTGCCGTAATACCACGCTTATCTTTACCGCTAATGCCGGGAAATAGCAAAACATTCTTCTGGGCAAATGATTTAAATCCTTGGATCTCTAATTTTTCTAAAAACATAATGTGTATTTTACTTATCTATCATTATACTCTATGAAAGCAAAAGAAAAAAGACCAAAGATTAAAAAAAGAAAAAAGCGGTGCTTTGGGAAGCACCGCCCGTATGGGTGATATAAAATTAAAGCATTGTGGCTGCTAGTGTAGCCAGTTCCGATCGTTCCCCCTTAATCAATCGGACCGAAGCAAAAATATCTTGACCTTGCATTTTAGCCATCAAATAACTGAGGCCATTCGAATTGATGTTGAGGTACGGATCGTCTATCTGATGAATATCGCCAGTAAAAACAATCTTTGTGCCCTCTCCTGCTCGAGAAATTATAGTTTTCACGTCATGAGGTCTTAGATTTTGAGCCTCATCGACAATGAAATAACGCTTTACCAGACTTCTTCCGCGAATGTATGTCAGAATTTCAACGGAAATTGTCTTGTCCTTTAGCATGTTGTCAATCTTTATTTTGTCCCTTTCAGACGTACAAGCCTCCTTAATCACCTCAAGGTTATCAAAAATCGGAGCCATGTACTTGCTAGCCTTAGTCTCTGCATCGCCAGGCAAATAGCCGATATCCTTGCCCAGTGGTATCATTGGACGCAACACCATAATTTGGTTATAGCGGCTTGCCAGATGTATTGCCGCCGCTAATGCCAAAATTGTTTTACCAGATCCAGCAATACCATTTAAGGCAACAAGCTTGATATCTTCGTCAAGCAAAGCCCTCAAAGCAAAACTCTGTTCTGCATTCTTTGGGCTGATTTCAAAGGCCTTGGCCGGCTTTATGCATCTCAACAGTTTTGTTGACGGGTTCATGCGTGAGCGACAGCACATTGCCAGTGCTGAGTGCTTGCCATTCCGGAAGATACCGAACTCATTTATACCCAAATCTCCGCCTGGCAGCACATCTTCCAGCGGCACGCCATTGGGTTCATCAAAAAGCCTCTTAACAAGAGCGGAATCAATCCCTTCATAATAGCCAGAGGCTTGATCCATTTGACGGAGATCTTTAATGTGATCATGGGTATAATCTTGAACGATAATACCCAGAGCCTCTGCTTTCAGGTAAAGATTGATATCCTTTGTTACATATATAACAGTCTCCCCACCCGATCTCTTGTGCAACGAGTATGCAACATTTAATATGCGATGATCGGGTTCATTCGGATTAACAAAGCTCGCCCTGATATCTGGATGAATTTCCAACTCATTGTGAGTTCTTATGTTTCCTTTGTCTTCGCCCAAGCTTACGCCCTCGCTTAATCGGCCCTGCTTAGACAATTCGATTATTTTCCGATGAAAACTTCGTGCATTATAATTTATTTCCTCGTTTCCCTTTTTGAACCTATCAATCTCTTCTAAGACGGTCATGGGGATTACGATATCATGCTCATGAAACTTTTCGATACAGTCACTGTTATGCAAAACAACATTCGTATCCAGCACAAAAGTTTTTTTTACTTGGCCCTCTGATCCTTTTTGAACCATAACTCCTCCTTGTTTTTCTCTTTTTGTCCTTGTTTAAGGGACGCCTTTTTCAATGAGCATTACAATGACTTTAAGCTAACATAAAACTATTTTTTTTTCAAATACAAAAACATCGCCTATTCTTCATTGCGATGTTCTTGTTTTTCCCGCTCCTCACGCTAACAAGAAGCGGGAATATTTATCCCCATGCTCACTTTTTTTGCATAATTTAGCAAAAAAAGTAAGAAAGAGAGGCTTGCGTGTACTTGGCCTTTTATTACTTTTGCCGTAAGCAAGCCCTTTTTAGAAAGAACGATTTTTTTATCCGATTATTATCGGTTTTTTTATATTATATTCAGTTTTAAACGAACAAGAATTCAGCAATCTCTATTTTTTCATTCTTCTCATAATAAGGCAAAATCGAGGAATCGATCATTTCTGAGTTTTTCCGGATAAAAGTATCTTCATTGCTCAAGAAACCGAATTCTGAATGCTGCAAAGATTGGTAAAAAAGACTGAGGGTCAAGGCAGCTACAATTACAATAAAAAAAGCAATGGACAAACTGAGGAAGAGTCCAGACCAGCTGAACTCCTGTTCCATTGCTTTCTTTTTGATGGTATTGTAATACTTCCAACCGATATAACCGATGGCAGAGCTGTGATTCTCTTGGAAGTGAGTGCGTAAATTCATTTTTTTATTTTTGTTTTGACTTAAGTCCAGAGATTTCTAGACTTAACTATATTTAGTATAGCAAAGATTGCCCATTTGGTCAATTGGGGATAACAAAAAATCACCCCTTTTGGATGATTTTCTTAGTGCTCCGTGCAGGACTTGAACCTGCGACCATTTGCTTAAGAGGCAACTGCTCTACCGGCTGAGCTAACGGAGCGCTTGATTTAATGATATTAAGCTACTAACCAAAAAAGAATAAACAGTTTTTTTGGGTTTGTCAACTCTTTGCGTTTAGTGGCTGGGGAGAGGCTTGAACTCTCGACCTTGGCGTTATGAGTGCCACGCTCTAACCAACTGAGCTACCCAGCCCCAATAAGTGCACCCGGCAGGACTTGAACCCACAACCCCTTGGTCCGAAGCCAAGTGCTCTATCC
>CAZIGB010000044.1:0-9000 GCA_964539005.1 uncultured Gammaproteobacteria bacterium | reverse complement strand
TGATTGTAGATGATTTCCGTGATATCGGAACTCATCGCCTGGAAGGGAGAAACTAGCTTAGATTATATTTCCTAGCGAGATCAGAAATGTTCTTGGCGCATAGCGCCTCTATCGCTCTTTCGAGCTTGAACTGAGGGGTGTAGCTAGCTTTTTTCTTCTTAGGAGCAGCCTTAGCGGCTACTGGACCATTGTTAGACATAAATTTATTGATAATATTTCAGACTTACTATAGCACGAAGGCAGTAAGTCTGAAATATCATCGATTAATTTCCCATAGGGGTACTGGTTCAGTATAGCTAGGACTAATCATAGCTCTAATAAATATACTACTTTTAGAGCTGAACGGCAAGCTCGTCACTGCTTAAAAGTCAAAAAAACATACCTTACGGCATGTTTAATTTTTGTGAAAATTGTGCTCGCCCAGGAACAGCTTCCGGACTTTTGTAACTGACTACAAACGATAATATTTTATATGTTATAAAAGGACAGGTATATAAAATACTTGCCCTTCAGTGAAAAATCATTAAACACGTTTTACTAAAACATTAGACATTTGTCCGAGCTTAATGTTCATTTCATACTTCAATGCAAATTTTTCCGACATTATTTTTACAGCCGACTCAATCGCTAGTCGAGGAGTGTTGCTTTCTACAATTTTATTAACAAACACCTCATCTTTTATCACATTATCTGCTTCATCTAAAATACAGAACTTTCCCGTTACCTTATATTTTCTCATCAAAGCTCCTCCTTATTTAAACACAAGATTCGATTAAATTCACTCCCTTTTTTCTTGCTTCAATTTTTGCTCTTTCTTCTTGTTCAGCCTGTTTCCTGAGAATTCCTCTCTGTAAAGAATAGTGCCATTCAAGGGACCGCTTGTCGGGCCTTTTGAATTTAATCTAAAACAGCAAACAAGACAATTGGGGAATCGTAATAATTTTATCTTCGTATTTACTTTTCAGATTTTCAATGACCCCCCCCAATGTTCCTCTAGCCAGTACAATTATGTTCATTATGAACCTCCTTTATTTTTCAGTTAAAACTTTATTTAATAGTGTTCTAAAATTATCAAATAATTTCAATTTTTCAATTTCATTTATATCAAAAAAACCAATATCATCAGATTCTTCTTTGTTGTATCTTAATTCACAATTTTTTTTAATTTTACATCTATAAACAAGGTCATTGTGGTAATGGTCACCAACAAATTCACATAAAAATGCATATGGTAGGTGCAATGAAGATACATCTGCTTTATGATCAGAAAGTGAATCATCTTTATTACTAACAATCTCAACCTGAAGCCCTGTTTCCTCTTCTACTTCTCGTAGTAATGCTTCATCAGGGCTCTCATTTTCTTCAATGTGGCCGCCTGGATAAAGCCAAACATCTAATTTTTTATGATAAACCAATAAAACCTTGTCATTATCAACTATAAGGGCGGATGCAGTAAAATGTTTTATTTTATTTTTCATTTATTTTAATACTTATTTATAATTTTTACAATATAATCAAGATCTTTTTTTGTTAAACCTGGGTGAACAGGCACCGTTGTGATATTTTTAGATAGACTTTCTGAATTGTGGCATTTTCTTAAATATTTTTCGAATAAAGGATATTTATATAGCACTTTAAAGTTATATCTTTTTATATCTGAAGGAATATTATTATTATCTAGATAATCAATGAATTCTCTGCAACTACCCTCTGTTACTTGCAGTAAAAGCGTATAATAATTAGGAGAACCTTTTTTAATAATCTTAAATTCTTTTACTTTTCTATTATCAATTTTGTTAATTATATACTTTGCATTTTTTGTCCTTTTTTCAATCTGTTTGGATATAAATTTTATTCTATTTATTCCTAATCCAGCCTGCATAGACCCAAGTTTAAAATTTAAACCAAAGTCTGTTCCTTTCATATTACCAAACTTAATATAACTTTGCATTATATTATACAAAAATTGATTATTCGTGAGGCAAAATCCACCTTCCCCAGTTGGTAGAATTTTTCTGTCATGAGTACTAAAACAAGAAATATCACCAAAGCTAGATAAATACTTATTGTTTATTTTTGTTCCATGCGCTTGTGCCAAATCCAGGATGAGCGGAAGCTCGTATTTTTTTAGATATTTTTTTAATCCCACAACATCCGTTGGATATCCCCACATTGGAACTTCAATAACAGCTTTTGTTTTAGACGAAATTATTTTACTCATATCGTCAATATCTAAACCAAAATTATCTTCATGGGTATCACAAAATACTGGCTTTGCACCTAGTTCTATAATAGACACTATTGACATAGAGGGACATGCAGAAGAAACAATCACCTCATCCCCCCTCTTTATACCCAAAGCATACAAAGCAACTTGAATTGCTGATGTACCCGATGAGACAGCAACTGAATATTTTGACCCAAAAAAAGTAGACAGTCTGTCCTCATAGTCACAAATAATTTCACCTGTACCAGACAGCTTCCTCCCCCTAATAATTTTGTTAACTATTTTGATATCATCTTTGTCATAAAAGGCAAATTTATCTGATATTTTCATAGAGATGTTTTATTTATAAATTTCAATAATCTCCCCTCCGTTTTTTTTCCAATAACAACTTACAAGTTGAGCATGACAATTGACGATAAACACTTGTTTTTGATCGGCGCATTTACTAGCCTCGCAATACTTACAAAAACCAACTAAAATAACATCCCCTCTGTCCAGATATTTATTTTTAAAGCTTACAATTTTAGCTTGATAGTCATCTACAATTTTATCATTATGCCCGAGTTTTTCATAGTAAATTGAACCTACAACGATTTCACATCTATATTGCTTACAAAAGTCGATTATTTCTTCAATGTGGTCGATATTATCTTGATGCAGGGCAATGTGTATAGATAAGTTTTTTTTGTTATCTAACAAGAGATTAGTAAAATCAAGTGTATCCTTTAAAGCGCCTTTTCTTCCTCTAAACTCATCATGATTTTTTTCTATATATGAATCAATACTGACCGTATATGTATCAAAATCTAGATTAATGATAGCTTTCTTTAATCGCTCACTTCTAATGACTCCATTCGTACAAAGCGTTACTTTTGCTATTTTATCTTTTGCATACTTAGCTATCTCAATAAAATCCGGATGAATGGTTGGCTCTCCTCCTGTTAATACTAATTTAGCTATATTATTCTTCTTAAAATTATCAATCAACCTAAAAGCTTCGTCTTTTTTAATAAAACAATCAGAGATAAACTCACTACTATTCTGATAAAAACAGTGTTTGCATTTTAAGTTACAAGAAGTTGTTAACTCTAAAACAACTTTTTTTGCCCCGTTCTTTATGTTCATTTTGCAATCTCTATACATTTGTTTTTGACATTAATACTAACATATTAATATAGTCAGTTTATTAATATATGTCAATATTATTTTGTTTAAAATAAGCAAAACATTATAAAGACGCTTAAAAGTTTGAGTCCCTATCACCGTTAATAAAAAAAACATCACTATGTTTTACTAAAATTAGTGATGTTTTTTATATAAAATTGTGCTCGGGGATAGGGATTCGAACCCCAATAAACAGGACCAGAACCTGTTGTCCTACCATTAGACGATCCCCGAAAATTACTTTTTGATAATATAATAAAATCTCCTATTTGGCAAGACCGAGCTTTTTCTGGAGTTCTGGCAGTATCTCCAGAATACTTTCTTCACCCGAAAGAAGGAAATCATGGATATCATAGAAGCGGAATGAATCGAGCAAGCTGCGCTTTTCCGGCTTGATAATGATGAGATCAGAATCATGCCCCCGGAGCTTGTACTCCATTGCCTGCTTGCGGATAGTCTCGAAGGCGAGCAACAGAGTATTGACCAAGCTCGGCGTGTTATCCACTACTTGTTTTTCTTTGCTAATGAGATCGATGCCCAGAACCACCTCGGCCCCCATCGCTCGGACCACGTCGATCGGAGTCGGATTTGTCACTCCGCCATCGATAAATAGGCGCTCCCCCAGACGGACTGGTGGAAATATTCCTGGCACAGCGATGCTAGCCATGACTGCCTCACGAATAAGCCCTTCTTTGAGAATTACTTCTTCGCCGGCAATAATATCAGTCGCTACGACTGAAAAGGGAATCTTGGTTTCCTCAAAGAGGGTCTCGCCAAGGAGTCCCTCGATAAATCGCTTAACCTTTTCACCCTTGAGAACTGATTAATTAACCTTGCCGATATCTATCAATGTCTTGGCAGCTGTTTTCTTGTCTAGCCCAAGCACCATTGTCTCGACTTCATCCCAATCGCGGCCCAAGGCAAGCAAAGAACCGACTAAGGCCCCCATGCTTGAACCAGAAATGTAGTCAGGTCGCAAACCAGCCTTGAGAAGCTCCCGAACTGCTCCGATATGAGCGATGCCGCGCGCGCCACCCCCACCGAGAGCGAGACCAAAACTTTTTTTCTTGATCATAAGTTTACATTACTTTGCCGCCAAAAGCCTTGAGAACATTATTCAGCATGTCTTCGTCACTGTTCGGCTTCCCATTAGCTGGAGCAGGAGGAGAAACAGTCGGGGTGGAAGTTTCCGAAACAGGCGCAGGCGCAGTAGATGAAGATTCAGTCTTTTCCTGACTGGCAATAGGCAGATTATCAACCTTCATTTCCTCATCAACCACGGCTTCGATCGTGATATTGTGACCATAAACCTCATGCAAGACCTTTTCCACCACCTGCCGGATATTAATCTCATTTATCCTCTCCTTGTGGAATTTATATTTGAAAGAGAGACAAAGCTGGTTGCCATTAATATCTGTGGGCTGGCAAGCGCGAAGAATAAAAGAGAGAGAATGATTATGATCTTTGACACGGGCCAAAACTTCATTCCAGCGTGAAAATATCTCCTCCTTGCCGAGATTGGCTACAGGCGGCAAGCTCGGAGACGAAGGGACGGGCGTTGGAGCAGGCTGTGAAACAGACTCTGATGCAGACGGAGCCGTCTTTATGACAGGAGCTTGCGCCGAAGCGGGTCTCTGAAATATACCCGAAATAGCTTGCGTGGCCTTAGCCGGCAAATCTTCTCGAATTGGTCGCTGTTCTTGCTCAGGTAAACAGAGTTCTATGATCGCTACTTCGATCGGAAGATGTTCGATAAAAGAGCCGCGCATACCCGTCCGCGCCGCAAGCATGCGCTCTATCATCCGGATGACCTGGCGATTATCCAGTTTCTGGCTGATCTCGCTCGCCCGCAGATCCATGCTTTCCCCCAGCTCCAGCCCCAAGCGTTCCCCCAGTCCTTGGCTAAGCTTCATCAGCATTATCTTGCGTAAAATATCCAAGACCTCGCGTAGGAAACGCTTGAGCTCGATCCCGTCATCCAAAGCCCGATTCAGGACCTCGATCGCCGTTCCAGCGTCTTTCTTGGCTAAGGCTTCGACCAGATTGAGAACTTCGGCGATATCGGAACGCGGAATGACAAGATCAGCCTCAGCGGCGCTTACCTCTTTGCCACCGACAGAAACGACTTGGCCGAGCAGGCTCTCGGCGTCACGCATATGGCCACCCGACTGGCGGGCAATATTTTCTAGAATTGCGTCATCGATTTTTATCCCCTCCTCGGTCACTATATATCTGAGCTTATGGACAACATCTTTGACGCTTATTTTTTTGAAATCATAGCGCTCAGTCCGAGATATGATTGTTTCTGGTACCTTATGTACTTCTGTTGTACAGAGGATGAAGAGCGTGTCCCGGGGCGGTTCCTCTATGAGCTTTAGCAAGGCATTGAAGGCCTGTGTTGAAAGCATGTGAACTTCATCGATAATGAATACCTTATACTTAGCTTTAGTAGGCGCGACTCGAGCCACGGAAATGATATTTTCTCGGACATTATCAACACCCGTATGGCTAGCCGCGTCAATCTCGATGATGTCCAGACTACGGCCATTAGTAATCTCTTGGCAAAGCTCGCAAGTACCGCAAGGCTCATACGCCCCGCTCTGACGAGTCGTGCAATTTATTGCCTTGGCAAAGATCCGAGCCACGGTCGTCTTGCCGATACCGCGCGGACCGCAAAAGAGATAGGCATGAGCAAGGCGATCATTCTCGATCTCGTGCTGCAAAGTGATCTTGATATGATTCTGATTGACTATTTCCTTGAAATTTTGAGGGCGATAAGCCCGATAAAGCGTAGCCATATATTTTTCGATACTCCCTTATTTTAATGGTAATCCGAGAATAAATCAAGCAACAAGAAAACAGGCTCTCCTTTCAAAATCGCCTGCTTTCTTTATATGTTCTAGATTGTCTTGCGCACGATGTTTTCGACGGCCGCCCATTTGCTTTCTCCCACCTTGGGGATAAGGATCACGATCTCATCACCGTCACGACCTTTGTAATAAGTCACGCTAGCGGTCAAAACTTTCCATTCTTTGTTATTTGCCTTGACGACAAATGCGCCAGTGTCATTCTGATGCAATTCGCCTATCACCCGAGCTCGATCAATCGGACCGATCTGCTTGTAGACAAAGGTTCCTTTGGCCGTGATAGTCAGCTTCAAGATATCACCCTCAACAAGCTTTGACTTGGAGGCATAATTAGCCGGAATACTATACTGCTTGCCGTCTGGTCCGATCATGTTCTCGCCATCGAACACGCCTTCAATGATGCGGCCGCCATCACTTTCAAAGATAGCATTAGCGGACGAGCCACCGCTCATCTGACCGATGCTGATGCGCGCTTCCTGGTCGCTTCCCAAAGAGCCAGATAAGAGCTGACTGATTTTTTCTTGGCTCTCCCTAATGTTTTCTAGCAAAGCCATTATCATCGCCACCTTGCTTTGACTGATCACTACTGCCTTGCCAGCACTAGCTCCATGTCTTTCTGCATGATCTTCTTCAGAGCCGGAGCGATAATCAAGATCATCCGCTTCCCCCTCATCACCAAAATCATCTTCATGATCCATGAGATAATTTGTTTTGGACATATATTTGTTTCGCCGGCTGATCTATCCCATGAGACCAGGCCCGGTTTCTTGTATTAGTATGTTTTCTATTTTATGGCTATATCCTATACCTTTTTCTTTTCTTTGTCCATCTTTAGACGCAAGTCAGCTTTAGACAAAAGCCCGGTGTGGTTCCGGGCAAAAAACGACTTAAAAATTGCTGTACAAATAATTTATACAGTAAATTTTCAACCTTGCCCGCCAATCTCAGAACGTCTCCTGATATTAGCTTCGATTATCTGCCGATCCTGACCATATTTGAGCCGTGAAAGCGCAGCTATTTTTTGCTTGATATCATCACGCGGTATTCCAGCTATCGGATAAATACTATTCATCGAAAAAGGACGACTCGCCGTATTCTCGATAAGCAATTTGACATAAGCGGTGTATTTCTCGATATTCAGAAGATCAAATTGATTAAAGACCGGACTGAACTCCTTCTCAACCTCTTCAGCATCGCCCGAGCCGATCTTAAAAACTAACCAGGAGCCCACATTCCCAAAAACAGCGTCCTTGATCGTCGTATTGCCATTCTTCACGAGCTGGCCGATATACTGATGAGCAATGATCAGATTCAGGCCGTATTTTCTAGCTTCGGAAAGGATAGAGCAGATCGAATCGGTCGTAAAATTCTGAAATTCATCAATATAGAGATAGAAGTCCTTACGCGCCTCATCCCGGATATCAGCCCGCGACAAAGCAGCCATCAGGATCTTGCCCACGATAATCATGCCAAGCAGATAAGAATTCATCTCCCCGATCCGGCCCTTAGATAGATCGACCAGCAAGATCTTTTGCGCATCCATAACATCTCGGAAGTTAAAAGAACTCTTTTGTTGGCCAATTATCGGCCGCATCGTATCATTAGAAATAAACTGGGTCAGCTTGGAAGTGACATAAGGAACAACATTAGCCAAGGCTGCGTCTCCACCCGCCTTTTCCGCTTCCTTGCGCCAGAAATCAACCACGGTCGGGTCCGGACACTTGGATAGCTTCATCCGGCGAAAATCCGGATCAGCCAGCACACGCGGAATCTCCATCAGTGTCGAGCCTGACTCGGGGTGACTCATGACCAGTAGCATCGCATTCCGCATGTATTGTTCAAAGATCGGACCGCCCGTTGCCTTGAGATCATAGAGCTTGTCAAAAATATTGATCATTTCGTTGATAACAAAAGTCTTCTGTTCAGGGTAGCGCTCGTCATATTCCATAAGATTGAGCGCCAAGGGCCGGCCCATATCAGCTGGGGAAAAGAGGATCACGTCTTCGGCCCGCTCAGGCGGGACACGACGCAACACATCGTCGATCAGATCGCCATGAGGATCCATCACACAAACCCCCTCGCCGTTTAAAACATCCTGGACGGCCATATTGGCAATGAGCTGGGATTTACCGACACCGGATTTACCGATAATATAGGTATGGCGGCGCCTATCTGCCCGAGCCATACGGATATCAGTCGCTACTCCGCGATAAATATTGCGGCCGACTATTATCCCTTCTTTAGGAACATTTATCGGAGCCGGTGCCTGTTTTGCGCCGAGCCAAGCAATATTCGGAGTTTCGGTATTACGGAGTGGCAGATGAAAAAGACTAGCTAATTCTTCAGTGTTTAAAAGGAATGAATTGTTATCCCGAAAACGGCGATAAATAAAATCATCAACGACCCGGCTATTTGTCTTGACAGCGATGGCGCTCGGAAAACTATTGCCGTATTCATAAAGATTGTACTGAGTAAAGGCGCTGGCCAGATTCGAAATATAAGCGCTGGCCTGGGCTTTATTGTCAGCACTGACAACGATCCGCAGATTCACATCCAGTCCGGCCTTGGTATTTTTCTCTTCAATACCGCGCAAAATCTCCTCCTGGAGATTACTCAGACGACCACCCTGATCGGGCGTCTTTTTGTCAGGCTTGGCCATGGTCGTAATCTCGTGAAAAACAGTTGCCATTATACCTCGGCTAGCAGATGCGACCGCGTATTTCAGATCATGTCCTTCCCGGA
>CAZIGB010000043.1:0-9032 GCA_964539005.1 uncultured Gammaproteobacteria bacterium | reverse complement strand
ATCCTCCTTCCCAAGCTGGGGTACGCGCTGTCAATCATAGTGATTGATAAGTGGTACCCCTTTTTTAATTTTTTAATTTTTAATTTTAAATTTTTAAACAATTCTCAATGACAGAATTTTTAATTTTCAAACAGTTCTACATTTTATCATTTAAGAATTTAGTCATTGTTTGAAAATTAAAAATTAAAAATTTCTATATAGCTCACTAAGACTCCCCACTTTCTTCAACACAATATCCTTCGCCTGTACGGGAACGTCCGGTACAAAGGCTTCCTTGAAGCCGAGACGGGCGGCTTCACGCAGACGGGCTTCGAGCTTGGCGATATTGCGGACTTCTCCGCCGAGGCCGACTTCACCGAGATAGATCGTCTTTTTAGAAAGCGGACGATTAGTCAGAGAGGAAATGATAGCCGCGCAAATCGCGAGATCCAAAGCCGGTTCCTTGATCCGGAGACCGCCGACCACATTGAGGATGATATCCTGGCCGCCAAGCCGGATTCCGGCCCGCTTTTCCAGTACGGCCGCTAATACTTGCAGACGGCCCGTATCAATACCCGTCGCCTTGCGCTGAGGATAGCCAAAGATCGTCTTGGTCACTAGCGCCTGGACTTCGACCATGAATGAGCGTGTTCCCTCAGACAAGCAGGACACGGCTGCTCCGGAGATAGGCTGCTCGAGCTGATCCATAAAGATCAGGCCCGGACTGATTACCCCTTTCATCCCTTGGCCGCTCATCTCAAAGATCCCGATCTCATTGACCGAGCCAAAACGATTCTTGCTCGAACGCAGGAGCCGGTATTGCATCGATTGATCATGCTCGAGATAAAGGACCGTATCCACTATATGTTCGAGCGATTTCGGGCCAGCGACCTGGCCATCCTTGGTGATATGACCCGTAATAACCACACTCACGCCCTGCTGTTTGGCAATCTCGAGAAAAGCGACTGTGGCCGCCCGGATCTGGCTCACGCTACCGGCCTCAGCCGGCAGCTCTGGCTGACGCATCGTCTGGATCGAATCGATAACGGCCAACTGGGGCTTCATGGTCCGGATCAGCGAGCTTATCCGCTCGGTATCCGTCTCGCTGGCGAATGAAACCCGTGCCAGATCGCAGGCAAGGCGCTGGAAACGATCCCGGACCTGAGGCGCAGACTCTTCCCCGCTCACATAGAGAGTGCGCAGGCGACCAGAAAGCGAATCAACCATCTGGGCCAAAAGAGTCGATTTGCCTATTCCCGGTTCACCCGCGAGCAGGATCAGAGAGCCCGGCACCAGCCCGCCACCCAAGACCCGGTCCAGCTCAGCAATACCGCATAGAACTCTTTCCGAATCCTCAGCCCGGACCTCTGACAAGAGGACTGATTCAGCCGGTGGCGCTATCAGGACATTAGTCTTCTGGCCGCTAAGCGCTACCGGACCGATCTCCTCGTTCAGAGTCCCCCAGCCGCCACACTCCAAACAACGCCCATTCCATTTCGAGGATTGGGCGCCACACTTGCTGCAAGAATATATCTTTTGTTTTACTGTACTCATAAACGCGTATTCCGCTCCAGCTCGATCTTTATCACTTTCTCAAGATCCTCTTTGGCTAATCCGCCCAGCGCTTCCTGATCATTGACGTAGAGAAAAGGCACGCCTTCGATCCCGAGCGATTCCGCTTCCACCATATTGTCATTGACGAGCGGCGCTTTCTGCTTCTGTGACAGACAAGTCTCGAAATCATCCTCATCGAGACTCAGCTCCTTGGCGGCCGCCAAAAAGCCCTCTTGACTAAGATCGAATTTTCCCGAGTAGAGGAGATCGTGATATTCCCAAAAGGCATTCTCATCGCTGGCGCAACGAGCCGCCAAAGCAGCCTGATAGGCGCGAGACTCCGGGTCATTCGTCGGATAATCTTTCCAGACCAGACGGAGATCATATTTATCCAAGACTTCTTTCAAGACTTTTTCCTGTTCATGGCAGACTGCGCATTCGAAATCGGAAAAAAGAACAAGTGTCACTGGCGCGTCTTTCTTGCCCAGGCTCGGATCATCATCCGTAATGATCGGACCGCGAAGCATGTCCTTAAGATCCGGAATCTTGGTCGTATAAGGGTCATTGTGCTTATAATCCTCATTCAAGAAAAGCTTGTCATCCTTCGAGGCCGGAGCACCGAGAGGCTTCTTCACGCCATCGTTCTGATCATAACGGAGGGAAGCGAGAAAGACAGAAAACAGAAGAAAAAAGACAGCAAAGACAGCGAGACTGACTACCACGAATAGCCGGGCGGGAAATTTCTTTTTTTCTCTGTTTCTAAGCATTTATTGATTGTTCCAATTAGCGCTATCCACTTTCCAGGCTCCGCGCTCTTTGACAAAATTGATAGTGATGTCCTGATTAAAAAGTTTTGAAGTGTTATTCGTCATCCCCATTGCCTCGCGTCGACGAGTCGAAACCAGGATAGAAGCCGTTCCCTTGGCATCATCAAAATTCTTGGTCGTAACGGATACGGCTTTGGTAGTAAGGCCATAGTAGACGAGAGAACCGGGGTTTTCCTTGCTATTCTTTTTCACATAATCCTCTGCCCACTGTTTCATCTTCTCGCTCATAAACATCTCCAGATCCGTGATATTGCTATAATTAGATTGATTGGAAAAACTGCCAAAGCGCTCCGCAAAGGAACGGGCCAGACGCTCGATGTCGGTCTGACCGAGCGGTTTGGCCGCTATCTCAGCCGAGATGGCTTTTTGCGTCTCTTGGTTGCTTTCTGTTTTCGGAGTCAGGTCTTCGACGGGCGACTTGGCAATCGGAGCTCCCTCCAGAACCGGCTCGGCCGTCGTTTGCGCCTCCTTTCCCTTGGAAAAAGACATTATATAATAAGCCACGGCCGCGACCAAAGTCAATCCGATAACCGCGAGAAAGAGGAACAATATTTTCCTATTCATATTCTTATCTAATTAATTTGATAGATTCATAAACCCTTTACTGATCAAGATCAGCCTCGCTCCCGCCCGTGGACAAGACTCCGCCCTCCATGTGCATGCTCTCGGCAAAATCTTTCTTGGCCTGCTCGATCTCGAGGAGCTGGCGCGGATCAGAGGTAATGAGCTGGTCCTCGGTATAAGAAGCGACCACTTTTATCGCAGCATGACGGGCGCCAGCAAAAAAGATGCCTTCACCCACACCGCATTCGAGTAAGAGGTATTTCTCGCCTTCTGTCAAAGCAAAAGTCTTCTGGACCAGATCGATAGACGCGGTCGATTGCTTGAGCAAGAGCTGGAGCGATGAATTGGTCACGATCGCCTGGCCATAGGGAGAGACGAGAAAATCATTCACATCCTGGGTAATGGTCGTGATACCGAGATAATATTTACGGCAACGCTTGGCCATAGCATAAACGAATTTTGCGCTATCCTCGTATTGCATGAGCCACCAGGCTTCATCGATGACGAGAATACGCTTGCGCATTTCCGAACGAACGATATTCCAGATATAATTGATGATCATATAGATCGCGATCGGCCGGAGCTCGTCCTCTAGATCGCGGACGGAGAAACAGATGAGCTTGTTGTTCATGCGCACATTGGTCGGCGAATTGAAAAGGCCGGAAAAAGTACCCTCGGTAAACTTGTGCAGACGAAGCGCGACACTGGCCCCGCCTTCTATGCCCTCGAGAATATCCTGGAAATCTTGCATGATCGGCGCTTCGATCTCTTCGAGATTGCTATCGGGCGTGATATCTTTCTTGGCATAGGTCTGGAGCAGGGCCTGATCGACGATCGAATCCTCCTCGTGCGTCAGCTCGCCAAGCATGAGACGGATCAGGCCTTTCATGGTAATGACAGCGTTACGGATTATGTCGCCCGCCTTGGCATCGCCACCGATCGCTCGCGGCAGGTCAAAAGGATTGATCTTGTTCTCGCCCGAGAGGGAAAAATTGAAATAGGTGCCGCCCACCGCTTCGGAAAGATGCTTGTACTCGTATTCCGGATCGATGATAATGACTTCTGTCCCCATCATGAGCGAGCGCAAGACTTCGAGCTTGATGGTATAGCTCTTGCCGGCGCCCGAGGTGGCAAAAACGACCGTGTTGGCATTCTGCAGGCTGAAACGATCAAAAAGGATGAGACTGTTATTGTGCCGGTTTATTCCATAGAGGATACCACTGTCGGTAGTCAGCTCGCTTGAGATAAAAGGAAAGGAAGAGGAAATCGGGGTCGAGTTCATGTTGAAACTAACGATCAGCTCGTCATTACAGAGGGGCAAGGTCGAATTGAAGCCTTGCTCGGCCTGATAGAAGACATTCTTGGAGTAGACCAGGCGAGCGCCGAGCAGATTCTCGATCGTCCGGCATTGGCGATCCAAAGTCGGGATATCATCTTCATAGACGGTCACATAGAGGGCGAATTGGAAAAATTTCTCGACCCCCTGGGTCAGGGCATCGCGCAGGGCTTCGATATCGCGGAGAGCGGTCTCGCGCATCGGATCGCGGGCTGCTCCCTTCTCTGCGTCCGCGATGATCTGAGCTTCGATATTACCGGCTTTGTTCTTCAGCTGTTTCAAGATGATGGAGGCTTCGACCGGATAAAAAAACATTGCCACATCGAACATGGCATTCATATTGATAATAGGGGCAAACCAGCCGACCGTAATGAAGCGGGGGTAAGTCATGACAAAAATCGTCCGCAGATATTTACCGCCGAGCTCGAGATGGGTCGGAGTCACCTTCATGCTCGCTGGCGCGATCAGGTCCTTGATAGTGACGATACCGCGGCGATAGGATTTTTCCTCTTCGACAAATTCTCGGGTCTCCCGAGGCGAGTCTTCGATCTGCGGGACTGGCTTTTTTTCCGCCCCTTGGTTACTCTTCTTGAAATTTAAGAAATCTAGCATAGGCTCAATATTCTTCGGTGACTTGCAGCTTATTAACATCCACCATCTTCTGATTGCTCGAAGTAGTAGGATTGTAGGAGTTATAATAGAGCTCGATCAATCCCTGGGTATCGAGCTGGATAGACTGGAGACCGATGCCCTGGAGGCCACCCATTACATTCTCGACCAAGCGCATGAGGTCGGCTTTGTGCTTGAGGAATTTTTCCTGCTTTATCTTGATCACGGTGGCTGGCCGCAGGACATCGAGCAGCTTGGCAAAAACTGATTTCTGCTTGTCTGCCAGAGGATTATAAGGGACGATGACATAGAAGCGCTTGCTCATGATCCGGCTCATGGAAATAAGCTCTTTGATATAATGCATGTATTCGACAGTCTGGATCTTTAGGAGCTCATTTGTCTGGACTTTCTGCTTCTCGTCGATCATGGCCAGATAGCCGTCGATATTCAGCTCTCGGGACTGGATCACGATCTGGATCGGAAAATTGATATTATTCAAAAAACTGATATAAGATGAGATGGTGGCATCCTGCTCTTCTTCGCTCTTCAGGGCAAAATTGATACTCGAAACGAGGATAACAGCCCGCAAAGTGCCATCACGAAGAACCACGACATCTTCTTTGATCTCGGATATATCCAGATATTGCTGGGTGGAAGCGCGGATCTTGGTCCGAGCCAGATTACCTCTTTCAGGCATATTTGATTCTTATCAATTGTTAATAGTCAAATGCCGATCATGGATTTCTCTCTTGAAATCGGGCAGATCCTGGTGGTTGGGATCGTTGCCGCGGAAAACGCCTTGGGTATCGACGATCAAAGCCAGCTCGGCCAAACGGGAGGCGCTGTAATTCTTGATTATGGTCACGTCGTCCTTGCTCTGGGAAGCCACTTTCTCGGTCTCGATGCGCAGATTGTCCTTGCCAAAGGCATTGTTCCAGACTCGGACATTGGATTTGAACATGGTGATCAGGAAATTTGACAAGAAAAGATGGAAATGGACGCCATTGACCTTGCCAAAGGCAAAGACAGCGGTGATAAAGACGGTCAGAACGGTCGCGACGATAAAAGTATTGAAATAAAAAAGCTTGTAGAAGACCGCGTCAAGTCCGGTCGCAAAAAGCATGATCACGAACTGCCGGACTGTGATCGGCCCGATTACTTTCTCTTCGACATCGATAAATTGGGGAACAGTGAATTGCTGCATACTTAGAAACGGATCTTCTTATTCAATTCCATAATAGCATCAAACTCGGCTTGGGACAAATAATCCTCTTTAGCTTCTTTGCGCTGAGTGATAATCTTGCTGATATCCTTCTTCTTGATCAGGCTCTCCTGCCCAATCGCCACATATAGGCGATTGATCGGGCTCTGGCGCCAAGATTTGACCCCGGCCATCCGTCGATTGAAGCCTTCTTCCTCGAGCAGTTTGAATATCCCCATGATCTTGGTCGTCGCTTCTTTCGGATCGCGGCTCAGACGACGGAATTCCGTCAAGCCCATATTCTGGAGCTCTTCGAGCGGTCCGCCCAGCTTCGGCACTTTCTTGACATCTTCCATCTTGACTTTGCCGATGATATCGCCGGACAGCATTTCATTCGATCCGGAAACTGCGTTGATCGGCGGCTTGTTCCGGGCTCGAGCCATAGACCCGGGACGGAAAAAATCAGCTGTTGCCTGCTCAGCCTCATCATCATCCTCATCCTTGACTGGCTCTGATTCTGAGGCAGCTGGAGCATCCAAAGTCGACTGAGAGCCGTTTCGGACCGGGATAGCTTGGACACCGCTGCTATTTAATAATGGCTTGGTTTCTTTTTTATTCGAGAGATCCAGGACCAAGGGTTTTTCTTCTTCGACTGCTCCTGGCTCCTCCTTTTCCTCTTCGGCTCGGAGAAGCTCTGTCACTTTGTGCTCGGTTTTCTTGCCGACTACGGCTGCCATCGGACCGGAATTGTCATCCTCATCGCCTCCTTCTTCTTCATCCTCAAGACTCTGGAATTCGCTATCAATCCGTATATCGCTATTTTCTCCGCTGGCTCGGCGCTTGGCGAGCTGGCTAAAGTCATATTCCGCGTCACCGCTCAGAGAATCGCTGCTAAAACGGATCTGTTCGCCATTATCGCTGTTTTGCCGGGCTGCATCCTCAGGGACGCGGAAGCGTTTAGGCGTAGCGGGGCGACCGAGGTGTTTGGCTTCTTCGATATTCAGGAGGTCGACGACCTTGAGGATGTCGTCGGCAATATCATCCTCTAGACCGAGACCGCCGTTCTCTATGCTTCGCTCCAGGGCTTGTTTGGTATCGATCTTGTCTCGCACGCCGCGGAGATAGGTCTTGAGGATCGTGCGCAAACGGCGAAGCATGTCTTCGGAGCTGAAAATTATATTTATCTCGGAGATTATCTCATCGATCTTGCCTTCGACTTGGCTAGCGATCTGTTCGCGACGATCAAGGGCGCTCATATCTTGGGCCTTGTTGCGGACTTCGTCTTCGTCTTCGATCGAAAAATAAAAATTAGCCCCCTGTCCGCTCGCTTTCTTGGGCTCGGCCTCCTCATCAGGTTCTGGCAGCATCAGCCGGCTATCGAGCTCGGCCTGGATCTCGGCCACGGCTGTTTCCGGCTTGGCGCTGATATAATCGAGATAATTCGCGATTTCGGAAAAGACTTGGCGCTTTAGGGATTCGAGCAATTCTCCGGCTTTGGCGCTCTCCATTCCCAGATTGGTGACCAGATGTTCTTTGAGCTCGTCGATAGGCAGATCTTTGACCATGACCCGCATGATGAGCGCGGCCAAACTGACGCCGTATTTCGCCTCCATATCATGGATCGCCCGCATGACATGCGGGGCCGAGATCTTGTCCTTCAGATCCTTGGGGAGATTATTATATTTTTCAAGATAGTTTATCATTTTTGACTTTTATTTTTTTTCAAAGAGACAATTTTCTCAGCTCTTCTTCGACCGCCTGCCGCTCCAGACTGCCTTCCGGATATTTCTTGGCCAGGGCCTGCAGTTTGCGGCGTTCGAGTTCGCGTTTACTTTCCTCTTCTACTACTTGCCACTCGAAGCTGCCAGGCTCATATCTTTGTGATTCAGCGCCTCCCAAACGGTCAGAAAGACGTGGTGGGCGAGCTGGACGAGACATAATGCTAACACTGGAAGCAAGCGCTCTTTCAAACGGAATTATCTCCCAACCCTCGCCGTTATCGCTCGGCATGCTGTCAGGAAAAAATTTGATATTACGATAAGTGGCAATCAGTTTATAAACCAGCTTTTTTTCATCTTCATCAAGCCTCTTGGCGTTCTCAGACTTGGTGATAAAATCAGACAAGATAACTCCGTCTGGCATATCAGTGCCATGGAATTTGATAAAATAAGACAACCAATTCATTATACTAGCCTCGCGTTCTTTTTCATCTAGGACAAATCTCTTGTTAGTCATGATTTCATGATTCTGATACAACGCCTTTTCAACAATCACTTTAAAACCGATGTCTTGACGAAGCACATTAAAAATCCGATCGTTTACAGCTTGAACGAGAAGATGATGGCCCCTTAGCTCGCGGACCAGATCGGCTGAAAAAATATCAATTATAATGCCTTTTTCTTCAGCCACCGTCATTGGCTTATGGACGTCGGCATTAAGAAAATTAATCCGCTTTTCCAGCTTATCAAGTACTTGCTGCTTGAACTCGTCAGCGGCCATCCTGGCCCCCGTCTCATCCAGGTCGTTTTCAAGCCGAAGGTAGTTCGGCAATTCTTCTTCAGCCAAATCACCGACACTCAATGAGATAAGCGGAGTATAGAAATCAGCTTTATATTTTTCGCCTAGTCGAGCCAGCATATTTGCCACCCCGTCATCATCGATAGTCAGGACGACTTCGAGGGGTAATTGCTTGAACTTTTCTAGACTCTCTTCAATATATACCATAGTTATCACTTATCAGAGAACTTTTTCTTTTAAATCAGAAACACTCGACACGCTGCCATCTTTACCAGGAATCTTGTCGGCAACCCTGATTACTTCAGAAAGATTGGAAATATTTCCACCACCCTTCTCATAGGAGGCTGCCCCTTTCTTGAAGGAATGAATGATCTCTAATTCCTTATTAGAGACCTTTTCACCCCGATCAAGCCGCTGAGCAACAGAACTCAGAGAAGCGGAAATC
>CAZIGB010000042.1:0-9237 GCA_964539005.1 uncultured Gammaproteobacteria bacterium | reverse complement strand
GAGCTGGAATATGACCCTTCCTTGCTTACTTTTAATTCCCTGAGCGCTGGTCCTTTGATGCAGCCTCTTTTTGGAGACGCCTTGTTTGCCACTTCGACTGTCGGTCCGAATGAACGGCTGATGGTGTCTATTTCTTCCCTGAATTCGATCAGTGGTTCTGGAGTAGCAGCTACTGTCAATTTTCGCTCTAATTCCACAGGCGGGAGTGGGTCTCTCAGCATGCCCACCCTTCAGATTTATCCATCTGATTTCTCACCTGATTTTGCAGGAGTCACGCCAGCGCCTGTAGCTATCTATATCCCTTCGGTCAATTTTTCCACTCCTTATCAATCAGTCGATACTGGCACAGATTTTACATTGACGGTCGAAGCGCATGATCTTCATGACAGTGGTGCTGGCGTTATGGACGTATATCTGTATTATGATCCAGAATATGTCAGCTTTAAAAGCCTGGTAGATGGCGATTTTTCCACCTGGCCTAGCCTGACTGCGACTAGTACAGCCGGCGATTTGGAAAGACTTCAGAGCTCTATAAGTATTGATGAATTTCTTCTTGGCAACGGTAGCTTATTTAACATTACTTTTACAAGCCTCGGACAATCCGGCTCCTCTACGATCGCTTTTGGCGACGCTCTTTACTTCTTGGCTGACTTCAGCACAGTAGCAGCAGCCACCGGTACTGCTTTTGAGATAGGGGTGCGCGATGATGAAATGCCGATGATATCTATTGCTGAGCCAAGTCTTATCAGTCCATATGATTATTCTAGCTCTACTCCTCAGATCGAGGTTGCGGGTACTGCTTCTGATAACGCAGCGGTGACAAGAGTTGATTATATCGTTGATACGGGTGATAGCGGGACAGCTGATGGAACGACAGATTGGTCCGCTCTGATCGACCTTTTGCCTGGCGCTAATCTTGTAACAGTCACCGCTTATGACGCAGCAGGAAATTTCAATAGTGACGTGATTATGATCAATTTTACACCACAGAGCGGTTCAGCTTCTTTTCAGGAGCTTTTGAATGTGGTCGGCCCCAATGATCAGTTTGATCTCTTGATCGATGTAGCCGAAATGGCTAGTGCCGGCACGCTTGACTTCGGGCTAACTTATGACCCTGATTTACTTGAGTTTATAAATGTTGCCGCGAGCGGGATTGCTTTGCCTGATCTCGGGGCAATGTTCAGCACCAGCACGGATGCCAGTCTAGAAAGGCTTGATTTTAGTATTGTCCCTCTGGGGGATATAAGTGGTGCGGGAAATGTGGCAACGGTCACTTTTCGCTCCAAGACAACGGCTTCTTCCACAAGTATCCAGATGGCAGATCTGATTATCTATCCAGCTGATTTTTCACCATCTTTTTCTGGCGAGATCGGAGCTGACTCTTTAGTAAAGATGCCAGCCGCTGATTTTGGAGCAATCTCGATCAGCACCAGCTCTGACTCCTCCTTTGTCTTGCCAGTTAATGCCAGTGATGTTTTTCGGTCCAACACTGTCGATCTAGTCCTCAAATACGATCCCGACTATTTCTTTTTTACCGGATGGGAAGACGGTGATTTTGCGGATTCCGGATCGATGTTCCCGACTATTTTCGCTACTAGTACTGATGCCGGATTAGAGTCTTTGATGATGACCTTTAGCATTGATAATCCTCTGGTCTCTTCAGGTCTTTTAGCAAATCTGGAGTTTGCAACGAATCACTTGCTCGGTACTTCGACTATTAGCATGGAATCTTTTTCACTCTTTTTAGATGACTTCAGTACAGTGGAGGCAGCCACGGATACGCCATTATCTGTAGGAGTTCATGATAACCAAGCCCCTTCACTTTCGATTACTGGACCGACAGCTGATAACACTTACACTTTAGTTAATGCGAGTCCCGTCTTGACCCTAAGTGGAGTCGCAAGTGATAATTTTACTTTAGGATCGGTTACTTACTCGGTAAATACCGGTGATTCTGGTAATGCTGTTGGCCTTAGTGATTGGAGCGCGGATGTGACTCTCGTGGCTGGCGCAAACATAGTTACAGTCCGAGCAATTGATCAGAGCGGCAACTTTGTTACCGACACGCTAACAGTCAATTATTCATTACCTGATACGACTCCACCCGTCCGCAGTGCGGGCAGTCCGAGCGGCTCTTTGTCGTCCAATACGACTTCAGTTAATCTGAGCCTGGCCACCAATGAAGATTCTGTTTGTCGTTATTCAACCACGACTGGCACGGCTTTTGCGGATGGTACCGTATTTTCTACTACTGGTTCCACTACTCACAGCACGACTGTGACGGGTCTTTCTTCCGGCCGTTCTTATACTTATTATGTCCGTTGCCAAGATGAGAACGATAATGCTAATACAGATGATTACAGCATTACATTTTCAGTCGCGACTGCTTCGAGCGGTGGTGGCGGAGGCGGAGGGGGAGGAACAACGATAGATCGGACTGCTCCTAGTCAGATAACAGATTTCAAAGTTGTCCGCTCAGCTACCAGCTCTCTTCTGACTTGGGTTAATCCGACAAACACAGATTTTTCCAAGACTATCATTATTCGATCGCTGAGTAAACTGTCCGCTACTACCACTTTGACTTTAGCCAAGGCAAGTGGCACCACGGTTTTTGAAGGCAATCTAAAGACTTATCTGGATGCCAGCGCCCTTTCTTCGCTCTCATATTATTATCATGCCTATACCGTTGACAAGACTGGAAATAGCGCTTACCCAGTAATATTATTAGCAGAAAAAATAATCGAAGAAACAGAGACCTCGGGCGAAGAAACAGCCTCGGGGAATGAAGAGGGGGATCCAACAGCTGAATCCGAGCAGACTGAAAGCTTACCCACGGATCTAAGCGCAGCTTCATCCGTAGTGGTAGAAAAAGTTACCCAGGGCGAAGCGGCCAAAGTGATGTTACGAACCATTCGGACCGAGCTGGATAAGAGTGGAGTAGATATTTACGAAAAGATCGTCAAAGGGAGAGTGATTAGCAGCGAAGTCCATCGTTATCAAATCGCTTACTTTATCCACTATGGCACAGATACGACCAAACATCTGGGGGCCGGAGAAAGAGGCGGGGTAATTAATTCTTATCATTCAGCTTTTGGGCGCCTGCCAGATACAGAAGCAGAATGGCAGGATGCGATAAAGATAGCCAATGGTCGCTGGCCAACGGAACGGAATACCGCTCTGGAAAGCAAAAACAAGCAAGAGACTTTCAAGAAAATCTACAAGCGGGAAGCTGACATGAATAATCCCAAGGATAATGCGGCTGTGACAATTTTGACTTATGGTCTTCGACCACTGCAACGGAATATGGCTAGCGAAGCAGCCTCGATCAAGCACTTTAAGGGTATATTTGGCCATAACCCGGTGACAGCCAGTGAGTGGGACGTAGTGCGAGCGATTGCTTACTCTGGTGCGACTCGATAAAAAATATTAAGAAAGAGCCTGTCTCGAGAGAGACAGGCTTTTTTGATCTTTTTTTTCAGTTGAGGTTTTTGATTTTGGTCGAGAGCTCATTCAGGAGTTCAACCATTTGAGATTGCTCGGTTTCCCAGGGGATAATGGCTTTTCCGTTACGCGGATAGAGTTGGAAAAGCTGGTTTGTGGCGCCATAGTAGAGGCTGATATCGTTACAATCTCCAAAATGGCATTCTGCGCGGGCGGTCAACCGAAGACCTGGCTTGTCGATTGAGACTGATACCCCTTGGCAATTTCCACAGACCAGGGCATGTTCTTTGATGGCATGGACGCAGTTCATAATTGCCTGATCCATTTTTTTCCTCCTTTTGTTTTTTTGGTGTTTGACGGTATAAAAAAACCGCCACTTGGTGGTATTTTAAAAATACTGTAGCCCGTAGGGGAGTCGAACCCCTCTTTCATGGATGAGAACCATGTGTCCTAGCCGATAGACGAACGGGCCAGATATTTATGTCACAATAGTAATGATTCTAGCACAAGATTTTTAATTTGTCACTAGCCTTTCACTGTGGAAAATCACTAAAATCTAAAATATAAATATTTGACTAAAATTAGCTTAAATATTTAATTATATCTTTATTTTGACACGATTAGGCGAGTATGTAAAAAAATAGGGGCAAGGGTATTGACAAATTATCCAGAAGGTGTATACTACGAACACTTGGAAATCTGAGAGAAAATAGCAGGTTTACAACCTAGACTTCTCTGTAATAAAGGAGTCTATAAGCATGGGGATTAAAGCGCCCGCGCATCAATGATGCGCGGGTGCTTTTTTATTTGAAGGATTTGGAATCGAGGTTTAAATGTGAATTCAGGAAGTCTTTGTCACTCAATACCTTTCTTCCAGCTTCTTGAAGTTTTTTAATGCGAATCGCCCTATCTCCGCATTGAACAAAAATGTGATTCTTGATAATTTTTATTGACCCAGCTTTATTATCGACTTGGTCGATCGTCTCACCGAGCTCATGAATCTTTATCACTTGTGCGTCGAGCTCCGTATAGAGTCCTGGCCAGGGCGTGAGAGCTCTGAATTTGGCATTGATCTGATCAGCTCTTTCTTGCCAATTCACCAGGCCATCACTCTTTTTGATTAGACCGACTTTTGTAGCAAGGCTTTCATCTTGGGGGACTGGAGTCAATTCAGCTGAAATATAACGTAGCAAAACATCGGGAAGAAGCTCGGCGGCGAGAGAAGAAAGCTTTTTCATGACTTCATTCGCAACTTCCGTGCTATTCAGCCTGATGCTTGCTTGATGGATTATGGGCCCGGTATCGAGGCCTTTGTCCATGAGCATTATCGTAATACCAGCTTCTTTTTCTTGGTTTATAATGGCTGCCTGGACACAGGCTGCCCCGCGATATTTAGGGAGAAGCGAGCCGTGGATATTAATACAGCCAAAGCGGGGGATTTTTAGGATTGACTCGGGAATGATGTGTCCGTAGGCAACAACAACGATCAGATCCGGCGCGAGCTTCTCGATAATCTCAATGGAATCCTTGATCCTTTCAGGCTGATAGATGTCTATACCAGCTTCGAGGGCGCGAATTTTAACAGGGGAGGGACTAAGTATTTGCTTACGTCCGATTTTCTTGTCCGGGTTCGTAAAACAAGAGATGAGCTGGAAGCGCTCATTATTGATCAAAGAGGATAAGGGGGGAACTGCAAAATCCGGTGTCCCCATGAAGATCGTTCTTATTTTATTTGGCTTGTATTGTGTTGGCATTCGTGTTAAAATTGGCGAGAAAGAAGATCAGTCCTTTTGTTCGGCTATTTTTTCGGCTTTGTCAATAAAAAGAATCCCGTCCAAATGATCCATCTCGTGCTGGATTATGCGGGCCAGCAGGTCGTTTGCCTCGAGCTTGTGACTTTTGCCATCCGGACTCGTGTAGGTGACACTTACGCGTTTGTGGCGACTGACGATTCCAAATACGCGCGGAACAGATAAACAACCCTCTTCGTCTTTTTTTCTGGCCCAGGATTTTTTCGTGATTTGCGGATTGATCATTACTAAAATTCCGTGTTTAGAGTTTATAACCACGACCCGTATATTCTGCGCTACTTGAGGCGCAGCCAGACCGACCCCGTCTTTTTTCTGCATCGTCAAAATCATGTCCTCGTAAAAAGATAACATTTCGGGACTGCTGATTATCTTCTGTTCTACATCAGCAGACTGACGGCGCAGGATCGGATTGGGATTGGTGATGATTGGTAATATTTTAGACATATTTTTTTACTCTAGCTATAATAACAGGTCTGTTAATCATTGGCAAGGCTATGGAAAAAGACAAGAAAAGAGAATTCGAGGGGATCGGGAAGATATTTTCCCAGAGAATAATCAAAAAAGCGCCAGCACATGAATGGCAAGATTTGGCCCTATCGATTATCAATGAATTGCGGATGCCGAATTTTAAGCGCAGCTCGGTCTTTAAGGCTTGTCGTGATAATGACAAGCAATTTATCCTGAACTGTCTAAATGATACCAAGGAGCTGTGCAAGGGCGGGGAAAGCTGGAAGTATTTCTTTAAGCTCGTTTCGGCTCGGGAAAAAGAACGAAAAGAGTCTTTGGGTGAGAAAAAAGAGGCTTAGAGCTCCATATTCATGACCAGATAACCGACTCCGAAGGGGTGCTCGTAAGATAATAGTTTGGGTGTATAATTGATCGAGTCCAGGATGCCGAGCAGGATTAGGATCGATTTTAATCCGCATTCACCAGCCTCGGCCACGAGATCAGGATCAAGATCCAGAAGGCCTTGATTGTTTTTTTCCTGGAGATACTTGCTGATCCGAGCGTCAAAGCGCTTGGCTCGAGGCGAAAAACCGCCTGGCGCTGTCTTGTCTAAACGATGCGAAAGGTCGCCAGATGCGATTATGGCGACTGGCTCTTTTCGTCTTAGTAACTCCTGTCTTAACTGAGCGCCGAAATTATAATGGGAACTAAGATCTAGACCCGAATAATATAAGGGGATTATTTTGGGCTTATACGATTCATCAGTCAGGAGGCAAAGCGGGACACTGCTACCATGATCCAGAATAGGGTCACTGATAAGCTGTAAGGGTGCTTTTGTTTCGAGCGCTTCTTTTAATTTGTGAGCAAAGCCGACATTTCCAAGCCAAGAGCGACGTGTTGCGAAATCACCGAATTCTTCAAAATGACATGTGAATTCTGGAGCCAGGTTCATGCTAAAGGACTCGCTCTGAATATGTCCATGAGGAGAAATAAGCAAGATTGTTTGGGCGCCGCTATTTCGGAGCGCTAGAATCAGCTTCTCAAAGGCAATTTTTGTCATTTTGAGCTGATTGATATTTTCCTTGCCGATATTAGGGATAAGGATGGGGGAGTGAGGCGTAATGGCAGCAAAAACTATCGCCATAAAGTTATGGATTAAGAATATCATTTATTTCTTCAGCCAAAAGACCTGAAGAGGCGATGTCTTTAATAATATCAGCGTTAATCGGGCTTTCTACCGTCTCAGCGCTAGTCGTAGCGGTATCTGGAGTACTACTGGCGACTGGAGCGACTGGAATAGTCTCGACAACGGGCGCTGTTGGTTCTTCGCTAACGATTTCTCCGATCACCTCACCTTCGGTGTAAAGAGCGAGAATTTTGGCAGGTACAGTCAGGACATTTTCCCATTTATAGCCGAGGGACAAAAAGGTTTCAGCTGAAACAACCGCCCTTTTCTTGCCTTCGTCAATCACAAAGACAGCCGGAGACTCTGGTGTGCGCAGAATTTCTCCATCTTCATAACGGACGGGTTCAATTTTGCGATAGCTGGCTAGTTTATCAGCTGGCACGGGTGTAATTGATTTGTTCTTAAAGCGGGTAGTCAAAAGAATGCGATCGATCAGGGGCGCTTTTGTGCCATCCGAGACATAGTAGACGCCGCCGGTGGATTTGTCCTGAAGAAGAGCGCCAGTCGGATAGGAGGTATTGACAGTAATCGGCTCGCCGTCTTTGTAGGAATTCAATTCATCCCAACTTGCATCCATAACTTCTTCTGGATGATAGCCGATTTTTTTGAAGGCCTCTTGACTCGTAAAACCTCTTTTTAGATCACCGACGATCAGATAAACAGTTCCTTTTGGAGAACGGACTAGAGAATATTGGGCGAAACGGATCGGATCACCAATCGGATAGGCTTCTAGATCGGATTTGTTGACCTGGATAATCTTGCTTGCATCATAGCGAGAAGTAAGAGCGCCTCGAGTGAGGAAGGGACGTCGAATTCCGTCTTTAAGAAGCCAAACTCCGGATTCACCCTTGGCTTGCAAAAGGGAATTATTGGGATAACTGCGATTAAAATATCGGTTCCAAAGATTGAAAAAATTGTAGTTACCATTGTAGACATGGGGCGTATAATTGTAGAGAGCAGCGGTTGCTTGATTACGGATCGTGACAACAGAAGGGCCACGGCCAGTATTCGATATTACATAGGTATTACCGGCTTTGTAGGTGTAATACTGGGGATTGCTCATGTAATCAGAAAATTGGAGAGAAGCAGAATTTATCTGTTTGCCGAATCCTTTCCAGCGCTGGATAGCCGGATCATTCATTGAGCAGCTGTCGCAGACAGCATAACCAGTCGCCCAATCCAATTGTTTTTGAGTGGGGCTTTGATCCTCGATCAGGCTTTGCTCTTTTTGTAATAGAACCAGGAGAAACTTGGGATTAATCGGGGCAGGGCGGCATTTTTGTTCTCTTTCCGCTCGGGTGGGTTTGGCTGAGAGGGTAATGCCATCGCAATCATAATTGTGAGCAGCGTTATAAATTATTTGGGCGGCTGACATTGTTTCACCATCATTGTTCTGGAAAAAATTTTTCGAAATATAGCCTCCTCGATTACGGAGAAAAAGCTCTATTTCCGCGTAAGACAAGGAAGAGGCATCTGTCATTTCTGAATCGCTAATAATGTATTCAGGATTAAAGGTGGCTGCCAAAGCGCTATCAGCCAGAAACATTGATAATAAAAGGCCAAGGATGAGATAAGTTTTATTCATAGCGATATTTATATTTCTTGCATGACTAAATCTAAGATTATAAATCTTAGCTCCTATGTATCATTATTATAGCCCATCTCGGCACAGCAGGCAAGCACCTGAATAAAAAAGACCGGAGATTTTTCCGGTCTTTTTTGCTTTAGAAGCGATTATTTGACTCTGACCAAGACTTGATCCTGAAGATTGAGCTCGACTACGACCTTATCTCCTTCTTTTACCTTTCCTTCGATGATTTCTAGGGCAAGCTCATCAAGAATGAGAGTCTGGATGATACGTTTGAGCGGGCGGGCGCCATAGGTGACATCAAAGCCCTTTTCGGCCAGCATCTTCTTTACTTTAGCGGCAATATTTAGGGTGATGTTCTTGTCTTTGAGACGTTTCTCGACTTTGTTCAATTCAAGGGTAACGATATCGGCAAGAGTGTCTTTGTCTAGGCTTTTGAAGATAACGATTTCGTCGATCCGATTAAGAAATTCCAGTTTGAAATGTTCCTTTAGGATCTGATCGATTTTTTCTTTCATCTCTGTTTCACGAAAGCGGTCAGCCTTTTCGACATCAGAGCCGTCAGAAAAGCCGATCGAATAATGACGGATGACTTCATTGCCGAGATTAGAAGTCATGATAATGATGGTATTCTTGAAATTGACAGTGCGACCTTTAGAGTCGGTCAGACGGCCGTCATCAAGGATCTGGAGCAAGATGTTGAATACCTCGGGATGGGCTTTTTCGATTTCGTCAAAAAGGATTACGCTATAAGGGCGGCGTCG
>CAZIGB010000041.1:0-9436 GCA_964539005.1 uncultured Gammaproteobacteria bacterium | reverse complement strand
CTGAGACTGCGTCAATTCCATCTTCAAAATCAGATAAGAAACCCGCTCCGTATCGCTCCATTGCAGGCCGCTCGGCTTGAGCAGAAGCACATCACCAGCTCGGAGTGAATTGCTATTATCATCGTTCGGATCAGAGGAATTCTGATCGCGGACAAGGACGGCTGCCTCGTAGACCGTCTTTGGCTCGGATTTGAAAAAGAGACGCTTAGACAGATAGACCCCGCCAAGCAAAACCACCAAAATCAATAGGAGCCAGAGCATTTTTTTTGGATTTTTCTTTAAAGAAAAAAACCAGGTCCTAAGATTAGTTCCAAGCTTCATAAATTTTTCCTTGAGATTTTTTTATCAAACATAGATGTTTAATTTTAGCAAAAAAAATTATCAACAGGCAAGACGCTGTTGATAATATTATAACATATTAGGCTTGGTATTTACAATTCACTTTATTGCCATCCTCAAAAAAACCAGAAGCTCAAGCTCTAAAGCCTTAGTGCTTGAGCTTCTTTTATTTGTCAGAATCAGGATTTACAGGATTAAAAGATTAGCAGGATTATTTATAACAAGATCAATTCAAATATTAATCTTGTAAATCCTATAATTCTGTAAATCCTGCCTGTCCCGTTTAATGGGAATTCTGACAATCCCCATCTCTCACCCGATCCGCTTCATAAACACGTTTCTTATAGCCTTTTTCCATCAAAGCCTGGCTTATCTCGGACTGGGACGGTAATTTGTCCAGCTCATTAATGTGTAAGTAATCATGCCGGTCTTTGGCTAATTCAAGCTCGATAATATGCCTATCTGTCCAGGCAAATATCTCATCTCTAGTGGGGCGTTTGGCCATTTCTGCCTTTAGTCCATCGAGCTGAGCCTGTACACCATCAAAGCCTTCATTAACAAAAACATAAAGATCATCGAATTGTTTCTGAATATCTGCAAACCCCTTATTAATATAAGCATAAACCTCATCAAAAAGAGGAATTATCTTTTCCTCAAGAGCCTTATCGAAGGCTGGTGCAAATGCCTTGTCAAAGGCTGGTGCAAATGCCTTGTCAAAGGCTGGTGCAAATGCCTTGTCAAAGGCTGGTCCAAAAGACTCATCAAAAGCCTTTTTAAAATTTTCCGCAAAAGATTGATCAAAAAGCATTTTGATCGCGACTAAGTCTTTTTCCTCCAACATTTTTTTATTTAATTGATTATATAGATAATATAGCAGGAATGTTTTGGGGGTGCAAATACATTCGCCGCCCGCTTCCTAAGCACCAGAGGCTCAAGCTCTAAGGCTTTAGAGCTTGAGCCTCTTCCGCACGTCGGCAAAAAACAGAGGCCAGGTCTCGGAAGCTTCCGAGGCCTGGCCTCTTCAGTGCGTGAAAAAATTATCTATTCAAGGTTCTCGACCTTCCGCGCAATTTCCGTCAGAAAATCCTCTTTACTAATCTCGCGGACATCGGCTGAGCCACGCTCGCGAACCATGAGGACTGGGCTTTCCATTTCTTTGTCGCCGATCACGAGCATATATGGGACTTTTTCGGCTACGGCTTTGCGGATCTTGTTGCCGACTGTCTCATCACTCACATCGATTTCACAACGGATATCCTTTTGTAAAAATTCTTTTTGCATTTTCTCGCAATACTCGAAATGCTTCTCGCCGACTGCCACCAGCTTTATCTGCGCCGGCGCACACCAGAGCGGAAAAGCGCCGCCATAGTGTTCGATCAGAATCGCAAAGAAACGCTCAAGCGAGCCAAGCAAAGCCCGATGGATCATGATTGGCCGTTCTTCGCCGTTTTTGCCCACGAATTTCATATCGAATTTCTCCGGCAGATTAAAGTCAAGCTGGATAGTAGTCAGCTGCCACTCCCGGCCAAGCGCATCCCGGACCTTGAGATCGAGAGCCGGACCATAGAACTTGGCACCCCCCTCTTCCACTTCATTCGGGATCTGATATTCCTCCACCACTTCCCGTACCACTTCCTCGGCTTTCTGCCAGATCTCATCCGAACCGGCGTATTTATCACTCTTGGGATCGCGGATAGCGATATAGGCTTTGATGTCCTCACGCTTAAAGCCAAAGACGGCAAACATATCGATGGTAAACTGCAAGACTTCCCGATACTCATCTTTGAACTGATCTGGCCGGCAGATAATATGAGCGTCGTCCTGGGTAAAACCGCGCACCCGGAGCATGCCCGCGAGCTCGCCGGATTTCTCATAACGATAGACAGTACCGAGCTCGTTCCAACGAAAGGGGAACTCACGCCAAGAACGCGGCCGCGATTTGTAGATCTCCACATGAAAAGGACAGTTCATCGGCTTGACGAAATAGTTCTCACCCTCGATATCCATAGGCGAATACATCGATTCCTTGAAAAAATCCAAGTGCCCCGATGTCTCCCAAAGAGCGGAGCGACCGATATGCGGCGTATAAACAGTGTCATAACCGCGCTGACGGTGAAAACGGCGCCAGAACTGCTCGACGGCCTCGCGCACCTTGGCCAGGCGCGGGTGCCAAAGGATCAGGCCTGGCCCGACCTTCTGACTGATACTGTAATAATCCATTTCCTTGCCCAGCTTACGATGATTGCGCTTTTCTGCCTCCTTAACAAGCTCCTGATAAGCAGCCAGATCCTCTTTGCTCTCATAAGCGAGTCCGTAGACCCGGGTCAGCATCTTATTCTTCTCATCCCCCCGCCAATAAGCGCCCGCCAGACTCGACAACGCGAAAGAACCAGCTTTGACCCGGCTACTGCGCTCCAAGTGTGGCCCCCGACAAAGATCCTTAAAAACGCCCAGACCATAAAAGCTCACTTCGGTCTCGCCCTGGGCCTTTAGCTCAGCCAGGATCTCCGCCTTGTAAAGCTGACCCTTTTCATTTGCCCAAGCCAGAGCCTCGTCGATCGTCATTGTCTCCTTTTTGAACTCGAGCCCTTGCTTGATAATATGTTTCATCTTCTTCTCGATCTTGGGCAAATCTTCTTCCGTAAGCTTCTGCTCTCCAAAATCGATGTCATAATAAAAGCCATTATCTACCGCCGGCCCAATGGCAAACTTCGCCTCTGGCCAAAGCTCCTCTATCGCGGCCGCCATGATATGCGACAAAGAATGCCGCATGATCTCTAAATTGTCGTTTTTTTCCATTGTCATATAGTTGCTAAAAATAAATAATAAAAAAACCTCGTTCCAAGTATCCGAAAAAAATTCCGAATTGCTAGAACGAGGTTTCCCCGCGGTTCCATCCAGCTTCTACGTTTTTACAAACATAGCACTCGATTTGCTCAGAAATCGCTTAGTCCGATAAGGATCTGCTCTTAGCAGACTATGTTTGGTAGACACAGCAATCACTTTTTCTAAACAATGTTATATTGCAGTCAATATATACTCTCCGTGAAAATCTGTCAATTATTAATTTTAAATTAAAAATTTCAAATTGTATAATTCACTCCTTCACCACCACCTCTATCCGCTCCGGCAAGCTCGGTACCCGCTGAAGAAACTCTGGCAAGAAAGAAGGATAGAATTTGATATCAAAGCCGGAAATACCTGGCAAATCCTTTAAATAAGTCTCGAGCTGAGCTCTGGAAAGACGCCTGATCTTGTCTTTTTCGATTGTTTCTTCCCCGTTTTTGAGGCTCACCTTGCCGTCAAAGGTAGCATTTATAGTCGCCTTGCCCTCTTTCTCATTGTAATTATTCAGAGAATAAATCACGCTCTCCTTGTCAAAAGCGATCATCCGCTTGTCAGCTTCGAGCGAAGAAACAAATTTCTGCTCAGCCAGAGCCGTAGCTGATTCAGACCCAAAAGCGATAACGATTACATCAGCCGACATCTTGATCGTGGCTTCATCGACCTCGTCGCCGACTTCGGCATCGATAGTTGATTTTATCGTATCTTTATTGAGATCATACATCACTTCATCATATTCCTGATAATTCTTTTTAACCTCTTCTTTAGCCTTGGCCAAGAGAACCTGTTTCATGTCCCGAGTCGCATTATCGATATCTTCCTCCACGATATGATTCTTGGTCTTCTGTTGATAAACAACGGCTTCTTTGCTTTCGGCGTAGATCTTGTCCTGCAGACCAGCCCAGAGACCAGGGATAGTAAATTTTGTCGCCGCGATCGCCATCTCCGGACTCGGATCATCGGCATAGATCTCAGCTTCGATCTCACCGCCGGCCGGCGCATTGACAGTTTCCTTGAGGCGGAACATTTCCCCGCTGGCTGCCAATAATCTGGTCGTCGCCACCAGCATCTGATTCTTATTATAGTTATTGATGATCTTGACCTTGCCGATCGCCTCTTTGCCGATCACTTCCGAGCCCGTTGCCGGATATTTCTTTTCTTCTTCGATCTGGATGGTCCGGACTATCCCTTTGACCGCGCTATTTGCCCCACTATTATCGATCTCGCCGTCCTCGACGTCAAAAATAAGACTGCTGCTGATCTTTACCTGATCCGGAACCAAAACGAGCGTCACTTTGACCAAGAGAAAATATCCAACCGCCGCCCCCATGAGCAAGACCAAGAAAAGGAAAAAATAAGCGATCCGCCGATAGATACCCACCGAACGATTACCGCGATCTTTCTCGCTAGCCAGCTCGGCCACTTCCGGATCGATCGCCTCGCCGTGGAAGCGTCGACTAAGGGGCATACGCATCGGACCCTTTTTGGGAGCAATATACTTTTCTTCTGCCTGATCAGCCTCATCCAGCTCGTCGTCGTCTTCTTCTTCCTCCTCCTCAACCGCGATCCGACCGACTTTCTGCCGAAAACTGGAGCCTTGGCTCTTTTCTAATTCCTGGCGGAGCTTCTCTTCAAAACTGCCCGCAATCCTGTCTTCATTATCGATCGCATCGGTGACCAGCTTTTTCTTGACTGCCACGGGTGAAGGCGTAGCTGGCGCTTTCTTCGACGGCAAAACCGGCTCTTTTTCCACCTTAGCCTTCGAAGCCGGAGCTTTTTTCTTTTGTCTTGCGCCCGCACCGATCTCATCTTCGTCGATGACCTCGATCCGGATCGGTTTTCTAATAGCTGACATAAGGTATTTATCAATACTTATCAACAGTCTGATTACTTACCCTTATATTATAACAAAAAATGGCATGAAGGAGCAAATCTGTGTTACTTCCCCACCCCGATCACGTTCCCCAGTCGATTGACCAGCTCGGTTACTAGAAAATTACTGTTACGGACGGAAAAATCGGTTTCGATCGTGCGCTGGCTGCCATTTACGCCCACCCGGAAATAAACCCGATCTCCCCCCTTGTATTTGAGCATGATCTCCTTCATCGCTTCGAGCTGAGGAGCGGACAATCCGCCATTGAGCGAGAGATAAAGCGGTCCGGCTGGTTTGGCAAAACTGCTGGCCGAACGGCTGGCTCCACCCAGCTCGGCCTCCTGGAATTTCTGCTTTAGCTCGCTGATATTGCGCAGCGAGAGCTTGAAGGCAGTATTGGCCAAGAGTTTGATTTCAGAATCCTTGTCCGAAAGACGCCCCTGCGCTACCACTGCCTTGCCCTCGCTCCAGATCTCATAAGTATCTTTGAGCAAGGAAGGAAAGACCAAGACTTCGATTATCGCCGTCTCATCCTCCATCTTTACAAAAAGCATAGTCTTGTTCGAGCGCGTGATTATCTTCTGGACTTTGGTAATGATACCCCCGACGGAAACGATCTGGTCTTTTTGGGCCGCCGGATCCAGCTCCCGGATATGACCGATGAATTCTTTGACATGCTCACGGTAATCAGAAAAAGGATGAGCCGAGACATAGAGTCCGAGCAGCTCCTTTTCCCAGGAAAGCAATTCCTGCTTATCCGCCGGCGGAAAAGATTCGAGCCGGATCTCACGCTTGTAGACCGCTTCGGGCGCGCTCGCAAAAAGACTGACCTGCCCGTTGCCCGCTGTCTTGGCGCTCTCCTTGTTATAAGCAAGCATATTCTCGATATTATGGAGAAGCATTCCTCGCTCGCCAAAATCATCCAAGGCTCCGCTCTTGATAAGACTCTCGAGCGATTTCTTGTTCATATCCTTGTCCACTATCCTCTCCATAAGATCCGACAAGCTCTGATAAGGGCCATTTGCCTTCCGCTCCCGGATCAGGACTTTGGAAATATTTTCACCGATATTCTTGACCGCATTAAGCCCAAAACGGATAGAATCGCGATTCTCTCTCAGTTTTCCCTTTTCAACCTTGACACTAGCCCCCTCAGCCGGAACGACCGTAAAAGTCTCAAAAGACTCATTCACATCCGGCCGGCTGACATCGATACCCATACGCTGGCACTCTTCGATCTCGACCGAGAGCCGGTCGATATGCTGCTGATCAGCGGTTAGCAGCGCGGCCATGAACTGGCTCGGATAATGCGCTTTGAGAAAGGCGGTCTGATAAGCGACGAGCGCATAGCACGCGGCGTGAGAACGATTAAAACCGTAGCCGGCAAAAGGCTCGATAAAAGAAAAGATAGTCTTGGCCAAGGTATCGGAAATACCATTCTTGACACAGCCCTCGATAAACAATTCTTTCTGTTTCTCGAGAAGTTTGATGATCTTTTTGCCCACCGCCTTCCTGAGGACGTCAGCCTCCGCCATGGTAAAGCCAGCCAGATCGCGAGCCATCTGCATGACTTGCTCCTGGTAGATTGCCACACCATAAGTCTTTTTTAGGATCGGCTCGAGCTTCGGATGCAGATAGGTCAGAGTCTTGGTGCCGTGCTTACCGCCGATATAATCAGGGATCCACTCCATCGGCCCAGGTCGATAGAGCGCGACCATGGCTACGATATCTTCGAATTCGCTCGGCCGCAGTTCTTTCAGATATCTTTTCATGCCCGAAGATTCGAATTGGAAGACACCAGTCGTTTCGCCGTCTTGAAAGAGTTTGTAGGTCTGCTCATCGTCAAGCGGAATCTTGTCGATATCGATCACATCGCCAGTTGTCACCTCGATAATGCGGATAGCCGACTCGATGATAGTCAGATTCTTCAGTCCGAGAAAATCCATCTTAAGTAGCCCGAGGTCCTCGGTCGGATGCAGGGAATACTGGGAAACGACACTCTTATCTGCTGATGAAGCATACTGGACCGGCGTATAATCCGTCAGCGGCTTCTTGGTAATCAAAACGCCGCAGGCATGGGTCGAAGCATGACGCGATACGCCTTCTAGGCGGCGCGCATAATCGATAATCTGACGAGCAGTCTCTTCTTTTTTGTAGATATCTTTGAACTCGCCGACCGTTTCCAAGGCCTCGTCGATTTTGGTGAACATCGGGATCATCTTGGCCAACTTGTCGCAATAATCATAGGGCGCGCCAAGGACGCGGCCGACATCGCGCACAGCCGCCCGCGCTGCCATCGTTCCGAAAGTAATGATCTGCGAGACATGGTCCTTGCCGTATTTGTCTTCGACATATTTGATGACCTCAGCCCGCCGGATATCGGCAAAATCCATATCGATATCAGGCATGGAGATACGGTCCGGATTGAGGAAACGCTCAAAGAGCAGGTCGTACTGGAGCGGATCGAGATTGGTGATCCCCATGAGATAACAGACCAGCGAGCCGGCGGCCGAGCCGCGACCCGGCCCGACGACAATACCCTGGTTCTTGGCCCAATTGACAAAATCAGCGACAATCAGGAAGTAAGATGGCCAGCCCATCTTGGCGATAACAGACAGCTCATAATCCATGCGCTCTCGGATACTCGCATCAACCTCATCATAGGGCTTGTCATAGCGCTTCTTTATGCCCTCGAGACAGAGATGCCGGAGATAGCTATCCTCATCAAAGCCCTCTGGCACATCGAAAAAGGGAAGCTGATACTGGCCAAGCTCGATCTCAACCTCGCACATCTCCGCTATCTTTACGGTATTCTCGATCGCTTCCGGCACATGAGCAAAATCTTTGATCATCTGTTCGGTCGACCGGAAAGAATAATCTCCATCCGTCATGCTCATCCGGTCGAGATCTTCCCGCTTTTTCTTATTCTGCAAGCAGAGAAGTATATCCTGCGCCTCCGCGTCATCGCGGCGGAGATAATGCACATCATTCGTCGCGACCAGAGGTATTCCCGTCTCCTGGCTCAGCTTGATAAGCCCCTCATTGACTACTTTCATCTCTTCCAAGTTCGGATGATGCATCAGCTCGAGATAATAATTGCCCTGGCCGAAAAGCTCATTAAATTCGAGCGCTCTTTTCTTGGCTTTCTCCCATTGTCCAGAGCGGATCAAAGTCGGCAATTCACCGCCCAAGCAAGCCGAACAGGCAATTAGGCCCTCGTGGTGCTTGACCAGAGTCTCCCAATCGAAACGCGGCTTATAATAGAAACCTTCGAGATGGGCAATCGAAGTCAGCTTGAGTAGATTATCATAGCCGGTCCGGTTCCGCGCCAGGAGCAAGAGATGATAATTGAGCTTGCCATCCGTGCGGGTAATCTTGTCAAAGCGGGAGTTCGGCGCCATATAGCCTTCGACCCCGAGGATCGGTTTGATGCCCGCTTTCTTGCATTTCTGATAAAATTCGATCACCCCATACATGACCCCATGATCCGTAATCGCTACCGCTGGCGCCCCTTCTTTCTTGGCCAGCTCAATAAGCTCGTCCAGCTTGCTAAGGCCGTCGAGCAGAGAATAATGGGTATGGACATGGAGATGGACGAATTTATTCATTGATAGTTTTGTTTCGCTTATGAAATTTTGTCTTTTTTTAAGAATAAACCGTGCTATTTCGTGCTGAATTTTCAATTTTCAATTTCCTGCCCGCCGGCAAGCAGGGAAATTTTAAAACAATGACAGATTTTTTTAAATTTAAAAATTTTATTATTGAAAATTGAAAATTTCAAATTGAAAATTTCAAATTGTAAATCACCATGCCTATTATATCATCTATCCCATTAAAAGCAAAACCTCTAAAATAAAAGAAAAAACACCTATAAGGTGCTGATTCTAGCGGGCGCTACTTACTATTTCAACTTCATTAGTATCTCATTTAGCTCGTCTTCAGAAAAAAACTCCAGCATTATCTGCCCGCCCTTGCCCCGACGCTTGATCTCGACTTTGCAGCCGAAGTATTCCCGCAAGATGAATTCCTTATCTTTGTCTTCATAATTGATCTTGACGCGGGCATTCTTGGTGCCGCCCATGCGCCTCGCTTCTTTGCTCGTATCATCGACCGAGAGCTCATTGTGAAGAATCTTGCGAAAAAGGGTCATCTGTTTGGCTTCACTGTCGAGTCCGGAGAGATACTTGGCATGGCCTTCGCTGATTTTGCCATCGATCAGGGCTAGTTTGATTTCCTCCGGCAGTTTGAGCAGTCGGATGGTATTGGTCACCGACGAACGGGCCTTGCCGACCCGCTTGGCCATCTCCTCCTGAGTCAGATTGAATTCGTGGATGAGCTGAGCATAAGCCTCTGCCAGGTCGATAGGATTGAGCTCTTCGCGCT
>CAZIGB010000040.1:0-9567 GCA_964539005.1 uncultured Gammaproteobacteria bacterium | reverse complement strand
AAAGCTTATATTTCTGGAAAAGAAAAAAGGCACCCCAGTTCTCATCTTCTCGATATTTTGAGATAGACAATTACTGTGATGCCCTTGAGCGTTATGCGCTCAGTTCATACGAATGTTGATATTTCTTCCTCGGGTACCGACAATGTTCGGATCATTGCGCCACCCCATTTGCTCGATTTTGCAGTAATTCGTGGTCGGCTTATAATCGCCGAAGGGGTCGCCTACGTAAGGATGGACATCCTTGCCAACGGCATCCTTGGCACGCCAGTTATCACCCTCCTGAATCAGCTCCTCGAAGCGATCCTCATCATGGAAAGCGATCCAGACGCCATCGTTCGCCCCACGAGGAACAGTACGAATGAACGAATCGGGAAAGATGATGTCGTTCCCATCTTTGGTGGGTTTGGCCACCTCGGCTGCGTTTGCCGATGTAACGCTGAAGTTGGCGGATACGCCTGCGAAGAGCAGGCAGATAACTGCGAACAATACAACACCGATTTTCCGTGCCATGGTAATTCCTCCTTGGAGTTGGTTGTGGTTGGCACCGTTTGATGTTTTTCTACTTCAGTTTTATTTGAAGCACCTCCTTATCGGTAAACCGATAAAAAATATTTCGGAGGCGCTTTTTCGGAGTCACCTCCAGTGTATAAAGATCAATCTGTGCGCTTTTACTACACAAGCTTTATGTAGCAATAGCACTTTGATTTTGCAGTATAGCGTACTACATAAAATTTGTCAAGAGCTAAACTCAAGCATCCTCAATTTCTTCGGTTTTTTCACTGATTTTCAGCCTTTTCCCTCGAGCCAATTGGCTCCTCTGCTCCATTTGGAGCCTCTGAGACAATTGCCTCGTCTAGGAAAGACCTACTACAGTTACGCCCCGAAAAATCTATGAGAACCCACCCAGACTGGCAATACAACTATGCCTTTAGTCTAGCGGTTTGCCGTCTCGCCCTTTTCCCAGCTAGTCGTTCAGAAATTCCTTCACGAGCTTGCTGAGATTGATATTAACATTGACTCCGACGGAATCATTCTGTGGCCCTTCCTCCCACTGATAGTGGACCGAAGGCTCGATGATTTCCTTCCAGAGCTTCACGCCCGGACGAACCTGGCCAAAATAACTCTTGCCCGATGCCCGCCAGCCACCATTAACTTCAACAGTCGGCATGACATTGGGATTCTTTGTCCAGGTCTGCTTGGCGCGGATGGTATAAACACTCTGGTCGCCAATCGGATCCTCATGACGAGAAAGAGGACGGCCATCGATGGAAGAATGTTTGTTGTTATTGCTGGCAATTTCAGCTCGGAAGCCGACTTCACGTTGCCAGGCCTCGACATTGTTCCACCACTGATAGGCACCCTCGATAGCCAGAAGATCGGCTGTTTCATGCGCATAATAAGGGAAACCCCGACCATACACATAGCCATTCTTCTCGCCCCAGAGCGCCTTCAGATTTGTCTTTGTATTAGCCGTGAGATACTGGGCCTCGGCTCCGAAAAGCTCGAAATGACCATCGTAATCCACGTTGCCTGAAAGGCCTTCCCAACCGACATACTGAAACGCCGGACCGACTCGCAGATAGCCGTCACCCAGCTCCCACTTGTCCGGGAAAAAGGAAGCGGATATACCCCAGTAAGAACCATGATCTTCATGATTCCGCTGGATCCCCTTGCTGAGGCCACCATAAAGCCAGATTTCCGTGTCCGGATCAAACTGATGCCTACTCTTCTTCGAAACCGGCGCTTTCTTGGCGACCGGCTCAGCAGGCGCGACCACAGACGGCGGAAGCTCGGCCGGCGGCGCAGAAGTGACCGTCACTTCAGGCGCAGTAGCCAGAGCAGGCTCAGCCGGTTTAGATACGACCGCTTCCTGGATCGGAGCCGGCTTCCTGACTGCTTCGAGCAATGCAGGCACAGAGGACTTCTTGGGAGCGGGGATCGCTGCGATCTTGGGCGTCTTGGCTACGGGAGCAGCCATCGGCGCTTCGATCACAAAAGCCCAGTTGTAGCAGGACTGATCGAGGACCAGATTATAAATGATCCCTTCATATTCCATGCTCCAATACCAGGCCTGTCGCAAAGCCGAGAACACGACCTTCACGTTCTCTTTTAAGCGACCATCCTTACCGAAGCCCATGGCGTCGAGACGGCTAAAGACCTTCTTGTCGGCTGGTGCTGCCGGATTGCCCTGGCGGGTAATCACAGCAGTTTCAGTCGGCTTCGGTCCCAGCGCCCAGATCAGGAACTGTTCCTTTACGGCCGCTGGCACTTTCATGGCATTGATGTAAGGCGTCGGGTCCGTCTCCGCTCCGACCGGATCACCATCCGGCTGAACATAAATGAACTCGCCGCTCTTTCCTGCTGCCGAGGCGCGCTTGGCTGGCTTCTTCCCCTTACGATCGGGAATGATCAGCTTCTGCCCCGGGACGATATGATTGGGATTGCTGATGTGATTAGAGCGAGCGAGCTCGCGCCAATCGACCTGAAGGTGCTGGCCGATCCGGCTCAGCACATCCCCCTTTTTGACTGTATAGACCTCGGCGCTAGCAAAGCTCGCCAGCACCAGCAGTCCGCATACAGCCAGGAAAAGCGAAAACAGATTTCGTTTCATGACTGTCCTCCACGACAAAAGGTTGACTCCCCCAGCCCAGTGCCAAGGGAGTTTTTTCTGTTCATTTGACGCCACTATTAATAGCGCCCCGATGTTTTTCCAGCATCTCCTGCAGAGCCGCTACGTCTTCCGGTGAAAAATACGACTTAAAACCGTAATTCAAATCGTAGTGGTCTATCATAGCCCCACCCTGGATAGCGGTCAACTTGCGATCCATGTAGCCTGGCCGATTGATATCGAAGTCCCAGAACTTGGTCGGGATCTGGAACACTTTGCTGATAATGATGCTCAAACCGTATTGCTCCGGTGTCCAGAGCGGATACGTGATCGCTCCGTACCAATTATCCGTGAGGAGCGAAACCATCCGCTCTTGGAAAGACTGGTCATTTAAGAGGACCTTCATCTGCGCATCATCAATCGAGGTTCCGATCGGGATCCCGTAGGACTTCATATAGTCGTTCGTGATCTTTTTCGCGAGCTCAAAACGAGCCGCTGCTTCCGCCTTGAAGGGCTCGAGCAGATGGAGCAGATCTTCATACTCCCGGCTACCTTTGGCCGCTTCGATGGTCTTCATCTCGCCGACCGGTTTGATAATATCCTCAAAGTTTTTGATCTTGGCTGTTTCCCAGTCGGGAACATAAGCCATTTGGCCATCAGGTCCATAGAACCGCTTGCCCGCATGGTCTGTCATACCACCCTTCCAGGCCTTGAATTTCTCCAGCTTTTCCGGAAGAAAAACCAAGCCGATCTTCTGTCCGTCATCGAGCTCGAGCCGGACAACCATAAACTCCTTGGCTTCCTTCATATTCTCATGCCCCGGAGGACAGAGATAGTAGGGCCAAGTGGTCGAAGCCGACAGCCCGAGGTCAGGATAAAAAGCGGTGTCCGCTACATCGAGCAGCGGATTGAGCTTGAGCCGAATCACTGTAATGTTTTCCGGCAAGTGTTTGCTGAAATCCGGAGCCGTATACATGGCCGCCGGTTCCATCGGCTTGTGAGCCGAACAGCCCACGAGCATGATTGAGATAAAAAGAAAAGAAATTATCCGTTTCATAACAAACCTCCTTGGCCCGTTCAGGGCTCCTGTTTGATGATCTTGATCCGGCCATCTGCGATTAACTGGGCCTTCTGGGTAGCAAAATTTGCTCCCGACACACAGCCGTGCAACGATTTTACCATAGTCTTCTTTTCCGCTCGAACGATCGGCAAGCCGGATTCGTTTTGAAACGGTGAAGTCCATATTGCCTTACCATCAGCATAGAGCGTGTAATGACACAGAACCTTGTATTGTTTTTCACCATCTTTAGTTCTGAGCCACTCATCCCTATCGTGGATGACTTGTGACGCAACTAAACCCTCTTCGATCGTCCAGACTTCTTTGTTCCTTGGCCGAAACTGCCGGCGCAAAGTGTTCAGAAAAAAAACGATCAAAGCCGTGCTTATTAACATTGCAGAGCTTAACAGAAGAAATCCGTACTTAGCCCACAGCACATTAGACATAAGCGCTGAGTGCTCTTCCTTGGCCGTAGCTAACACCGATCTGATCCCCTCTTGGCCATCAGCTAAAGACGAGAGAGACTGCCTTATGTGAGCAAGCTCCTCTTTCTCCAAGCCGACCGTCGCGATCGGTTTTTCCTTTACTTTTTCCATTTCCTCAGCCACGCTTTGCGGAGTAGCGGCCACGGTTTCACTCTTGTCCGGAGACCAGAATTCGATAATCCCGAAACGGCGATTGATCTCATTCTTTTTCCATTCATAGACAAAGCCCTTGGCATCCAGACACTCGAATTCTTTACCGGTCAAGTCATAAAGCAAGCCAGCAATCACAACCACGCGGTTGAAGGCTAATTCTTTATTAAGTTCGACTGGTCCGCTCTCATCGGTATAGGCATACACCTTTATCGATAGGTCCTCATTGGCAGGCAAGCGACCGAGGCCATCCATGACCTGGCGGCTCATCTCGGGGCTGGTCTTGATGGATCCCGGGGCAAATTCACCCACATAGATCCGTCCGACCAGACCGGCCTCTGCCGAAGCAAAAGCTACCAAGACTAGCAGGAACGTCAAAAACAGATACCTTCCTTTCATTGTTCCCTCCTTTGTGCAATTGCACAGGTTTTGCCCAATTGGGCACTTTGACAATCGATTGTCAACGATCGTTCCCTACCTGATCCCCCTATCCACTGTGGATTCGAGGTCCATCGACGATACACGTCTCCGGATCAGACAAGCCAAAGAGCCTTAGGCTCTCTGGTTTGGCCGTTTCAGGATATTGTCCATACTGCCCCGTCTTTCCGGATTCTGATAGACCGGAGCCGGAGGCAATTCCACTTCTTCATCTTCTTCATCCGGCACAAAAGGCAGGCCGACTGGCGGACTCATCGCTCCGCGCAGTTTTTCATAAGCCTCTGTTTCTCTGGCTGCTTCCGCTGCCATTTTTTCCTCTTTGGCCCGGACAAAATTTTCCATATATGAAACTTCATTCTTGATTGGAGTCTTTGGGGCCTGGATTGTAAATTCATCGCGACCAGGAGTAATGCCAGTGCTAGCATAATGAGGGCTATTTTGCGGCATGATCCGCAAGTCAAACCGGCGATCCGGAAAAAGATAGATATAGGTCATGCTGACCAAGATACCAAAGCCGAAAGCCACGCCGATATTGATGAGAATATTCGGCTTGACCGGCCGATCCGAAGTGACCGGCTCCTCGATCACCTTGACGCTCACCTGATCGCCAAAACCATGATAGGTTTTATGCTTGGTCGCCAAAACAAAACTGACCGCTTCACTGATCTCGTTCACTTGGACCCGATTGTTATGATAGACACGGATCGTTATGATACCATTCGCATCCGAGCTCGCCTTGACTGTCTTTTTCCAGAGCTTCACCCGCTTGTCACCAGTCTTGTCAAAATAGGCTTTATTGACGTTGTAGCCAGAGTTTAGTATTTCCGTCAAGAAAGAGTTCGTCGAAATGACCTGAGTCAGAAGACTGGCCACATGTTCATTCGATTTGGAAACCTGATACGGGTCCACGCCCTCCGGCAGAGCCTGCATGACCAATACTTTGGATTGGGCCGAGAAACGGAGCGGCTGGACAAAGGTAATAGCGACCGCAAAGATAACGAATACCATTGTCACGATGGCAATAGTCTGTTTCTTGCGGCTCAAGATACTTAAAAATTGTTCAAATTCCATACTTATTACAATGGTCTTTATTATCTAATTGTCACGATAATGACATTCTAATCTATCATATTTTACGTAAATTGTCAAGCTCATTTGTCCAGTTTTTAGAAAATAAAAAGACTGGGGCAAGATTCCCAATCTTTTTATCTTATATTAGCCTATTTTTTATTTATGGTAAAGCGGATTCATGTCCCTCAGTTTCTTGACGATTCCTGGCAAAACTTTGATCAATCTTTCGATGTCTTTTTCCATATTATGCTTACCGAGACTGAAACGGATCGAATTATGAGCAATTTCCTTCTTGATACCCATGGCAATCAGCACGTGCGAAGCCTTCAAGCTCCCCGAAGCGCAGGCCGAACCAGTCGAAACCGCGATCCCCTCCATATCCAGGAGCATAAGGATCGCCTCACCCTCTATCCCAAGAAAGGAAAAATGAGCATGAGCAGGCGTCGAATTTGCCCGATCGGTATTCAAGATCACATCCGGAACATTCGCCAGCACCTCTTCTACGAGCTTATCCCGCAAACCAGCGATCTTCTTGTTATCACGTTCGATCGCTTCTGGACTGAGCTGCGCGATAGCCGCTCCCAGTCCGACGATACCCGGCACATTGAGCGTCCCGCTGCGTCGATTCCATTCATGGTGACCGCCCCGCTGGAGAGCAAGAAGAGGCACGCCTTCTCGCTTATAGAGCAGGCCGACTCCTTTTGGTCCATAGATCTTGTGACCAGACATCGAGAGCAGATCGACGAAATTCTCAGCTACTTTCTGGGGAAAAAAATTCACTCCCTGAGTCGCATCGACATGGAAATAGCAAGGCAAGGGCCGCTCGCCTCGCTCCTTCGGGCCCCGCTTTTTCCATTCCCGCTCGCGAGTCTCATTGTGCTTGCGGATAATCTTGCCGATCTCACGGATCGGCATCACAGCTCCGACTTCACTATTGACATGCATGATCGAGACAAGGACCGTATTCTCCCGGAGCTTGGCGCGGAAATCTTCGAGATCGATTACTCCGTTCGGTCCGACATTCACATGGTCTACGGCTAATCCCTCGCTCTCGAGCTCCATAAAAGGCTCGAGTACCGCATCATGCTCGACGATCGAAGTGATGACATGCATATCTTTTAGCTTCTGCTTGCGCAAAGCGGCAATCAGCCCCTTGATCGCCAGATTGTCTGCCTCGGTCGCTCCCGAAGTAAAAATGATCTCCGTTTCCTGACAGCCAAAAAAAGCCGCCGCCTGACTGCGCGCCTTATCCACTCCTCGAAGCGCTTCTTGGCCAAATGAATGGATCGAAGAAGCATTTCCGAACTTCTCGGTCAGATAAGGCATCATCGCATCCAGCACGGCCGGATCGAGCGGAGTCGTCGCGCTGTGGTCGAAGTATACTTTCTTCATAAATTACAATTTGAAATTTACAATTCACAATTTTCAAATAATATTACTTCAGCTAAACAAGAATGTAACTCATTGAAAATTAAAAAATTAGTCATTGAAAATTTTTTGAAAATTGAAAATTTCAAATTGAAAATTTCAAATTCCCCATTAAGCTTATACCCCCACCACCTCTTTAACCTCCGGAATCGCTTTTTTTATCTCCGCTTCGATGCCCTGTTTTAGGGTCACCTGCGCCATCGGGCAGCCGACACACATGCCCATGAGCTGGACTTCGACTCGGCCGCTCTCCGCATCCCAAGATACGAACTGCACATCACCCCCATCCGCCTGGAGCATTGGCCGGATATTATCAAGCGCCTTTTTTATTTCTTCACTAGTCTTTTTTTCTGACATATATTTTCTTCTTAAATATGTAATTTATTTTCGATACTCTTTAATCGCTTTATGGAGCGCATCAACCCCCAGCATAGAACAATGAATCTTAGTCTCCGGAAGACCACCGAGCTCTCGGACGATATCATCTTTGGTCATCGCTAGGGCCTCGTCGAGCGTCTTGCCTTTGGCTAGCTCGGTGAGAGAGGATGAAACCGCGATCGCGGCCGCACAGCCAAGCGTCTCGAAACGGATATCGGTGATCCGCTCGCCCTCGATCTTGAGATATACTTTCATCACATCGCCACAGACCGGATTACCCTCCTGTCCGACCGCATCCGCATCCGGCAGTGAGCCCTGATTGCGGGGATTCTTGAAATGATCTAATACTTTATCGCTATACATATGAATCAATTTACAATTTGAAATTTACAAAAAATGAGAGAGTCTGTTTGTAAATTGTAAATTTCAAATTCTATTACAAAAATGAAAAAAGTTAATAAATGAATACAGGAGTTCCCACTGGTGTCCAATCGTAGATCAGCTTCGAGGGGCCGACACCGAGGCGGATACAGCCGTGGGAAACCGGCTTACCGAGATGATTTTCTCCCTCTTTGTAGCCGCCCGGCCATTCAGGCAGTTCATGGATACCGATCTTGCCGCCGTTCATGCCGAGCCAATTCGGCATCCAGAGACCATAGGCCTTAGACCAGGGCCGAGGATACTTGTTTTGGATCGTGAAATGGCCTTTGGGGGTCGCCATGCCGGGCATACCGGTCGAGACCGGAAAAGTACCCAGACGCACACCACCCAAGAAATAAGAGAGCTCTTGTTTGCCGGTGTTAACTTCAATCCGCTTGGGCAAAAGCGCTTTTTCCTTATTCTTCGGGTCATAACCCGCTTTTATCTCGACGCCATCCGACTGGCCATCGCCGTCCGTATCAGCCTGGAGCAGATTAGTCTTGAAATTAAGCTCCATCCGGTCAGAAAGGCTGTCTTTATCCTGATCATTCGATTCTAGCTTGACTGGCTTGGGATTATGAGGTGAAAAACCAGAATTAAGCTCGAGCCAGTCCGAATAGCCATCACCATCCGTATCCGACTTATTCGGATCAGTGAAATACACCGTCCGTTCGTGCACGTCTTTGATACCGTCACGATCACTATCGATGTTCTCTTCGGCCCGGCTTATGCCAGACAAAAGCCCAAAAGAAAGTGCGAATAAGACAAGGGGGATTATCTTTTTCATTTTATTTTATTTTTTTAAGAAAGTAATTCATCGAGATGAATACCAGCTAAGGTAGCTACGACAGCGGATTGGACCTTGGTCAGGACCTTTGGCACTTCACAGAAGCGTTTTGCCCGACAGCTCACCTCGCCATCCTTGCCGATACAGCGAAAAGGACTCAGGCTGCCTTCGAGCGCCTCCACGATCTCCAGGGTATTTATCTCCCGTGGTGGCCGACTGAGGGTATAGCCACCATTCACTCCTTTTTCAGCCGTAATCAGTCCCGCTTTCTTGAGCTTGGAAAATATCTGCTCGAGGTAAGCAGGAGATATGTGCTCGCTCTTGGCAATACTGGCCAAAGAGATACTACCCTGCTCGAAGCCACGGGCCAAACTGCTCATAGCGCGGAGACCATAGGTTGTACGCGTCGAGAACTTCATTTAGCTTCGATTATTGATTACCAACTTTTTTACTTGGTATTTATACTTTATCATATTATATTTTATTGTCAAATTAAAAAAGCTCCGTCCACTAGGTAGTGAACGGAGCTAAAATCAGACATCTATCTGGGTTTTGTGAGCGCCGGAGACGGCGATATTCAGCATGCTCCGATAGATCCTTTCGGCCTTGTTATAAACAGGCCGACTTTCGGTCTTCAGTGCCTTGGTCAGGCTCGCCGCATCATGCACGACCAGCGGCTGGCCATAGAAGCGGAGACGATAACCATCTTTCTTCACATAAATCTCGGACCGATAGACTACAAAGG
>CAZIGB010000039.1:0-9624 GCA_964539005.1 uncultured Gammaproteobacteria bacterium | reverse complement strand
TCGAACCCGCGACCTCTGCCGTGACAGGGCAGCGCTCTAACCAACTGAGCTACCGCTCCAATATTAAAAACAAAAATAGCCAGAACAGACTCGGACTACTTTTTAGATATTAACATAGGCTTTTATTTTAGTCAATAAAGCCAGGAACTAGCTATTTTCAAGCTTGATTTTTCATATCTTTTACCATTCTCTGACGCTCAGCTTCATAAAGAATCACAGCCGCGCTGACTGATGCATTAAGAGAGTCGATCCGACCATTCATCGGAATTTTTATGTTTGCTGTTGAGTTATCCGTCCAAAACGGACTGAGCCCCTCATGCTCTGTGCCAATAATAATTGCCGAGGCACCTTTATATGAAACTTTTCGAAAATCTTTACTAGACAATAGGCTTGCAGAGTATATTTTAAAATTCCTATTTTTTAACCAAGCCAACGCTTCTTCATTTGAGGCAACGAATGCTGGCACGGTAAAAATTGCGCCGAGACTAGCTCGGATCACATTCGGATTGTAGAGATCAGTTTGCGGATCACAGAGAATAAGAGCGTCCGCCCCGACTGCGTCTGCGGTCCGAAGCATCGCCCCGATGTTGCCCGGCTTTTCTACCGACTCGAGCACAAGCACCAAGGCATTCTGTTTTGGTTCAAACTGGGATAGCTTCCCTTCCGGACGCTTTGCTATCGCCAAAACCCCGTCTGGATTTTCTCGATATGAAAGTGATTTAAATATTTCTTTGGATAGGCCAGTTATAGGCGCTTGGATAATATTCTCATCACAAAAATCAGGACAAACAAAGATTTCTACTATCTCAAGTTTAGCTCTTCTTGCCTGTATAATCTCTTTTTGTCCCTCGATCAAGATAAGCCCCTCTTTCCTTCTTTTGCTTGCTTTACTTAAACCAGCCAAAAGCTTTACTTTCTTGTTTTCCTTACTCCTTATTATTTCCATTCTTTTCTTTTAAATATAGATAGAGAGAATATCCCGTAGTTCCAAAAATTAATATTGACAAAGTAACACCAAACATCCAAAAACGCAACCAAATCGGATAAAACGGCATGGCTGCCATCAGAAATCCGCTGAGTACAAATACCTTGGCTCCGAAGCGATGAGTCTTGTTCCAATTTTCTTCTGATGACATAGTCCAAGGCGTCCGGATGCCCATAAACCAATTCGGCTTTATCTTGCTCATGTAGTTGCCTAGGATTATAAATAATACTCCAATCATCACCGGAGTCACGACATCAATTCGATAATTATAGCCCAATACATTCATGCTCGCAAAAAAGTACAGAAGAGCCATAAACATCACCATCATCCCCTTAAAGACTTGATAAGTCTTACCGAATTGCTCATATCTATCTTTTTTCGGATCAAAATAAGGAATAAAAACAAACATCAGATACATAAAAAGGGCCACTGCGGGAATTGTGAATGCTCCCATCGCCCTAGACCCAAAACCATCCGGCTCACCCGAGATATTCCAATGCACTGGCACCACTTCAGGAAAATGCTGATAAAAATAAACAGCTGAAGCAAAAGTAAGAAGCAAGAAAAAAAGAGGAATTATCTCAGTTTTAATGCTAAATTTGATCGGGTTCATAAAGTTTAATTATTTTTTTCGAAAAAATCAGCCAACAACTTAGCGACTTCTTCAAAAACACTCAGATTGAGAGAATATATCATTTCTTGGCCTTGCCGACGAGAAGTAACAAGCTCGGTCTGCTTGAGCACGCCCAAGTGATGAGAAAGCGAAGGAAGACTGATTTCGAAATTCTTAGCAATCTCAGACACTCCTAAGTCGCGTTCTTTAAGAAGCTCCAGAATTTTTCTTCTGGTGGGATCAGCCAATGCCTGCATAGTCTTATTGAATCCCATAAATTTAAATTAGATATTTAGACAACTGTCTAAATTTTATCACATCTTATCTTTTTGTCAATAATAAAGCTGGCTCCAAATTGCCAGCTCCAAATAATTCTATTTCTTTTGCAAAAACATGACAGCCAACCAAGTAGAGATCGGCACGGCAAATATGAGGCCAATACTACCAGCCAGAGTACGTACAACCTCAGTCGCGATGGCCTCATTGTTTATCACATCAGAAAAACCAGTAAAAGCGCTCTGACCACTAAAGAAAAGAATAAGCAAAGGAAAAGAGGCTCCAGCATAAGCCAGAAAAAGTGTGTTTGCCATCGAGCTTATATGAGAGACTCCCACCTCATATGCGCCCCGAAATGCATCACGACGCAAAAGACTTGGATTAGCTTTGTATAGCTGGTCAACTGTAGTGACCTGAGAAATTATCACATCATCAAGCACCCCAAGAGTACCAACTATAATCCCAGAAAGCAGCAGTCCCTTAAAATTTATAGTTACATCTTTGAGATTAGCGAGAAAAGCGATTTCCTCATTGCCTACGCCCGATAGCTTGGCTAGCTCGACAAACACCCAGGACAAAAAAACAGTAAAAAGAAGGCTAATAAAAATCGACAAACTAGCAACATTTGAATTCTTATTAAATCCTTCAGTCAGGTATATAACAGAAAAAAGAATTGCAATAGCACCAATGATAGTCACGATTATCGCGTCTGATCCATTTAGGATCTGGGGAATGATATAATAGATAATTATAAAAAAAGAAAGAGTCAAAGAAATTAAGGCCCGCAAGCCCTTGAGTCGGCCCACCACCAGAAGCGCAAACGCAAATAGAGCAAAGAGCCAAGCCAAACTTTTATTCCGAACATAGTCACTAATATAAAAAGAGACTGATCCATCGTCACTTTTACTAGCAACCACCATCACCTCATCACCTTTTTTATAAATATTCTTGCCAATCACATCGAGATTGCCAATGCCCTCAAATATTACCTCTTGGCCCTGGTATTCACCGCTCACCCCTCGAAGTTTCAAATTCTGTTGCTTGATTGGTATTCCATCATCCACCCTTGTTTCTCTCTCATCCACTATCTCAATCACTTCTGCCTCAAATATAAAATCAGTCTTTCCTTCTTGAGCGAAAACAAGAATCGGAAAGACTAAAAAAGCAAGCAGGCTCACAAAAACATATTTTTTTATTAAATTCATAACAAACAAAAACGAATAACAATGAAACCATTAACCAAACATAATAAACTCCGGTTTAAAGATGAGCAACAAGCCAATAAAGAGAATCAACACTCCTCCGATAAGCCCTGCCCAACGAGAATATTTAGCGCTTAAGCCCTTGAGCTCCATCGTCTTCATAGCAATCGAAAAAATCAAAAGATCATCAAGCATGAAGATTAATATATAGAGAACCAAATACGCTTGATTATGCCAAAAAGACAGATCCTTCATTGCTAGTACCTGGGTATAAGTTTGTGGAAATCCAGCCGAACAGAGAAGCTCTACCAAGTTTACCGCCGCTGCTAAAACCACTATGCCAATAAGCGAGAGAATGAGGGCTTTCTCTCTGACTATCGTCTTGATGCGGTTAAATATTTCGCGACGCTTTTCTCCGCCTGTCACCTTGCAAGCGCCATCAACGTTTTCCCAAAATTCTTTTATGTGATAGGCGCCGCTTCCGACCGCCAAAAGTCCGATCGCCAAACGCACCCAAATAATAACACCAATAGAAATAAATACTTGCAACCAAGTAAAGACAAATACATAGTAGACTAAAGCAGATGTAAAAATAAAAGCTAAACCCAAAAGCCACATCCGCTTTCTGTCTTGCATATCAATGAGCAAGCTAATCAAAAAAACAAGCACCCACATTGCGCACGGATTAAAACCATCAGCCGCCGCGATGACTACAGTAAGTAGCGGCAAGGCCAGATTAGCAATTTCAATCGAGCCAAAAAAAGGTAAATGGATACTATTTTCCGGTTTACTTTCTTTCTCCATGTCAGCCGTACAATCACAATCATGTTCACATTCCCCCGTTTCTGTCTCGCAACTATGTTCACAGCTTTTTTCTTCAAGCGCCTTATCGCTAGTTTTTCCACCCAGAAACGGAGTCATCAGGTCATTGCAGCCGGTTTCTATGTATTTACTTACAATTCCTTCGATTTTTTTTCCACTAATTTCATAACTGCTATAACCGACGATAGACTCTTCCCCCACGATCAGGACTGGCACCCCTGTTTTGAAGCCAAGCTTAGAACGGACTTTATCAAGCAAAGCGGCATTCTCCCGATCATACCAAGTCTCATAGCGATGCACCTCGATCTGTTCATATTTTTCTTCTAGTTTATCAAGAAATTCTTCCTCCTTAGCACAGTGCGGGCAGCCATCGCCATAGAAAAAATATAAATTTACCTTTGAATCATCAACCTCTTTTAATTCGGTTGATGGATTAAAAAGCTTGATCCCAGCCCCGATCAAAACAACAAAAACTATTATATAGACCAGATAACGTTTGAAAAAATCTTTTAGCATATATTTACCTTATCAATTCTAGCATTATTTCCCGACTTTACAAATAGAAAAAGAAGGCTTATACAAACCTTCTCTCTCTTTTTAATTCAGCTATTTTTTCTCTTCTTCATTCTTCCCTTGTCTTTCTTTTTCCTCCTGCTCTCTCTTTTCCTTTATCAATTCCCGATTTACCCAAAATATCCAAGCAATTACCGCGACTAAGAATATGATAAAGATAATTGCATTCCAGCCGATCCGGCTTTGAGACTCTTTCTTTTCATCGATCGCGCCACTGGTACTAGCTGTTTCCTGATCATCTTCCTTGCTTGATTCATCTTTCTTGTTTTCTCCTTCTATATTTTCAGCGTCTTTAGCTTCTTCATTTTTCTTTTCAATATCTCGCGAGGCCAAAAGTCTTTTTAATGCATCAGCCTCTTCTGTGCTTACCATGCCTAATGCGCCTGTCTCTATTAAGACTGCCAATTCTTCATATTGCGAGTCGCTCAACCTAAGCTGATCATCTTTTTCATACAGATCAGCAAAGACCAGATAATCCTTTATTTTTTCTCTGCTTACGCTATCAGGCTCTTGCTTGTCCGGCACCTGCTCAAGACCGGGCTTCTCCTCGCTTACTCCTTCTCCGCTAATAGCCGGTTGTTTTGATGGAATCGAGCTCGGGAAATTACTTACGACTGTTTGCGAATGCGGTCCCATCCAAACAAGATTCGACCATTCACTTTCTTTTCCTCGCCTATCGCTAGCCGTCACAAATATCAGACTACCAGTTCTCAAGTTCTTTGTCTTTATATAGTAATAAAAACTAGCTGTACCAGAGGGATGATTTCGCACTAGAAATTCCCCATCAAATTTCTTGTCCACATAAACTCGGATTCTTGAATCATTCTTAGCAACACCGGTCAGCATCCGGTCGCTAAGGTTTGGTTTTTTAAGGACTACTGGAGCTGGCATCTTGGGCTCGATACGGAATTCTTGAACTGCAGACACTTGACTCTTTCGTCCGTTGACATCCTCACTGACTGCCCACATTTTGTGCGAACCGACTCTAAGCCCTTGAAAAGGAACATAAGAAAAGTGCGCTGTTCCCGATTCATCTTCCACAAAACTAGTTTTTCCGTTGTAAATTCCGTCGATATAAAGATGAACAAAAGAACCGCTTTTCGTAAAACCTAATATTTTTGTTTTTGCATTTCCGGTAATTGTATTTTCATCTGGCTTGATCAAGGTGGGCGCCGGCAATGTAGAAATGATCAAATCAAATTCGGCTGAAGGCAAAGATCGCTCCAGGCTCACTTCGTCTTCGGAAACAAGATAGGCCTTATGTAATCCTTCGCTTAATCCAAAAACTTGATAGTAAAAACTATTCGCATTTCCTCCACTCTTTTTTACCTTTGCATTTCCAGCAAACACTCCATCCACAAAAACCAATACGCTCGCTCCCGCTGGGCTGACTCCGGAAATCACCGGTGCCGGCAAAGAGTATGATTTATAATCACTTATTTTTAATAAGGTCGGGGCGGGCATCAGCTCTCCCCCACCTGCCTGAACTACTCCGGCGAATAAGAAAGAAGCAAACAGAGCTAAAAGAATAGGCACCAAGAGGCTCTTTATCCTCATATTTTTTATAAAAATATTTAATTAAAGCAATTTTCAAAAAATGCCGGGCTAGGCCAGAGGATCGGGTCAGTCAAAACCGGCTCGTCCTATGTAAGGCGCTATTGCTGAGGCTATATTTAATACCACCTCAGCAATAAGTCCTTTTTTTCCTAGCCTGGCATTAAGTGCCTACACCTTATACTATGCTTTTTAATGGGTCAAGTTGATAATATCTTTATTTCCTGTGGCAAACAGCCCTTTTTTTGGGGATAAAAAAGACTTATCCTGTGTAGAAACTCGGGATAAGTCTAGTGCGCGAAATAAATATAATCAAAAAATTCTTATATAATGCTTAATTTTAGCTATTTTATTTTTTCTATCTATATTCACAACCACCACATCAAACCTGGTATTATCTATGTCTATATTTTTAAGCTTACAATAAGCTCTTGTTGCCCTTTTTATATTCCTAATCTTTTCACGTCCAATCGATTCTTCAGCTACTCCGCATGAATCGTCTGTTCTGGTTTTTACCTCAATGATAACTAATTCTTTTTTTTCGAAGGCAACAATATCTATTTCTTGATAAGATAATTTAAGGTTTTTTTCTTTGATTTGATACCCCTTTCTTTCCAAATACTTTATTACCAGACCTTCACCAAACTCACCGACTTCTTTTGCATGAAAATTACTCATAAAAAAATTGGCCCTTCGGCCAATTTTTATTATCTTAGGGAATGTATTTTTTATACTCCATCTCTTTTTCTTTCTGCCTGATTAGTTCTGGCACCCTTTTCCAATCTTTATAAATAAAATATAACCAAATCCCCATTATAATAAACCAGACAATTAGCCAAAGGCGACTAGAAAAAATATAAATACCCTCGTAAGCAAAAAACCAAAGAAAAAAAGCAATTATCAAATTGGCGGTTCCAAAACTATTGAGGCGTCGCCATATGCGAAAATAATGACCATTGTTCTTTCTTTTTTTATTGATCCAAAAAAATACTATCAAAGCTAGAAATATCAAAGCTAGTCCAGAAAAAAAAATAGAACCGGTATAATGAAGGCTTTCCTGTCTCATTTCAAACCAATAGCCGGCTTTCATGAAATGTTGCATACGCTTACTTTCTAACAAATTAAATCTTTTTCACCTTATACTAAAGCTTCTGAAAAATCAAGCCATAATGATATTTGCCAACAAAAAATTCTTCTTCGAGACTTAATCCGAGCTTTTGCCCGATTTGAATTAAGTGTTTTGGATCCACTCTGTCTTCTGTTCTCGGTCCCAAGGGAGAACTAATCTTTCTCCAATCGATTATATTAATTGTGCCATTTTTTCGGAGTATTCTGGCCGCTTCACGGATGACCGAGCTCCGATGTTTCGATTGATACAATGTATTGATTATCAAAACTGAATCTACGCTACCCGCCTCGAGCTTCGAACCATTAAAAATCTCCACATTGGTCCAGACTGTTTCAACGTTATGATAATTGCCACTCGTTACCAGTCTTTTTATATTATCTAAAGATTTTTTTAAAATATCTATGGCGATAACTTGACCATTTTTACCGACCGCCTTGGCAAGCGGAAATACGAAATGCCCAGAGGATCCACAACCAAAATCTGCAACTATCATTCCTTCGCCAATGCCTGTTTTTTGAATAATTAAATCCAAATTTATCAACTTGTCAGCGCTTTTTAACATATTTTTTCTTTTGTTTATTATACTACAAATACCTACAGCAGACAAATAAGGCTTATTTAGCTTTTTTTAGAAAGCTTTTTAGAGGCTCAAAACTTAATCTATGCTCTGGACAAGGCCCATATTCTTTGATGGCTTGCCGATGAAAATCAGTTCCATAGCCCTTGTGTCTTGCAAAACCATATAAAGGATAAAGCTCATCGATTTTTAGCATCAAGCGATCACGATAAACCTTGGCAATTATCGAAGCTGCGGCAATCGAAAAAACTTTTTTATCACCGCCAATTATCGGGATCTGTCTGGTGCTGATATTTTTTATTTTTTGGTTTCCGTCTATTAAAACAAAATCAGTTTTTTTATTTAATGTTAGCAAAGAATTACACATTGCCTGCAAACTGGCTAATAAGATGTTTGTTTTATCAATTTCGCTCACCTCGACAAGACCTATGCCGAATTCAAAATCATTGGTCAATTCCTCAAAAAGCAAGTCTCTTTGTTTTACGCTCAAAATCTTTGAATCATTTACCCTTTCCTTTAGTTTTGAATTGACAATTTGTTCCTTTCCCAAAAAAAAGCTGGCCGCTACTACCGGACCAGCTAAACAACCTCTACCAACTTCGTCTACACCCGCTATCAAAAACATCCCTTCAGCAAACAATTTTTTTTCCAGCTCTAAGGCTTTTTCCATTTTATTATTTGCGGCCCCGATCAAAAATCATTTCCTGCGCTTTACCATCTTTGAGCTGAATATATTGATAAGCAGCCAATGCGGCTATAGTGGCTTGTCCATTGGCAGAACTTATCTGCTTAAATGGAATTTGAGTAACGTCGCCGGCAGCAAAAAGACCCTCTGTTTTCGTACGACAATATTCATCCACAATAATTTCTTGCTTCTCGTTTCTTTCGACTAAGTCGGCCACAAAGTCTGTATGAGCAATGCGGCCAACCTCTATAAAAACACCATCAACCTGATGCTCATTCTGCTCGGCGCCAGTTTTGACCAAAATCGAAGAAACCTTCGCCTCCCCTTTTATTTCGACTATTTCAGAATTCAATAACTGTTCGATATTGCTGGTTTGATTTATCTTTTCCACTAAAGACTCAAAAGCTCTATATGACTGGCCACGATGCACGAGAAACACCTTGGTAGCAATTTTTGATAATACCTCTGCAGCATCCAAGGCAGAATTGCCACCTCCAACCACAGCTACACTTTTGTTTCGATAGAAAGGCCCATCGCAATTAGCACAATAAGTAACTCCCCTGCCTACATATTCTTCTTCCCCCTTGATCGCAAGGCGGCGCGGAAAAAGACCCAAACAAAGCAAAACTGTTTCGGCTGTAAAAACCCCCTCATTGGTACTTAATTCAAATGTTCTATCAGCAACCCTTTTTATATCCTGAACCTCAGCATTTTTAATCTCTACCCCTAGCTCCTCGACTTGGTCTTTCATTTTGTTAATCAAGTCATAACTCCCAATCGACTGAAAACCAGGATAATTCTCAATCTCTGAAGCCCAAAGAACTTGTCCGCCAATATTTTTGGAAATGATTAGAACTTTCATTTCTCGCCTAGCAGCATAAATCGCTGCTGTCATGCCGGCTGGTCCAGCACCAATTATTATTAGATCGTACATACTTAATTCCACAAGACAGTGTACTTTCCCCAATTATCCACTACTTGTCCACTAGTTATTTTATTTAATATTAGTGTATATTAACTTATATACACACTTATCCCCTCCTTTATGCAAACAAAAAAGTTTAGTCCACGTTTTTCTGGACTAAAGTCATTACTAATACTGAAGCATTCTGTTTTTTCATTTGTTTTTGTATGGTGTTGTTAATTTTATCTTATCGATAAACGATTTTTTTGTCTAGTTGATAAGTTCAATTTACAAAACAAATCCA
>CAZIGB010000038.1:0-9668 GCA_964539005.1 uncultured Gammaproteobacteria bacterium | reverse complement strand
AAAGACTTTGATTGGGATAAAGAATCCATGAAACCAGTCTGGGAAATGACCGCTAAATATGGCATTCCTTATTTTTCGAACTTCATCAATTCCGATATGAACCGGGATGATGCCCGTAGTATGTGCTGTCGGCTCCGGCTCGACAATCGCGAGCTCAGGAAGCGCGGGGGTGGCCTTTTCGGGGCCAATCCGCTGACCGGGAGCTTGGGCGTAGTTACTGTCAATCTGTCCCGCATCGGCTATCTTTCTAAAGATAAGAAAGAATTCAAGCAGAGACTAAAAAAATTGATGGATCTGGCCAAAGAGAGCCTGGAAATAAAGCGCAAGCTCATCGAGCAGTATTCAGATGACGGCCTTTATCCTTATTCCAAGTATTATCTCGAAGAAATCCACCAACGTTTCGGTGCTTATTGGCAGAATCATTTCAACACCATCGGTATCAACGACATGAATGAGGCGATCCGCAATTTCCTTAAGCAAGACATTTCCAGTGAGGAGGGTAAAGCCTTTGCTGAAGAGATTCTCGACTATATGCGCGAGACGCTCATGGACTACCAGAATGAGACCAATAATCTTTACAATCTGGAGGCTAGCCCGGCAGAAGGCGCGACTTACCGCTTTGCCAAGAAGGACAAAGAACTCTTCCCTGATATCATTGTCGCGAATGATGAGGCTGTGCGTAACAAAGGAGTAGACCCATATTACACAAATTCTACCCACTTGCCAGTCGGTTTCACTGATGATATATTTGAAGCATTGGAGCTGCAGGATAAACTTCAGACCAAGTACACCGGTGGCACGGTCCTGCACGGCTTTATCGGTGAGCGCATCAAGGACATCGAGAGTTGCAAGAAATTGGTCAAGAAGATCTGCGAGAATTATCATCTGCCTTATTTCACTATTACGCCGACTTTCTCGATCTGTCCGAAGCATGGCTATTTGCCAGGCGAGCACCAGTACTGCCCGAAATGCGATCAGGAAAATGGTTATGACGAAGAAGAAGCGCCAGTCTTGGCCACAAAGCCTAGTCCTGAAAAGACAAACCCAGCTGAGGCAGCAGCTCCGATAGAGAGAGATTTTGACCGGGAGCTTATCAATCAGATGGCTGGTCTATAAAAAACCGTTTATTTATTCAAATAAAAATTAATAAGTTTTCCGGCCGCGCGAAGGAGGCGCCGAGCCGGTTCATAATCCCCAATATTATGAGTCCAATCAAAACAAAAAGACAGGAATGTCAGATCTACTCCCGCGTCAATGGCTGGTATACGCCGACCAAGTGCTGGAACAAGGGCAAGCAGTCTGAGTATGTAGATCGCAAGACCTACGAAGTAAAGAAATAATAGCTAAAAAAACAAAGATTCTGTCCTGATATGATAATAGGCGGTCTGGAAAAATTCAGTCTTATCGATTACCCTGAGCATCTGTCTGCGATCGTATTTACCCAAGGCTGCAATTTCCGCTGCCACTTCTGCTATAACCCCATGCTTGTCGTGTCTCCAGTTCCGAAACCCGCTACGCGCGGACTGAATTCCGGAACCGAGGATGACAAGCTTCAAAATAGCCGCTTTGCGCGGTTCAGCGAGAAGAGCTATCCTTCGGTAACGGAGGATAGCCTTTTTCTTTTTTTGGAATCACGTCGCGGCAAGCTTGATGGCATCGTCATTTCGGGTGGCGAGCCAACCCTGCAGCCTGATCTGCCTGAATTCATTAAAAAGATAAAAGATTTGGGATTTAAAGTGAAGCTCGATACCAATGGCACGAACCCAGCCATGCTTGAGCGCTTATTGGAAGAGGGCTTGATCGATTATATTGCCATGGATATCAAGGCGCCAGCGCAGAAATATGAAAAAGTAGTCAGTGCGAGCGCTGATATCGAATCGATCAAAAAGAGTATCAGTTTGATCATGACTTCGGGCTTGCCTTATGAATTCCGGACAACTCTTGTCCCGGGCCTGCATGAAAGCCTGGATATCGAGCCGATGGCTCAGCTGATTAGCGGAGCTGAGAAATGGTATTTGCAAATTTTTCAGGGCTCGACGCCGCTAGTAAATAATAATTATCTCGAGAATGCGCCTTTTTCGGAAAAAATGATGGAGGAAATGGTGGAAATAGCCAAACCGTATGTCCGTTATTGCGCTTATAGATAAAACTATGACTGTAAATTTAAATGTTAACAGGGAGAATGATGAAGGGATGGAGCCTGGCATCAAAGAATTGATTGAAAAAAACCTTGAACTCTCGGATGAGATTCTCCGTTTGTCAAAAAAGACAAACAGCTACATGATGTGGCAGAATGTTTTTAGTACTCTGAAGTTATTTATAATCGTTATACCGATAATCATCGGTTTTCTCTATCTGCCACCGATCATCAAAGAAGCGATCCGGGCTTATCAGGAGGCCCTGGGTCTGACAGATGGTGTGGAGCAGGGCATGGATGATCTGAGGAGCGCGCCTGGTGATCTCTTGGACAGTTTTAGGAAATAATTATCTGTTTGAAGAAGAAGTTTGGGAAAAATTGAAACAGATTCCGCCCGGCTCTGTCACGACCTATGTTGCGCTGGCTCGAGCTCTCGGACGCCCAGGAGCGGCCCGGGCGGTCGGTAATGCCCTGCATAAGAATCCGAATGCTCCATTCGTGCCTTGTCACCGCGTAGTCTGCGCGGATGGGCTCATCGGGGGTTATGCCTTTGGGGTAGAGAGGAAGGCTGAGCTATTGCATAAAGAGGGCGTTTGTTGTGAAAAGGGTAAAATAGTCGATTTTAAAAACCGGCTTTTTTATTTTGACAAATAATGGAAGAATATCCTATAATCAGGCGTAGTAAATAGTACTAAGTCTAAAAACCAAATCTATGGAAAACAATAAGCGGTTTTTTGTCAGTATTATAATTTCATCAATTATCCTTTCCTCGGCTCTGGGGGGATTATTTGGCTATCTGGCTGGCAGCTTGTCCACTAGGGGTGGAACTTTTCTCGATAATCTTTCCAGTCTAGCCAGCGGTTCGCCAGCCGAGCCGGCTCCTGGTCTGACTGAGAAATATGTGAAGGTCGAGGAGGAATCCTCGGTCGTATCGGTGGTCGAAAAGACCGCGCCAGCCGTTGTCAGTATTATCGTGACCAAGGATCTGCCGATTATCGAGCGTTATTATCGCCAGCCCTCAGGCGATATCTTTGACCAGTTTTTTGGCGGTTTCTTCAGCCAGCCCCAGTATCGCCAGAACGGGACAGAGAAAAAGGAGGTCGGCGGCGGGACCGGCTTTATCGTCTCTGCTGACGGTTATATCTTGACCAATAAGCACGTGGTCGATGACGATGAGGCGGAATATACTGTCCTCATGAATGACGAGTCAAAGCATAGTGCCAAGGTACTCGCTAAGGATGCCTTTAATGATCTGGCTGTTCTCAAGATCGAAGCCAAGGATCTGGCTTTTGTCGAGCTTGGTGATAGCTCGAATCTCAAAGTCGGGCAGAGCGTGATCACGATCGGTAATTCGCTCGGTGAATTCCGCAATACAGTCTCGACTGGTGTTGTTTCGGGCTTGGCTCGTAATGTGACGGCTGGCGGCGGTTCGGCAGCGGAGGAGCTGATCGATGTCATCCAGACCGATGCGGCTATCAATCCGGGTAATTCTGGCGGACCGCTCCTCGATATCAGCGGGCGGGCAATCGGCATCAATACCGCGATTGCCCAGGGGGCGGAGAATATCGGTTTTTCAATCCCGATCAACGCGGTCAAAGATATTTATGAAAGCGTCCGGAAAAACGGCCGTATCGTCCGGCCTTGGCTCGGCGTGCGCTATGCTATGCTCAATTCGGAAATTGCCAAAGCGAACAATCTGGAGGTAGATGAAGGCGCCTTGGTAGTCCGGGGGGAAAACAGGACGGATCTGGCGGTCATTCCCGGCTCGCCAGCGGCCAAGGCCAAAGTCGAAGAAGGGGATATTATCATCGAATTGGCTGGTGAAAAAGTAAGCATTGATAATCCCTTGGCCCGCATTATTGCCAAGCACAAAGTCGGCGACGAGATTGAAATGAAGATAATCCGCGAGGGCAAAGAGCAGAAACTTAAGCTGAAACTGGAAGAGATGAAAAATTAGAAAATCCAGTCCTTGAAGACCAGAAAACCATCTTCCTTCCGGAGATGGTTTTTTTTGTGGCTGATGGTGTCTGTTTCTTAGGCGTGGCCAAGCGTATCGAAGTCTTGGCTGTGGCGCAGTTTTTTTTGCTGGTCTGAGAGCTCGTAATAATAGCCTTCGAGAAGCATGATCGTCTCCAGGACTAGGGCATTGTCCTGATCCTTGATAAAGTCCTGATTGAGCTCATTGATGATTTCCTGGATAGTCTTCGTTCCGCCTGCGTTGCTCGGTCGATTCTCGTCGATCATGGCTTGGAAGCTGTCTACGGCCGATAGTACTTTGGATAGTTTTTCGACTTGCTCTCGATTGAGAATATCCTTTAGGTCTAGGCCATAAGCATCTTTTTGGTGGAGATGGTGGGTGCCGACCAGATTACGGACCGTGTCTGGCTCATCATCCAACATCGCATGGCCGATCAAGGGATGGTCTTTCAAGCTTAATTTTTCTGAATTTTCGAGCTGTTTTGTCTTGTTGAGAATTGCTGGATCAGTGCCGATCTTGCCATAATCATGGAGCAGGGATGAGCGCATCAGAAAATAGGCTTCGTTCTCAGCCAGCTTGTCTTTGAGCTGATTGATGACATAGGCCATTATGTTGGCGACCGCCAGTGAATGGTCAAAGGTTTTCTCGTCATGGCTGCGGATGTCAGCCAGGCGATCGAGAATAGCCGGATCCCGGACAATAATATCGCAGTAGCGGTAATGGCAACGGTCCATTGCTTCTTTGGCAATCTTTTCCCTTATCTTGCCTTGCAATTCTTCGGGCTGATAAATTTTTTGTTCGGAAAAATTTTCTTTGAACATTCTTGTGGCTTAATTTGTAGCGGATTGAGTATTGGGAGAAGCTGGGGAGGTATCAAGATACTTGATTTTTTAGCTTCTGAATGTTATTATTTTTTCTATAAACTACAACTAGCTTTGTTTTACGATCTTTCAAAAGGAGGAAGCTGTCATGCTGATACTTAAGAACGGTTTTCCGGACATAGGGAGTGAATGTGTCTGCCCCGATCAGGAAATCACTCCGCCAAAAAGCTTGGGGGACTTGATCTCAAACTGGTGCGTTCTTTTCGGTCTTATGGTTCTCTGGTTCTTGATCGTCTGCTTTGTGACGGCTGATTTCTGGGTTACTAGAGACGGATTAACGGCTTATCTGACAGCCCGAAATCCAGGCGCTAGCTTGGTTATATTGGGACGGAATAAGGCAATCGTCAAGACGGGCGAAAATTTAAAAAAAGTCTGTATCGGCTCTAATCTCCTTTTTCGTTATCAGGAAAAGAGCTGTAACTGAGCATCAATTATCCTTTGTTTTCTCTCGGGGAAAACAAAGGATTTTTTTAATTTTTTCCCTAATACTTGTATTTTAGCATTTATTCCTTTATTATGGCAAATAGATATGATAAGATAGCAAAGAAATATAATGGAAAACATCTTGAAAAATCTGGAAGAACTGAAAGAACGGGTCTTGGCAACCATGCGACTTTTGGCTATTGAGGAAAAAAGACTTAGAGTCGCTTCTTTGGGGGCCGAGATGAATGAGCCTGGTTTCTGGAATGATCAGGCGCTGGCGGTCCGGATCAGCCAGGAGGCGGAAGAGCTCAAGAAAGAGATCGCCGAATGGGATAATCTAACAAGAGAGATAAATGATTTGATGGAGCTCATCGTCGAAGCTCGGACAGAGCCGGATCCGGCAATCGAGGAAATGGCTAATGAGCAAGCACTCGCGCTCAAAGAGCGTTTTGAAAAATTGGAATTCTTCATCCTTTTTAATGGTCGCTACGATAGCGGAGCGGCTATTATCTCGCTTCACGCTGGCACGGGCGGGGTCGATGCCCAGGACTGGGCGGAAATACTCGAACGGATGTTTCTCCGTTTTGCGGAGAAAAAGGGCTGGAAAGCGGAAATCATCGATCGGGCTCCGGGCCAGGAGGCCGGGCTCAAGAGCGCGACTTATCTCATTCGCGGACGTTGGGCTTATGGCCATCTAAAGGGCGAATCAGGTGTCCATCGGCTGGTGCGAATCAGTCCTTTTGATGCCGAGGCAATGCGCCATACCTCTTTTGCGCTGGTCGAGGTGATACCGGAGTTACCAGAAACCGAGGATATCGAGATCAAGGACTCTGATCTCTCGATCGATGTCTTCCGCTCTTCTGGTCCGGGCGGACAGGGGGTCAATACGACTGATTCGGCGGTCCGGATCCGTCATGTCCCGAGCGGTCTCGTGGTCACTTGTCAGAATGAGCGCAGCCAGCACCAGAACAAGGAAAGCGCCATGAATATCCTGAAGGCGAAGCTTTTCAAGCTCGAAGTCGAGAAAAGGGAGGCGAAAGAGCGCCAGCTTCGCGGTGAAGCGCAGAAAGCGGAATGGGGCAAGCAGATCCGTTCTTATGTGATGCAGCCCTATAAGCTGGTCAAGGATCATCGGACCCAGGAAGAGACGCAGGATATAGATGGGGTATTGGACGGCGGGCTTATGCCTTTTGTAGAGGCGTATCTGCGGTGGAGCCGAAAATAATTGTCAGAGTCTTTGTCATTCTGAACGTTAGTGAAGAATCCCTTGAATATGGGTCAGTGATTTAATGTTAGTTCTTTTGTGGGGTGCTGGTTCGGGAGTGATGTTTGAGGGATCCTTCGCTTATGCTCAGGATGACAAAAGGGAATTATAATGTTTTTTTATATAATTAATTTGATAATATGCCAGGAAAAAAGATTGGGTTTATCGGTCAAGGATGGATCGGACGCCATTATGCTGATGATTTCGAAGAGCGTGGCTATGAAGTCGTGCGCTATGGACTCGAGGAACCTTATGTGGCCAACAAAGAGCTGATCAAGGATTGCGATATTGTCTTTATTGCGGTTCCCACTCCGTCCAAGGACAATAAGTTTGACGATAGTATCTTGCGGAGCGCAGTCAAGCTGGTGGGCCAGGGGAAGACAGCTGTGATCAAATCGACCCTGCTCCCGGGCCGGACAGAAGCGATCCAAAAAGAGAATCCGGCTGTCTTTGTCGTTCACTCGCCTGAGTTTTTGGTTGAAGCGAGCGCCGCACATGACGCGGCTCATCCGACCCGCAATATTATCGGCCTGCCTGTGATGGACGATACTTACAAAGCCAAGGCGCGCGAGATCCTGGCCGTTCTGCCAGCCGCGCCTTTTGAGCAGATCTGTTCGGCGCGAGAGGCGGAGCTCGTGAAATACGGCGCGAATGTCTTCCTTTATTTCAAGGTTATCTTTGCGAACATGCTCTATGATCTGGCGGAGAAGAACGGGGCGCGTTATGAAAAGGTGAAAGAGGGGATTGCCAATGATCCCCGCATCGGCCGCAGCCATCTCGACCCGATTCACAAGAGCGGCCGGGGTGCAGGCGGACATTGCTTTATTAAAGACTTTTCTGCTTTTACGGAGATCTATCGTCAGACTGTCGGCGATGAGCTCGGTCTGGCCGTGCTCGATGCGCTCAAGGACAAGAATGCCGATTATCTGATCCGGAGCAAGAAGGATCTCGAGCTTCTGGCCGAGGTCTACGGGATCGAATTGTAAACTTTTTTTAGAGGAGGAAAATGAGCCAAGGAGGGGAAAAATTTTCAGGTTTAGCCGGCTATTTTTATACGGCTACTTTGTCTTTTGCCGGGGGTGTGGCAGTGGCGGTTTCTGATTTCTGGCCTAGCCAGCTCAGGCCGGAGCTTATCTTTCTTTTCTGTCTCTTTGCCTTGGTCCTAGTCTTTGCTTTTTCAGAATATCCTTTCTTAAGGATCGTCCTCATCGGGGCGGTCTTTTTTTCTTTTGCTTGCTGGCGCGTAGCTTTTGATCGGCCGGACTTTGGCCCGGCTGATCTCTGTACTCATCACGCTGACAAGCAGATAATCCGGGGGCGGATCGCGGATGATGTGTTGATGAATGGCCAGCGCCAGAGCTTCGTCTTGTCTGCTTCCCGGATCGGAGAAAGAGCCGTGTCTGGTCGGGCGATGGTTTTTGCTGATCCATATCCGCGCCTCAGCTATGGAGACGAGATCGAGATCAGGGGCGATATCCAGGCGCCGGAGCCTTATGAGGGTTTTGCTTATGAACGCTATCTGGCCAAGGACGGGATCTATTCGATCATCTATTACCCCGCAATCGAGATAATCAGGTCGGGGCAGGGAAGTAGATTTTGGTCGGGTCTTTATGCTGTCCGGCATCGGATCGGGGTGATTATCGAGCAAGGATTAGGTGAGCCAGAGTCGGATATCGCGCGGGCGACTGTGCTCGGTGAAGCCAAGCTCATTGACAAGGAGCTGCAAGCGAGCTTTAGCCTTTCGGGCCTTAGCCATGTGGTCGCGATATCGGGGACGCACATCACGATCATGGCCGGTCTGATCTATTTTTTGCTCTTGCGCCTCGGCCTGGGGCGGGGTCCGATCTTTTATATCAGTCTGGTCTTGATCCTGCTTTTTGTCATCATGGCGGACAGTCCTTCTTCGGGGGTGCGTTCCGGTATCATGGCTGCCCTCCTCATGTATGGGGTCAAGATCGGTCGGCCAGCTAGCTTCAGCCGGGTGCTTATCTTTTCCGGTTTTCTCATGCTCCTCGTAAAGCCCGCTTACCTCAGGGACGATATCGGTTTCCAGCTTTCTTTTCTCTCTCTTTTTGGCCTGATCCAGCTCTATCCGCTCTTGGATAGTCTCTTGCTCCGGCTCGGGATCGGGAATTTTTTCAAGCTGCGCGAGGCCACAGCTATCAGCCTAGCCGCGAGTCTAGCCACTGCCGGCATCGTTGCTTTTCATTTTGGGACAGTTTCGGTCTATGGAGTCTTGGCCAATATTCTTGTTCTCTGGGCTTCCGCCTTGATCCTTATTTCTCTCTTGATCGCGATTGTATTGTCATTTTTCGTGAATGGTCTAGCGATCCTTTTTTTCTTGCCCGCGCGCTGGCTGATCACTTATCTCCGGCTGGTTTCGGATTGGGTGGTGTCTTTGCCTGGCGCCCGTTTTTCCTTGGAAGCAAGTTTTTGGCCGGTTTTTGCGTATTATTTGGTACTAGCGCTCCTGATCCTGTGGTGGCAGAGAGAAGAATAGAAGCTAAAAGCTTAATTTTTCTTTAACTTGGCAGATGTTATAATTGTGATATAATGAAGACATAAAAATAAAGATATATATGCTGTTCCTTTCAATCGTAAACAGGTGACTGAGCAAAGAAGCTCGGTCACCAAAAAAGCTTCATCAACGACTACTTTCAAGATTTGGATCAAACTTTCTATCTTGGCTGTTCCGTTTCTCCCGAGCCCGTGGGCAAGGGGCGTAGGAATTAAGGTTTAAACCACGAAAATCTGTTTCAGTCTGGAGTGATCTGGGCGAATGACAGAGGACCGCGGACCGATACGCAAGTATCAGTACCCTTTTGGATACAAGCCAATTCTTGATTAGTTTTACTGGTGAAGCTTTTTTGGTACCTAAAAAGCGTTTGCTTGTTAATTTTGCAGGTTGCTTGGTATAATGGGGGTAAGGGTGCTTGAATGGACTTTTTCTGAAGAACAGATTCGCTATTTATGCGCGCAGATAGA
>CAZIGB010000037.1:0-10117 GCA_964539005.1 uncultured Gammaproteobacteria bacterium | reverse complement strand
GAGATTCTTCTGGAAACGGCCTTCCTTGAAATAAGCTGGCTGCCAATTGATTTTTTGATTAAGCGCAATCATGCGCTCCCGGATATCTGAAATACGGAGATACCAAGCCTTCTGGGTCTTGTAGATAAGTGGTGTCGAACAGCGATAGCAGAAGGGGTAGGAATGGGTATGATCAGCCTGTGAAAAAATCCTGTCAGCAATCTTTTCAAGCACTAATTTGCCAGCCTTCTTGTAATAGAGCCCGCGGAAATCCGGACCAGCGAGATCCGAATAAGTGCCAGTCTCGTCCATGAGATCAAGCATCGGCAATGACACGGCTTTGCCGACATTGAAATCATCTTCTCCGAAATTAGGCGCGATATGGACAACACCAGTACCTTCTTCAGTCGAAACAAAATCTGCCGCATAAATCCGATAAGCATTCGCACTTGCTTTTATCTCTTCGTTTCCCAGGTCAAAAAGCGCTTGATATTCTATCTCGACAAGCTCAGAGCCTTTCAACTCTTGCAAGATCTCATAGTCTTGCCCTTCGAAATGTTTTTCCAGAAGATCCTTAGCCAGGATAAAACGGACCAGACCGCCATCTCTGATATCTTTCTTCCCGATCATTACATAATCAATATCTGAACCAACCGCCAAAGCCAGATTGCCAGGCAGAGTCCAAGGTGTAGTCGTCCAAGCCAAGATAGAAGCATCTTTGAATTTTTCGCTTTTGAGTTTGAATTCGACTACGATGGAATTCTCTGTCACATCCTTATAAGATCCGGCATCCATCGTAATCTCGAATTTTGAGAGTGGCGTCGCGCAACGTGGACAATGCAGAGAGGTGCGATAACCTTCATAGATCAGGCCCTTTTCATATAATACCTTGAAGGCCCAAATGACCGACTCCATAAAATCCTTATCCATGGTGCGGTAGGAATTATCCATGTCTGCCCAGCGCGCGATCCGATCGATATACCAGCGCCACTGCTCGGATCCGGTATTCACGTAGTTGCGACAAGCAGCCACGAACTTATCGACCCCGAGCGTCTCGATGTCTTGCTTGTTTTTTAAACCCAGCTCACCCTCGACCTTATTCTCAGCCGGCAAACCATGACAATCCCAGCCCCAGATCCGCTCTACGCGATGTCCTTTCATAGTCTGATAACGAGGGATCAAATCCTTGGCAATACTTGGCAATAAAGTAGCATAATGAGGCATACCGGTAATAAAAGGCGGCCCATCATAAAAAACATAGTCCCCCAACGGCGCTTCCTTTTTAACAGATTTCTCAAAAGTCTTGGATTTTTCCCAAAAAGCGCTCACTTCTTCCTCCATGACAGCAAAGACATTTTTCTCTGCCTCGGGCGCTCCCGCTTTTTTATCGTTCATATCATATTTCGCTTAGTTTTATATGCTTATCTTATATATAAAATGGCGCTTTGTCAAAATCTAAAAACTTTTTTATATATTCTCCACCTTGCCTTATTATGACTATTTTTTTACTGGAATGCAAATAAAAAACTGGCATCTAACCAGCCTTAAAATATAATTCAATACAAAATCTAAACTAGAAATAGGGCTATGTCCTACCTGATAACAAGAAACTGAATATATTTACTTACTCCATTCATCATCCTTAATTATCTCAATTCCAAGTCGCTTGGCACAATCATGCTCCCACCGAGCGCCAATTGAACTAGACCATCCAGGAAGAAGATGTATCCTATCAATCAAACCTGACTTAAAAAGGGGCCCATAAAAGCCTTCCAGAATAGGCATATCATATCCCTGATGATTCGCCACATTCAATATCCTGTCAAAAGCTCTTTCAAAAATTAATTGATTAAAAACGCTCTTCCCCTCAGCTTCCAATGTATTTATCTTATCTTCAATTGCCTTAAGATTTCTGTCCACTCCATCACCAGCGCTCGAAATTGGTCCACAGACCTGAATAACCGGTTTTGACATTTTCTTAATTATCGCAAAAGCAATTTTAAGCAAATCTTCAAAACTTGAAGATTCTTCAATAGCGCTTAGATCTTTTTTTGTAATACAACACTCCATACTAATAACCAATCATTTATCTCCCAAAAACCCGAATCTAACGTCCCAAAACTCTTTCAGCTTAAACCTCTTATTCCATTCAAGATAAAGTTCATCTGCGTTCGAGGTAATTGCATCATTCCTTTCAAACCCAAGCTTCTTGGCAACCTGCCAAATGAGCTCACCTCTACCTTCTATCTCTAGCCAAACTCCATAAGGATATATATCCAAAGCAAGCTCTACCTGATCAATCATATATATCGATCTCACCTTTTCATATGAATTCTCTTCCTTAAAATTCCCCTTCATCTGAATAGAGGCTAATGCCTCATCAATTCGACTACCTTTATACACTATCTCCTCAATCTCTGTCTTGAGATTATTATCTGCAGACTCAATCTTATATTTGTAAATAACCTCAATCTCTGACCGCTCAAAACTATTTTTTATCCTAAGCCTGATTTTTCGATTATCATCTTTACATCCAAAAATTATATCCCTAATATACTCCGTTTGAGCAAACTTGCTCCCGATTTTAATTATCCTTTCTACCATCGCGTTTACATCCTTGACGATAAACTTAGCCTCAACCTCTACCTGCGACTCTCTTTGCCGGACATATATTACCTTTTTCTCATCAGCAAGAATGGCTAATGGCTCAAGTGAAGTTCTGTTGATTATTTTAAAAACCTCCACCACAAACATGGTGGGGAAATTATGATGAGTTGTCAAAAAGTCAGCACCCACATTCTGCTGCGGCAAGGTTGTTGTGTGTCGATAACAAAATCGATCACCGACTTTTTCCTTGACGAATTTATGCCGAAGATCCTTAACTAATAAGACTTTATTTATTCCCCCGGCGATAGTAGTACTCTTTGTCTTTGAATACATCGGCATAGTTGTCGTAAAAAGAGCCTCAATCCCCTTACCTTCATAATGTTTTGAGACTAGTCCGTCCATCAATGATATCGCATTTAGAGGAGCTCCGGGAAGAGTATAAAACCGCGTTAGTTCAATTGCTTTATTAGGATCAACTCCATGAGCCAAGAGAGCTTCACGCTTATATTCTTTAGCAATAACCGAGGGCTCAGTCGTCTCAATCGCCCAGGGCATTTCTTCGCCAGCAAAATAAAAACCGAAAGTCTCTCCTTTCGGCCGTCCCTGATGAATATAATGAAGTTCATTAGTGAAAAGTGAAACAATATTATCATCGTGTATCACTCTAAACTCAACAGCGAATGAACGTTGATGATTTCTAGCCACAAGCTTGCCTTCTTCTTTACACAACTTGAGTCTGTCATTTACATTTAGATCGGAATATTTTCCGCACAAACCTCTAAATATTCTTTCCAAATCAACATTTAATTTTTCCAACCTGCTTTGCATGACCAAATATTGCTCATCTATTACGTATTGGATAATATCGTCACTTATGTCATTTGGATCATAAGTCGTAAGTCTAAATAATACTTGATGTTCAAGATCCTGGGAATCATAAAGCCCCTTCGGAATCATTAACAACACCCTCGATCTAAGCTGGCTGATAAAGGGGTGAGCCTGCCACATGCGATCAAGATCATAGTCAATCAGATTTATCTTTAGCCTCTCTTGTCTTTCTTTTAAATCCATAATAGCTAGAAAATTATTAATATTTTCATTTTACCCCCCCCTAGTATTTTGTCAAAAAATGCATTTAACAATTATGTTTAGGCTAATAAAAAAAGCGGGTCAATTTCTTGACCCGCTCACCAGCTGTTGCTGGCTTACTTGAGATGAGCTTTGACCCTGGCCAGATACTCTCCTGGCAGAGGGCGCTTCTCTTTTTGCCACTTTTTCACTCGCGTTTTTCCGGAGTTATAGGCAATAACAGCTACTTCTACGTCGCCGAACTCATGGATGAGGTCGAGGAAGTAGAGATAGGCAAACTTGCTTGAGGCCTCCGGATCATTGAGGACCTCGTCATAGCCGAGGGTCCGACAATCCGGCATGACATCCCGGAGAGCGATCTCCGTCAGTCCGGCCGGGCCAAATGAGACCCCATCCGGATGGACGCCGAGTGGCTGATTATTGCTCTCAGCCTGTTTGATAGCCGCGAACCACTTTTCCGTGACCCGCTTCACGCTTTCATTGACCTCGGCAACCGGCACTTCGATCCCGCCGTCGCTTCGGCTCTGGGCGCTTATTTCTGTCCGGCTTTGCAAGTCTTCTGCGATCGCGCTGACCTGCTTGGCTTTTTCTGCCGAGATGCTCATGGCTTCATCCACGATCGGACTTCCGACTATCGCCGATTCATAGGCGACCGGATCCTTTGGCGGCGAAACTGATTCCGGCGCATCATTGACCGCGGCGACTGCCCCGGCCAATCCGAGCCCGACCACGAGGATCGGGTGTTTGATCAACAAATGCAATACTGCGCTACAACCACTCAGTGGATTGTACATGATACCCTCCTAGAATTTTCCGCCGAAAGACCATTGCAGAAAAACGATAGCCCGGAGATCATCTTCCTGATCGGACGATGTATAGCTATAGTTCTCCACCCTCGCGCCGATACTGCCTTCACCCCAGGATCCCTCCGCGATCCGGATAGGATGTTTTGCCTTGACACCGATCGCGGAAACAGCTTTGTTGTTCCAATAATCAGCGTCTTCTTCGCTTTCAACGAGACGGAAACTGACAAAAGTGTTCAGAGTCCAGTCGCCCCGCTTGGTCCAATCAACGCCTTGTTCGATGTAGGCATCGAGGACCAGACCTTCGTCGATATCACCGCTCACATGCCGGAGCTCGCCGCCGAAATAGATCGGATAAGCCAGAGGGAAGCGGCTCGCCGGATCAAAGATCGAAAGCTCGCTCTTTTTCCAGTCGCCGCCGGTAGACCATTGAGCAAAAGGAACAAAGGCATAGCCGTCGGAGTGGTCCGATGAACTGTAAATCTCATAATCGACGCGGGCGCCGAAATCAGCGCTGCCCCAGAATCCGGGCAAAGGCGTAAAAGTATATCTTGCTCGCACGCCGGCCCTCGGTCCGATCTTGTTGTTCCAGAAATCATCCGCTTCACTGCTCTGGACCAGCCTGAGTCCGGCAAAAGCGCCGAAGGTCCAGTCTTTCCAGGCTGCCAGATCGATACCCTGCTCAGCATAAGCATCGAGCACCAGACCCTCCTTGATGTCGTCATCACTCCAGCGCAGCTCACCCCAGGACATATAAGGGTAAGCAGCCTGAGCGGACAAAGGAGAAGTCCCGATCGTGAGTAATACTACTGCTACTGCGATTTTTGCTGTGTTCATCTACTTTCCTCCACGTTTGAGATTTCAGGCATCAGATCACCAAAGCTGGTCTGCTTCGGAAATCGGAAAAACATCTGATAGCCCGGTTCATAGATTGCCGAATGGAAGAGAATCGCCCGATTGCCTCCATCCGACTCCAACCACTTGGCAACTGCGTCAGCATCCGCTTCATTCCAGACCCGGACACCGATCACCTTTGCTTTTTCCCGGATCGCTCTCTGGACTACCTTGTCTGCTTCGCCGGCTCCTGCCTCCTCTCTGATCAGATTTAGCTTTAAACCGTATACCTGGGACAGTGCTTCGAAATACCGCGTGGGCGTATCGCAGTACTGATCAGGATACAGCTTTTCCGTATATTGGCTAACGATCAATTCACTTGATCTGATCGTCAGTGTCTGATCCCCGATAATCGCCGTCTTGCCTGCTGGCCGGATCGGGGCCGTCCCGATGATAGTGGCCGCCTGCGGATTCTGAGCTTTATAAGCGAGTAGCAGATAAGCAAAACGATCACAAGGACCAAAGCAATGGATACCGTTCTTAGCAAGATAAAGAGCCGCTTTTGCCTTGTCGGGCAGATCCAGACAAGCGATAGCCAGGTCGAGGCCTTTCTGTTCTTTTTTGTGCATGGCCGCTGCTGCGATCATATTGAAACCATGCGTATCCACGAATTTGGCTTTTCTGCCTCCTTCATACAGCTCTGCGCTTCCGTATTCCGTCTTGCTCTGGTCGATGGCAAAGATAAAATTGCCCCGAGCTTCTTCGGCGTAGAAGAGATCATTCTTCTTGACCGCAAAGGCTGGTCCGAGGCCGATGACCTTGGCGTGAGCATAATCCATCAAGAGGCCGGCTAAGTACCCCTCCATATAGGGCACCAGCTCTGCCTTCGTCGGGACACGCTCGGGATCAACCCGCTCGTCAAAAGGCGAATCTTTCCAGGCAATATCCCGGATCACCCGATCCACCTGCGTGCCGACCAAAGCCTGGTATGGTACGACGATTTTCGACTTGCCCAATACGATCAGGCACTCTTTGCCTCTTTTAATCTGGTCCTCCAATTCACCAGCTTTGCTAACTGAGAAATAAAAAAAGAAAAAGAGAGAAACAGCTGCCGATAACAACAGAATAAACACGGGCCAGGGCTTATTCATCAGAATTCTCCTTACTTAATGCCCCTTATTCCAAACAGCCAAAGGCTCCCGGACGATCCACTCTTTCCAGAGCGAGCGCCAGAAAACGTAGTAATTCACCGGCCGGATCAGGAAATAAGAGGGAATCGAAGTGATCACTTTCCCAAACATGCCCAAGCCGATTCCTCGCCCCAGAGTAAAAACACTTACCAAGAGCAAGTCAACCAACACAGACAAGACAAAAGCCAGAAGAATATTCTGGGTGATAAAAAGCATGAACGCCAGAATGATAAATGGCGAGGTCAAGGATTCAAGCAGGTAGCCATACACGAAGAGAGCCAGCTTCTTGTTCTTGAGCAAGCCTTTCCGATGGATCGAGATGTTCTGGAAAAAGCTGCGATACCAGCGATCGATCTGTGCGACAAAGATTTTCATCGTAGGCGGATCATAAGGGTAGCAGTAGCTTTCTTGGTCACAGTAAACGTGATAGCCATTGATGGCAAATTCCCAAGTCAGATCCATGTCCTCCGCCATGCTCCGTGCCTTGAAACCGCCCATTTGTTCGACCAGACTAGTCCGAAAAACCGAAAAACAGCCAGAAGAGACCATGACAGCACCGACATTATTCTGGGCCGCCTTAAAAAGGCTGATCCCAAAGATGTATTCGATGAATCGTCCCCGCTCCCAGATCGATTCGATCCGAGCCGGGATAACAAACCCGCAGACCGATGCGGTCTTTGGGTCCTGGAAATACGGAAGCGTCCGCTCGATCGCCCATTTATCAAGAATGGTATCGCCATCGATCGTCACAAAGAGATCAGTTTTGATACATCCTTTCTTGAGGACATATTCCTGGGCCATCGCTTTTGTGCCTTGGTTTACTTCCGTCCTGATGACGGTCGCGCCCATGGCCGCAGCTATCTCTCCGGTCCGATCCTGCGAACAATCGTCGACAACGATGATTTCATCGATCTTGACGCTTTGTCCCTGGATGCTCCGGATTGTTTCCCGGATAGACGCCTCCTCATTGTAAGCCGGAATAATGACGGAAATACCGTAATCCATCTCGACTTTTTCAGTCAAAAACTTCGGCTTCATTCCCAGCCACCAACGCCAGTCCAAAATCCGCATACCCACCAGGCTTTTTTCCGCCATCTTTTCCTCCTTGTTTTCGATTTTTAAGTATTAATTTGTCAATGATCAGGTGGCTCAATTTATCATATTATTCAATTTTTGTCAAATAATTTGACAATCCGTCCAAGACCTGGGAAAATAAAAATGCGTAAATAAAAAAAGCGGAAATTACCGCCAAAAATCAACCAAAAAAAGGAGCTATCATGTGCCGAGTAATAATGGGCCCGAATGAACGGGCCGGAATCGAGCTGATCGAAATCAATCGAGAAAAAGCAAACAAATTAAACTCTGAACCCGGTTTCATGTTTCTCTTATATAAACCCAGATGCCCAGGAAGTGGCTACCGGCGTGAAGAGATAAAAAAAATCGTCCTTTGGCAAAACGCCAGTCATGGTTACCTCGGCCTCAACTATCGGATCTGGCCCTGGTGGAAAAAACTCGCTGCTCATGGCCGCATCCTGGTCTGCTGGCTAGACCGTCTGCACAGAGAAGACAGCTCTGAGATTCTGCCAGAAAGATCCTGAAGTCTCAAAAAAAACAAAAGGCGTTGCGAACCGAAGCAACGCCTTCCTTTTTATCTTATGAAAAAAAAACTCACCATCTACTACGCCGGCAACCCCTTGCTCGACTGCGATCGCTTGCCCTTCGACCTCATTCCCGCTCTCGAGAAGTACTACCCCGACATCCGTTTCGAACATCACGATCCGAATGAGAATCTGCCCTTACCCGCGAACGACAATCTTGGACTGATCATCATCGATACCGTCATCAATAGCGACCGGGTAATAACAATAAGCGATCCCGAACAGCTAGCCACTGGCGCCGTCTATTCGCCGCACGATTGGGATATCGCCCTCAATCTGAAACTACTGATCAAACTCGGAAGCCTGAAAGATTTTCTCATCATCGGGGTGCCGCCCAAACTCGGAGAACAGACACTAGATGAAATCAAGAAGATAATCGACAAGCTGATCAAAGCGCAAACTAAAGCCAATTGACGCGAAGGAAATGCGAAGCGCAAGACATGCAAGGATCATAAGCGCGGATAATCTTTTCCGCTTCTTTGCGGATAACCGCCTCACCATCATTTATGCGCTCATGCACCATCTGCTTGATATCCTCGCGCATATTGACCAGATTCTGCGCGGTCGGGATCACCAGATTGGCATAGCGGACCTTGCCCTCATCGATCGCCAGCCAATAATAAAGCGTACCGCGCGGAGCCTCGATCGCTCCCACTCCCTCGCCCGAAAGCCGCTCTGGTTTAACCGGAAGCTCGGGTTCGAATTCCGTTTCTGTCAGCAATTGGATGGAATGATCGATCGAATGCAGGATCTCAATCGCCTGAGCGAGATTATTGTGATAGATATTGCGCGAAGGAAAGACAGCGAGATGCTTAGCCGCGTCTCTTTTCGTATCCGGATGCAAGGCCTCTTTATTCAGATTCAGCCGAGACAGAGCCCCGACCATGAATTCATGGCCTTCGAATTCGAAACCCTTGGCCTGGGAATAAGGCATGACCACATCATGGAGATGATCCCAATAATGGGACTCAGGAATCCGCGCCCCCGAGCTCGAGACGATCTCGCCCTCGAGAAAGGAAAAATCATCCGTCTTCAAAGCGACAAAATCAGTCGCTCGCTCGAGCTTCCATTGGCAATCATAGAAAATATCCATCAGCCGGATCACCATCGGCCGCACGCTCTTTAGCTCTTCGATCACGGCCGGAATATGCTCCTTGTCCGGAATCCGGGCAAAGCCGCCCACCTGCTCGAAAGGCGCATGCACGGCTCGGCCGGCCACCAGATTTGACAGATGATTGCCAGCAGACTTCACATGCAAGGACTCATGCACGAGCTCACGCTCGCTCTCAGCCAGATCCAGGACCGAATCGACGCCGTAGAGATCCGGCAAGACGAAATAATAGAGATGGAGAGCATGGTCGCGGATCATGAGCGAATACATGGTCAGCTTGCGCAGGATCATGGTCTGCCGGCTCGGCTTTATCCCGAGCGTCTTCTCGACCGCCTCGATGCAGCCAGTCAGATGAGCGATCGAACAAGTCCCGCAGATCCGCGAAGTCATCTGCGGCACAGCGTTCCACATCTGCCCCTCGACAGCTTGATTGAAAAAACGGACATTCTCCATTACCCGGAGATCAACCTTCTTGACCTCGCCGTTCTCGACCTTGATATCAAGATCAGCATGCCCCTCGATCTTAGAGAGCTTATTTATCGATATGTCTAAATCATGTGTATGCATATTTTTTGGCAATTAAATTTTGACAGTTGGCCTATCCTATATATAAATCTAAATCTTCACCTATCACTGTTAATAGTTAATTGTTAACAAGATATTTTTCGAATGTTTCAATGAATTTCTTCTCATCAATCGGACAGCCCATGATCTCGTCATCCACCCGGACCGCCTCTTTGATCGATAGGCTCTTGGGTAAATAATGATAAGCTTCGACATGATCAGCAATCGCCTCCTTTTGCTTGGCATTGAAATTATTGCGCTGGCCGCTCGGCAAGGCGGTGA